>CAZTMN010000042.1:0-31656 GCA_964615275.1 uncultured Beijerinckia sp. | reverse complement strand
GGCGATATCGTTCTGAATTAGCCGCGTGGGTGAGTTCCAGGGGATTATCGCGTTGGAACGGGATTTTCACCCCTGTAATCGTAAAATCCGCGTTTCACCTTGCGGCCGAGCCAACCGGCTTCCACATATTTTACAAGAAGTGGACACGGCCGGTATTTCGAGTCCGCCAAACCTTCGTGCAGGACCTGCATAACAGACAGACAAGTATCCAGTCCGATAAAATCAGCCAGTTGCAGGGGCCCCATAGGATGATTGGCGCCCAGCTTCATGGAAGTGTCGATATCTTCGACTGAGCCCACTCCCTCGTACAGGGTGTAGATTGCCTCGTTTATCATCGGCAGCAGAATACGATTGACGATAAACGCCGGAAAATCTTCAGCCACTGTAGCTGTTTTGCCAACCCGCTGAATGAACTCCTGCGATGTCTTGAATGTTTCATCCGCTGTTGCAATGCCCCGGATCACTTCAACCAGCTGCATAAGCGGGACAGGGTTCATGAAGTGAATCCCGATGAACTGCTCCGGGCGGTCCGTTACAGAAGCAAGCCGGGTGATTGATATTGACGATGTATTGGTCGCTATTAATGCTTCTGGTTTGAGATGAGGGCAAAGCGCCGTGAGAATCTTTCTTTTGACATCCTCATCCTCACTTGCGGCCTCTATGACGAGGTCACAAGTGTTGAACTGTGAGAGCTCGGGAGCCGGTCTTATGCGTACAAGAGCGGATTGACGGGATTCCTCGTCGATTTGTCTTTTGCTCAGCTGGCGCGCCATATTGCCGTTGATTGTCGCCAGGCCCGCATTGATCTTGTCTTCCGATACGTCGTTAAGATGTACCTCGAGCCCGGCAAGCGCACACACATGCGCAATTCCATTGCCCATCTGCCCGGCGCCAATTACACCTACTTTTTCGATTTTCACGGCAAGTTTCCTCGCAATGCGCAAAATTAATCTTGTCGATCAAAGGCCAGCTTTTGCCAGCTCGTCATCCAGTTCCGGCAGCGCCTTGAACAAGTCGGCAGCAAGCCCGTAATCCGCGACTTGAAATATAGGCGCTTCCTCGTCCTTGTTAATGGCAACGATCACTTTGGAATCCTTCATCCCGGCCAAATGCTGGATCGCACCGGATATGCCAACAGCTATGTAGAGTTCCGGCGCCACGACTTTGCCGGTTTGTCCAACTTGCCAATCGTTGGGTACGAATCCGGCGTCAACTGCAGCGCGCGATGCTCCCATTGCTGCGTTCAGGCGAGTTGCAATTGGCTCGATTAGCTTGTCGAAGTTTTCACCATTCTGCATTCCGCGTCCACCGGAAATGATGATCTTCGCTGCGGTCAGTTCCGGGCGATCGGATTTCGCGACATGTTCATCTTTAAATGCTGAAAGACCCGGCTCCGCCGACGGCTCGATCATTTCTACATTTGCCGATCCCCCGCCAGGCGTAGCGGCGAAAGAAGCAGTACGGACCGTGATAACCTTCGTTGCATCTGTGGATTGAACGGTTTGAATTGCATTTCCGGCATAGATCGGACGTTCAAAAGTGTCGAGTGAAATCACTTTTGTGATCTCTGATATCTGCATAACATCCAAAAGCGCGGCGACCCGCGGCATGATGTTTTTGGCGGTGGTCGTAGCGCTGGACACAATCGCGGAATAATCGCCGGCAATACTTGTAATCAAAGACGCCATCGGTTCGGTAATTTGATGGTCATAAAGCGGGCTGTCAGCATGCAAGATTTTGGCTGCGCCATCCAATTGTGACGCAGCATTCGCCGCAGTGGCGCAATCCTTACCTGCAACGAGGATATGTACCGGTTCGTTCAGTTGGATCGCGGCGGTCATCGCCTTTGCGGTGGCGTCCCCGAGCTGACCCTTGATGACATCGGCTACAAGCAAAGTAGTCATCACAGCACTCCCGCTTCGTTTTTCAATTTATCGACCAATTCCGCTGTTGAGGAAACCATAATTCCAGCTTCCCTGGCCGGGGGCTCCCTGGTTTCCAAAATTTTCAATCTTGGGCTTACGTCGACGCCGAAATCCTCGGGCGATTTGTCGTCAATCGGTTTCTTCTTTGCTTTCATAATATTCGGCAGTGATGCGTATCGTGGTTCATTGAGACGCAAATCAGTCGTGATGATCGCTGGCATCTTGAGCGTTATGGTTTGGAGGCCACCGTCAACTTCGCGCGTGACGTCAATATCTCCCTCTTTAATGTCAAGCTTGGAGGCAAATGTGCCCTGCGCCCACCCGAGCAATCCCGCGAGCATCTGGCCGGTTTGATTGCAATCGTCGTCGATAGCCTGCTTACCGAGAATGACCAGTCCCGGTTGTTCCGCTTCAACTACGGCTTTCAGAATTTTTGCGACGGCCAGCGGTTCCACGCCTTGGTCGGATTTTACAAGAATTCCGCGATCCGCGCCCATGGCCAAGCCAGTGCGAATTGTTTCCGAACATTGCGGTGTTCCGATGGAAACAACGATCACTTCTGTAGCCGTTCCCGCTTCCTTCAGGCGCAATGCTTCTTCGACGGCAATTTCGTCGAACGGGTTCATCGACATTTTGACGTTGGCCAGTTCCACGCCGCTTCCGTCCGCTCGAACTCGAACCTTGACGTTGTAGTCGACAACGCGTTTGACGGGGACCAATACTTTCATTCAATTCCCTTTCCGGAAAACCTGCCCTTGGAACCGTGGTAATTGGCGCTGGAATTCAAGTCAATTGATACCATTTTGCTGAGACGACCACCCAATCCAGATTGCGGCCCTTCGGTCAAAACGGACGCTCGGCTGTGGGTTCATCCGGGTTCTCCTTTTCCGAGAGTTCCCTAACCTCGGGCGGTTTTTGCCAGTGACGAAAGATTGGGAGCAACAGCGCACCTGAAATCATTCCCCCGGCGTGTGCCCACCACCCGATGCTGGAATCCCCGCCTGCCACAGCAAAGTAGATTTGATACAATGCCCACAGTCCGATCATGACAAATGATGGTGCGTAGGCCGGAATCCAGTTTAGCAGGAGGCCAAATATTCGTGACCGTGGATACAAGATCAAATAGGCTACGGCTACACCGGAAATCGCTCCAGATGCACCAACCAGCGGGTTGCGCGACGAAGGAAAAATATAGACGTAGACAAGACTGGCGCAAATTCCGCACACAAGATAATAGATCAGGAAACGGACGTGTCCCATGGCGTCTTCGACATTATCACCGAACACCCATAGAAACATCTTATTACCGGCCAGGTGAAAAAAACCTGCGTGAAGGAACAGGCTGGTTATCAAAGTGGTGTAGGCTGGAACCAGCGCCAAATCCGGCGATATCCTGGCATCGCCTGTCAGCACCGCGGGTATTAAACCAAGCGCGATTTCTATCCGGTTCGTGTCACCCAGTAATCCGTTCGTGCCCGCTACATATACGAAAATGTTGATTGCAATAACAAGCAGCGTCGCAAATGCGCGCCGCAGGTGTTTCAATGCCAGGCCGTCATGAAGCGGTAGAAACAATCGTCACCCCAGCAATTGTTATAATGCCGTCGGCGGTGTCACACATCCGTGAAAATCAGCGGTTCTTTCCGGGTGTCCACAAAACGTCACGACCACCTTTGTCATTGGCGTATCGCGCGGCCACGAACAAGAAATCCGACAATCGATTTATATATTGCATTGCGGCCTCCCCTATCGGTTCATGTCTGGCTAGTTCGACCATTATTCGTTCGGCTCGCCGTGCGACGGTGCGTGCAACATGCAAAGCTGCCGATGTTTCTGTACCGCCAGGCAGGACGAACGATCTGAGAGGTGGCAGGTCCTTGTTGAGGAGGTCGATTTCCTGCTCGAGTCTTGCAACTTGTTCAGCTGCGACGCGCAAAGGTTCCCGTCCGGGCTTCGTATCCCCGTCGGGTGTGCATAGATCCGCCCCGAGATCGAAGAGATCATTCTGGATTCGCTCCAGCATTGCATCGATTAAAGGCTCTGTTCTGATGACTGACAAACGCGCCATGCCGATGGAGGCATTTGTTTCGTCCACAGTGCCGTAGGCAGCGACCCGCAGGTCAAATTTGTTGCGCCGCTCGCCGTTGCCCAAGGCCGTGGTTCCGTCGTCGCCTGTGCGGGTGTAGATTCGATTCAGTGCAACCATAGATTTGCCTCAGACCTTGCCCTTCGCATGGTGGCTAAAGATACCCAACCCCCAGGGACTGATCCGGCCTGGTGGGGTTCAGCGACTCCAAAAAATCCAAGCCGGTCTAGCTGCGGGCCCACAGGACACCCATGATCACAAGAATTGCGACGAATTGTAATCCGACACGCCATCGCATCAATTTTTGCGATAAATTGGGATTGCTACCGCGCAACATATTAACGAGCCCGAGAATCAGGACAATCGCGACCGCGCCGATGGCGACGGTCACAAGTATACTTGATGGTTGCGGCATATTTTATCCATCCCAGGCTATGCGGGCGTCCAGAGTCCGGCGGCGGCAGACAGTACGAGCTGACGCTCATACCAGATTATCACGGCGCTGGTGAGCTCCAAAATACTGTTGGCATGGCTTTTTCGCGACTTTTATAGACAAGATTCCATGGAAAGACTGCCAGTCACGACGAGATCGCGATTCTAGTATCGCTTCAGAAGCCGCTCAAGATAATCCAGTTCAATTGTCGGCCGAGCCGGATCGCTCAATCGCCGGCGCAATTCTTCAAGAATTCTTTGCGCTCGCCGGGCAGAATCAGCACCTGGAGGGTCATACAGAGATCGGTTGTTGTCGCCGCGGTGATGTTGTTCGCGCCCGAGCGGGTCCGGATTGGCGGAATCCCGTGCCGCGCGACCGAACGGGTCTCCCTGTCCGGCCTGGTTCCCTCGACCGCGCTGGCGCTGCATTTGCCTGGCTAGTGATTGTGCGCCTTGCCGCAACCCTTCAAGTGCTCTGCGTTGGGCGTCCGTAGCGGGCCCCATGCCCCGCTGGCCCTTACCGATCTGGCCTTCGGCGCCCTGCATTTCGCGTTGTGCCTGACCCAGTCCTTTCGGAGTTTGGACGCCGAAGCGCTCCATTTGCCGTAGCATTCTCTCCAGTTGTTGCCGCAATTGGCCCTGCCCTTGTTGCAATTGCTTGCGTTGGCCGGGACGCGAACCATTTGGGCGTTGACCTTCCCGGAACGTGCGATCGCGCAATCGTTGCTGTTCTCGCATCATCTGGTCGAGCTGATTCAGGGACCGCCTCATCTGGCGGCTCATGGAATTGCCTTGTTGACTGCGGCGCGCGGAACGCAGGTTTTCCAGCATTCGCTGCAATTGATCGAGCATTCGCTGGGCATCTGCCATCTTGCCGCTGCGCGCCATGCGTTCCAGTTGATCAAGCATGTTACGCAAATCGCGGGAAGACAGCATCTGGTTGCGACTGAGCTGATCCTGATTGCGCATATTCCGGTTGCTTTGGTTGCGTAATTGCTGTTGCGCAAACTCGCGCAAGAACCGGTCCATTGCAGCGCGCAGATTTTGCATCAGGCGCTTTATTTCTTCTTCGGACGCCCCACGTTGCAACGCCTCGCGCAGTGCTTGTTGTGCCGCGCGTAGCGCCCGCTGGGCGTCGGTCAGGTCGCCTTCCTCCAGGCGAAGCGCCATCTCCCAAATCAGCTTGGCAATGTCTTTAAGGTGTTCATCGCTCTGTGCGGTTTCTAGGCGCTTACGAATTGTGTAGAGGCCCAAATAGGTGCCTGGATCGGTACCAAACTCTTCTGGTGCAATCATTAAAGCATCAAATGCGGCCTCGACTGGTTTGCGATCGTCGGGGGCGAGAACGAGTTTCAGCCTCTGTTCGACCAAAGCCCGCGCCAGCGGTTTAACGAATATTTTCTTTGGCAGTACGATGTGTCGTGATTGGCTGGATCCGGTATTGCCGCCTTCGTCTCGCGCCAGAAGCACCATTTTGACCTGAGCGCCGGCCCAAGGGTGTTCTGACAGGTCCTTAGTAGTCTCTGCCTGACCAGCACCACGTGACGCGGCCGGCAAACCAAGAATCATTTTCGGCGGTTCGTAGAGCGTACGGCCGGACATCGTTCGCCCGTTGATACGCGGAGCTGAAAAAACCGCTTCGGCGGACAGAACGCCGTAGTCGTCTTTGATCTCGTACCGCAGAGTAAGCGTGCCGCGGATGTTGCGCCTGGGTTCCCCAACCAACTTGATTGCCGGCGGTTTATCCGGAATTGAGATTATGGTGTAGGTAGCGACAATTCGGCCCAGGCGGCGCAATACCAGTTGACCATCGTTTGAAAGCACCCAGCGGTTGATTTTGTCATCGCTGGAGCCATTGGAGGAGCCGTTTGCGCGGATCGGGGTAGCAGGTGATAGCGGAGAGCTGCTGTTTTGGCCGTCGACCGGTTTGGATTGTTGTTTCGGTCGCTTTGGAGCTTGCAGACCGCCTTTTACTTCCGCGGACACACCGGCGCCCGCCGAGGCCCGTACAATCACGACAGATCCGGCAGGCGCGCGCGCAGTCTGTGCGATGGCGGACGTTACCCCGTCGGTTGTCTTCGCGCGGAGCAAAAGCGGTGGCCGGCCAGTGTAGGCAGGCGGGTCAATCCAGGCGTCCATGCGGAAACCCTGGGAAACCGAGCCTTCCGTGCGCCAGTCAAAAGCCGCGGTAAGCCGGGGATATTTTTCTGGTCCCGCGACGAAAGCGGTTGCGAATACCAGCGTAAGAATTCCGGCCCGGACGGCAAACCTGTCTTGCAGCGGGACTTTCGGTGCCGGCATCGCGACTTTAAGCGCCGCGGCCGCGCTGCTGGCCCGTCTCAAATGTACACGCCAAAGCGCCCGCGTTTCGGGAGCCGAGTTACTGTCAGCGAGTTGATCGTCAAGAGTTGTTGCCGGTCTGTGCGCCAGTCCGCTATCGCGATCAACGCGCGCCAAACACAGGGAGCGGCTGGGTAAGCGAAAGCTACGCAGAGGGAACAGAAGGGCGGCGAGCACAACACCAAAGATCAAGAGCCCGGCGATTCGACCCCAGCGCGGAACATTGATCCACAAACCGAGCCACGAAACGATAACAAATACCCCGGCCAGGCAGAGCAGCGCCATAAAACGGGGCCAAAGGTACTCCCACGTCAGCGCAAGCGTTGCGCGCCAAACCATTCGGTCAAGAATTGAACGGGCATCCCCCACATTTGCCGGGGTTTGCTGGTCGCGCGATTGTGAACTGGCGGACAATGGTGACTCCTGCCGATTCCTGGGGCGAACTTCCTACCGGCAATTCCAGACAGGGGAATGTGGCAGCTGAGTGCCGCATTCGATCTAAATCAGATCAAAAAACGGCGGAAGTGAGGGCAATTCAGCGCGGCATTCCATGATCTGACACTTTGCCAGCCTTCGCACAGGCTAGCATGTCCCAAGGTCCAATCAATGTTAATTGTTGTCCACGTATTTTGCGCACGGACTGATCCGGCGTGCCGACTAGAGACTACTCCAGCCAATTCGGCAATTGATCGAGCCCGATAAGCTCGTCATAGGTTGGACGGCGTCGAATAACCGCCCAATCGTTGCCATTGACCATGACTTCCGGGATTAGTAAGCGCGAATTGTAAGTTCCCGCTTGCACGGCCCCGTAAGCTCCAGCTGACATTACGGCAATCTGGTCGCCAGCCTGCAGTGGCGGCAGCAGCCGGCCCAGGGCGAGATAGTCACCGGTTTCGCAGACCGGACCCACCACATCCGCGATGGCCGGATCGCCCTCTCTCAAATCGGCAATCAAAGGCACGATGTCGTGATGGGCGTCATAGAGCGTCGGGCGAATTAGGTCGTTCATCGCGGCGTCAACAATGACGAAATCCCGGCCATCACCATGTTTGATGTATAGGACCGTGCTGACCAGGATGCCGGCGTTTCCTGTCAGGAGCCGGCCTGGCTCAAATATTAATTTGCAGCCAAGGTTTCTCATCCGCTGCTTGACGATCGTCGCGTATTTCTCGGGATGATAACTGTCGGGATCGTCGCCGCTACGATAAGGAATGCCTAGTCCGCCGCCCAAGTCGATGTGCTCTATCGTATGGCCATCTGCCCTAAGTTGGTGAACAAGCTCCGCAAGGAGCGTAAACGCCCGATCGAACGGGCTTAGCTCTGTGATTTGTGAGCCAATGTGCATATCGACGCCGGTTATTCGTATGCCCGGCAATTCGGCGGCCAACTTATAAACTTCGCGCGCGCGCGAAAGCGGGATACCAAACTTGTTTTCGGATTTGCCCGTAGAAATCTTTTTGTGGGTTTGGGCGTCTATATCGGGATTGATCCTTATGGAAACAGGGATTTTTGAATGCGCTTGAGCAGCAATCTCTGAAATCGCCCTTAATTCGGGTTCCGATTCAACATTGAAACACAATATCTGCTGGTCGATCGCGTACTGTATTTCCGCAGGTGTTTTGCCCACGCCGGAAAAAGTTATGCGTGAACCCGGGATGCCTGCTGCGATGGCTCTGCGCAATTCACCTTCGGATACCACGTCCATCCCGGCCCCTAATGCCGCGAGGGTGCCGATCACCGCCTGATTGGAATTGGCTTTCATGGCAAAGCAAACGAGGGAATCAACACCCGTAAATGCTTCGCTGAAGACGGTATAATGGCGGACAAGGGTGGCGCTGGAATAGCAATAAAATGGCGTGCCCACTGATTTGACAATCTTACGCAGATCGACATCTTCGGCGTGCATCACGCCGTCGCGATACTCAAAGTGGTTCATACGGATTCCAGTGATGAACTGCGGGCGTATATGTTGCGACGTGCAAGCGGGTTACTGCTTCCGCTACTGTCATAACAGGGCGTCAAGTATAAACGGCCGATTTGGTGGTTTGACCCGTGATGGTTTCTTCTTGGTGCCCGTGCCAGGTGCATACTTCGTGGTTCCCGTCGTTGCAGGCCCACTTGATTGTTCTGTCCTCGAATCTGCGGGATGTGGCTCAAGCGGGCCTTTGCGTCCGCAACCGGTGGTGGCAAAAATAATCAGCCCTGCAAAGAAGCATGCCAAGTATCGTCGAGTTGCGCGGGCCATTGAAGACTTCCAGGTGTTGGCTCAAGTGTTGGCTTCTGCTTGTTGATTACTATTGCGCTGTAAATCAGGCAAACCACTGATCGGGCCTTGACCGGCAGTTCGAGAATATGCGGCGGTTTGTCGCAATAAATCCGGCGCCTGACGTAATGATTGGACTTTCGATCATTTCAAGCGATTTAGCCAAGTCTCCGCTTGTAAGGCAACATTTTTGGGCGCGGTCCCACCATAGCTTGTGCGGCTGGCGACTGAGTTTTCCACGCTGAGGATACTGAATATCCCCTCGCTTATTCTGCTTTCGACCTGTTGCATATCGGCAAGCGATAATTCTTCCAGTTCGCAGCCAAGCGCGGCCGCCCGGGCAACTATCGCACCGGTCACATGGTGCGCTTGGCGAAATGGCAAGTCGAGTTCACGGACCAGCCAGTCCGCGAGATCCGTCGCGGTTGAGTATCCGTATCCTGCCGAAGCCTTCATCCTTGTTGTGTCGGGCGTCATGTCGAGAACCATGCCGTTGGTCGCAGCAATGCACAGGGACAAGGAATGAATCGCATCGAACATGCCCTCCTTGTCTTCCTGCATGTCCTTCGAATAGGTAAGCGGCAGGCCTTTCATTACCATAAGCATGGCATTGAGTGCCCCGGCGATCCTGCCAGTCTTGCCTCGCACAAGTTCCGCAGCGTCGGGATTGCGTTTTTGAGGCATCATTGAGGAGCCTGTCGTGTACTTGTCGGACAGGAGAACAAAACCAAATTGCGGCGTCATCCACAGCACCAATTCCTCGGCAAAGCGGGACAAATGCACGCTGGTCAGACTGGCTGCTGCAAGAGTTTCGATAACGAAATCGCGATCGCTGACGCTATCAAGGGAATTCGCGGTTGGTCGGTCGAAATCCAGCAATTTTGCAGTTTTCTCCCGGTCGATCGGAAAAGATGTTCCGGCGAGCGCACCCGCACCAAGAGGCGATTCGTTGAGCCGCTTGCGCGCGTCGGCAAATCGGCCGCGGTCGCGGCCCAACATTTCGACATAGGCCAATAAATGGTGGCCAAACGTCACCGGCTGCGCCGATTGCAAGTGGGTGAAACCAGGCATTACAGCTCCGGAATATTCCTTCGCCCGCCTGGCAAGGCTGGTCTGTAGTTCCTTCAGCTGGCCATCAAGCTGGTCTATGGCATCGCGTACCCATAGCCGGAAGTCCAAGGCTACCTGATCGTTGCGCGACCGCGCTGTATGCAAGCGTCCGGCTGCCTCACCGGCGAATTCGCTCAGGCGGGCCTCGACGTTCATATGGATATCTTCCAACGCGCGCGAGAACGTGAATGCGCCGCTCTCGATTTCGTCGGCAACCTGATCTAGACCGGCATTTATCGCCGCGGCGTCTTTTGCCGTTACAATACCGGCCGCCGCCAGCATTTCGACGTGGGCCTTGGATCCACGGATATCCTGTGGTGCAAACCGATAGTCAAAGCCGATAGACGCATTAATTTCTTCCATTATTGCGTCTGGAGCGCTGGAATACCGGCCGCCCCACATTTTATTGCTCATCATTTGCCCCGCAGGTTCATGGAAACAGAACGTCAGGAAATTGCGACATGTCAGACAACGATTCCAGCCAAACGGAATCTCCGGGCCGAGGACCGGTTGCCGGAAATCGGAAATTCGGCCCGTTGATAATTGGCGTCATCGTCGTCGCAGCAGCTTTGGCGATCCTATACGGGATCAGAGCAAGTGACGGCAAGAAAGAAGGCACAAAGACCACAGGAGCCTGTCCGGCTTCGGCAAAGGTAGCGGCAAAGGTTGCGCCCTTGACGAATGATAAAATGGCGGCCCTTGCGGTTTCGAAATCCCCCCAAGCGGCGGTTGGATTTCCGTTTGATGGACCGGATGGTAAGCAGCTGGCTCTAAAGGATTTCCACGGCAAGACCGTTCTGGTCAACCTGTGGGCCACCTGGTGCGTCCCCTGCCGGGCCGAAATGCCCGAGCTGGATGAGCTTCAAGGTGCTTTTGGCGGTGACAAGTTCGAGGTGGTAGCTGTCAACATCGATACGGCGCGCTTGGAGCGCCGGCAGCGCTTCCTCAAGCAAATAGGCGTCAAGCATCTCAAATTCTACTCCGACAAAGAGGCCAAATCCTTCCAGATCCTGAAACGGGCCGGCAAAGTCTTCGGATTGCCCGCGACTTTCCTGATCGGTCCGGATGGGTGCGAAATTGGCCGCATGAACGGTGCTGCCGCCTGGGCCTCGGAGCAAGCCAAAAACTTGATAAAGGCTGCCCTCGGCAAATGATTGATGCTATTGCGGTTCGCTGGCCAAATGAACCGGTGGTATGCCGCAGATTGGCGATCTGAAGTGTCCTTTTGGGAGAACCAGCGCCCATTTCGCCAGAAAGCGCTATCAACCCCAGGCCTCGACTTTACAGATGCGGGCTGCTGCAATTAAGAAACAGAATACACGCCGATTGAGGAATCCGATGGCAGAGATTGACATGAGCCCAGTTGCGCAAGAAGCGCGGCGGCCGCTTTCGCCCCACCTACAAATTTACCGGCCCATGCTGACAATGATGATGTCGATTACCCATCGCATCACCGGCGCCGGGCTTTATGCGGGAACGCTGGTCCTGGCATGGTGGCTGATTGCAGCGGCAACGTCAGCGGAAGCCTTCGCCGTGGCCAATTGGTTTCTGTCGTCAATCATCGGACGGCTCATACTTTTCGGTTTTACCTGGGCATTGTTTACCCACCTTATGGGCGGTATCCGCCACATGATTCAGGACACCGGACGTGCGATGGAGCATCCGCAGCGGGAAATACTCGCGCATTTGACCCTCTGGGGTGGCATCATCCTGACTGTATTGGTCTGGGTTGTTGCCTATACGATTCGCTAGGAGGTCACGATGAGCGGAAAAGCATCCCTGCGCACGCCCCTGGGCCGGGTACGCCACCTTGGCTCGGCCCGTTCGGGCACGCGCCATGCCTGGCAAATGCGGGTTACCGCGATCGCCTTGTTGCCATTGGCGATCGCCTTCGTGTGGATAATCCTGTCCCTGGTCGGCAAGGATCATGCAGCGGTTGTTGCCGTGCTCGGCTCGCCGCTGCCTGCAATCATCATGCTGCTTTTCCTGCTGACCGGAATTTATCACATGATGCTGGGCATGCAGGTGATCATCGAGGACTATGTTCACAATGAGCATGCGAAGACGTGGTGCCTGATGCTCAACATGTTTTTTTCCTGCGTTGTCGGCTTGGCCTGCGTTTACTCCGTGCTGCGTTTAAGTTTTGCCTGACTTGCGGGTCGCTGAGCAATCGAATTGACCGGCCCGGCGAATTGTCGCCTGTAGCCGGTATCTGGTTGAAAGGGAATCTTATGTCGAACGGAACCGGGCCTGCTGTAAACGGCAAGGCTTATCCGATCACCGATCACACGTTTGATGTCGTTGTTGTTGGCGCCGGCGGGGCCGGATTGCGTGCGACAGTGGGGTGCTCGCAGGCCGGGCTCCGTACTGCCTGTATCTCGAAAGTCTTTCCGACGCGTTCCCATACGGTTGCGGCGCAAGGTGGTATCTCGGCATCCTTGAGCAACATGCATCAGGATGACTGGCGTTGGCACATGTACGACACCGTCAAGGGTTCCGATTGGCTCGGCGATCAGGATTCAATCGAGTACCTGTGCCGGAATGCGCCGGCTGCTGTTTATGAACTGGAACACTGGGGCGTGCCATTCTCCCGGACCGAGGAAGGGAAAATATACCAGCGGCCCTTTGGTGGCATGACGACCGAATTTGGCAAGGGTACGGCCCAGCGGACTTGCGCCGCCGCGGATCGCACGGGCCACGCGATTTTGCATACGCTTTATGGGCAAGCCTTGCGCAACAATACCGAATTTTTCATCGAATATTTCGCTATCGATCTGATCATGGACAGCGAAGGCCGCTGTTGCGGCGTTGTCTGCCTGAAGATGGATGATGGAACGATACACCGGTTTCGCGCTTCACTGGTGATACTTGCGACCGGCGGTTACGGCCGCGCCTATTTCTCCGCTACCTCGGCCCATACCTGCACCGGTGACGGCAACGCCATGGTGCTGCGGGCAGGCTTGCCACTGCAGGATATGGAGTTTGTCCAATTCCATCCCACCGGCATTTACGGCTCCGGGTGTCTGATCACCGAAGGCGCGCGTGGCGAGGGAGGTTACGTAACCAATGGCGAAGGTGAGCGGTTCATGGAACGTTACGCTCCCTCGGCCAAAGACCTGGCGTCGCGCGATGTCGTATCCCGCGCCATGACCATCGAGATCAGGGAGGGCCGGGGTGTAGGCCGCAACAAGGATCACATCTACTTGCATCTGGATCATCTTGATCCGGCAATCCTGCATGAGCGCCTGCCCGGCATCTCCGAAAGCGCGCGGATCTTTGCAGGGGTGGATGTAACCAGGGAACCTATACCGGTATTGCCCACGGTGCATTACAATATGGGCGGTATCCCGACGAACTATCACGGCGAAGTGCTGACCTTGAAGGACGGCAATCCAGATCACGTCGTCCCCGGGCTGATGGCGCTCGGCGAAGCGGCTTGTGTTTCGGTGCACGGCGCCAACCGGCTTGGCTCGAACTCGTTGATCGACCTTGTAGTATTTGGACGGGCCGCGGGGTTGCGTGCTGCTGAGCTTGTCAAAGCCGGTGAAAAACAGGCCGATCTTCCTGCGGATTCCTCGGAAATGTCCTTGTCACGGCTCGACAAGTTCCGTTACGCCAAAGGCGATACTCCCACGGCCGAGATACGCAACAAGATGCAAACGACCATGCAATCAAATTGCGCAGTTTTCCGGACGGGAGAAATTCTCGATGAAGGATCACGCTTGATTCACGAAGTCTGGAACAGCGTATCCGACATTGGTGTATCGGATCGTTCCCTGATCTGGAATTCGGATCTGATTGAAACTTTGGAATTCGACAATCTTATTGTTCAGGCGATCGTCACCATGGATTCGGCGGTTGAGCGTAAGGAAAGCCGGGGAGCCCATGCCCGTGAAGATTACCCCGACCGGGATGATGAGAACTGGATGAAGCACACATTGGCTTGGGCCGATAACGATACGAAGAAAGTCTCAATCGATTTTCGTCCGGTCCATACATATACGATGACTAATGACATCAGTTACATAGAGCCGAAGGCGAGGGTGTATTAGGAGCGAGCAATATCTGTAACTCGCTATGGTCAAACATAACAGGAATACTACAGAATGGTAGAATTGGCCCTTCCGAAGAACTCCAGGATCGGAGTTGGCAAGACTTGGCCCAAGCCTGATGGTGCAACCAATGTCCGCGAATTCCGTATTTACCGGTGGAATCCGGACGATGGAGAGAATCCAAGGGTCGATACATACTTTGTCGACATGGACGACTGCGGTCCAATGGTCCTCGACGCCATTTTGTGGATCAAGAACAAAATCGACCCGACTTTGACATTCCGTCGTTCGTGCCGGGAAGGTATTTGCGGTTCCTGTGCGATGAATATCGACGGTACGAATACACTTGCATGCACAAAGGACATGAGCACGATTGGCGGAACCATAAAGATTTATCCGCTGCCGCATATGCCTGTTGTGAAAGATCTGGTGCCCGATCTTACGAATTTTTATGCTCAGCACGCGTCCATCGAACCGTGGTTGCAAACGTCAACACCTGAACCGGAGACGGAGTGGAAACAGTCGCACGAAGATCGTTTGAAGCTTGATGGCTTGTATGAATGTATTCTTTGCGCGTGTTGCTCGACATCCTGTCCGAGTTACTGGTGGAATGGAGATCGTTATCTCGGACCTGCTGTCTTGTTGCAGGCCTACCGCTGGTTGATCGACTCGCGCGATGAAGCGACCGGAGAGCGGCTCGATGATCTGGAAGACCCATTCCGTCTTTACCGCTGTCACACAATAATGAATTGTGCCAAAGCGTGCCCGAAGGGATTGAATCCAGCCAAGGCGATTGCTGAAATCAAGAACATGATGATCGCACGCCAGTTGTGATACCATCGTGACAGAGACTATCTCTGACATCAAAACAAAGAATGCGCCGCAGTCGCTTGCCGTTGCCTACGCAAACGCGGTAAGCGCCGGTGGTATTGAACACGATCCGGAACAGGTTCGTGTCATCGATTGTCTCGACGCACTGGTGGCGCGTTTCAGTGAAAACAACGCGTCCCGTGGCGGAATTCTTTCCCGTCTGTTCAGCTCCCGCAAGCCGGTCGAAATTACCAAGGGCCTTTACATCTGGGGTTCCGTGGGTCGCGGCAAGACCATGTTGATGGACATGTTTTTCGATGCCGCTCCTGCGGAGAAAAAACGCCGCGTGCATTTTCATGCGTTCATGGCGGAGGTGCACGCCGGCATCCACCGATGGCGTCAGGCGAAGAAGGTGGGTGAAGTCAAAGGCGAGGATCCCATTGCCCCTGTCGCAGCAAACCTTGCAAGTGAGGCGAGGCTTTTGTGTTTCGATGAATTCTCGGTTACCGACATTGCCGATGCAATGATCCTCGGACGCCTGTTTGCGGCGTTGTTCGGGCACGGTGTCGTGGTTGTCGCAACATCGAATGTCGAACCTTCGCGGCTTTATGAGAACGGACTGAACCGGGCATTGTTCTTGCCGTTTATCCGGCTCTTGCAAAAGCATTGTGATGTTGTCGAATTGGATGCGCGGACTGACTTCAGGCTTGAAAAATTATCGGGTTCGCCGGTCTATTACGTGCCGGCCGATAACGAAGCACGCAAGGCATTGGACGACTTATTCGTGAAAATGTCCGATACGAGAGTTGCCGGGCCAACCTCCTTAACGGTCCTCGGCCGTAAAGTTCCTGTGCCGCAGGCATCACGTAATATCGCGCGATTCGGTTTCGATGATCTGTGCCGCCAGCCTCTGGCTGCTGCGGACTATCTGGCAATTGCAGAGCGGTTCCACACGATATTTATCGACGAAATTCCGGTTATGGATGTCCAGCACCGAAACGAGGCAAAGCGCTTCATCAATCTAATCGACACATTGTATGATCAAAACGTAAAGGTCATTGCGTCCGCAGAAGCTGAGCCGCACAAATTGTATCTTGCAGTGGAAGGCAAGGAAGCGTTCGAATTTGAAAGAACCGCATCGCGCCTGATAGAAATGCGTTCGACGGAATATCTGGCGCGCGCCCATGGCCGTGGCGAGACGCTATCCATGGACAGTGCCACCGGCCTTGTTGAAACCTGATTGCCCGGTCCACGACATATGGTCAAAGCCCCATCCCAGGAACCCGTCGAGATCCGGATATTGGAGCTGGCGGCGTCCCACATCCGCAAGTTCGGCCTGCGGCGCACAACCATAGTTTCGATCGCAGAAGATGCCGGCATGTCCCATGCCAATATCTACCGCTATTTCCCATCCAAGGCCGCCCTGGTCGAAGCTGTGACCGACTACTGGTTGCGGCCGATTGAGGGTGATTTGCGCAACATCGCTGACGGACCGGACCCCGCTTATGACAAGCTGGAGCGAATTTTGTCCGCGCTGCAGCGCGCTTATCGCGACAAGCTCGAACAGGACTCGAACCTGTTTCAGATATTTGCCGATGCCACGGCTAAGTCGACCGGTATTTCCCGCCGCCATCGTAATCGGGTTCTTGGAGAGGTTCAGCGCGTAATTGATGAAGGCATGGCAGCGGGCGCGTTTGTTAATGGTGACCAGCGCCGGGCGCTGGCGCTGGTTTTTGACGGCCTTTTCCGGTTTCTGCATCCTGTTGCCGTTCACCTTGATCGGGAAAGCCGAAGGGAGCAGTTAAACGCCCGCTTCGACCGTCTGTCGGCGCTGGTACTGCGGTCGCTGGTCCAGGGCCGTCAGAAACTGTAACAAATTACATTTTTTGTAATGATTTACATTAACTGGCGGGCTGTTTTTTACTGCGTAAACAATCTATTCACGACCCTTAACCAACTGACTTAAAAACTGTTTCAAAGCCATCGGAGGGCGCCATTCAGGCTCATCGACCTGCAATCGTGTTATCCCAGCCAAATGTCTGACTTGCAACCGCTATCGCGCCGATGCAAAGACAGCCGCGAAGCTGGCGAATTCACGCAAGACGAATATTTCAGCCCCGTGCCGGGCCGCTCCAGTGGCTCAGGCTACCTATCACAAGAAGGATCAGCGGAACATGGCGCGCAATAAAATCGCATTGGTTGGCTCAGGACAAATCGGTGGCACTCTAGCCCTGCTGGCCGGGATGAAAGAACTGGGTGATGTCGTCCTGTTCGATATCGCCGAGGGCATTCCGCAGGGAAAGGCGCTGGATTTGGCCGAAGCATCTCCGGTCGAAGGGTTCGACTCCAACTATTCTGGCGCCAATGACTATTCAGCCCTGGCCGGTTCCGATGTGGTGATTGTCACTGCGGGCGTGCCGCGCAAGCCCGGTATGAGCCGCGACGACCTGCTGGACATCAATCTGAAAGTGATGGAGGCCGTTGGCGCGGGAATCAAGGAAAACTGCCCCGATGCCTTTGTCATATGCATCACCAACCCGCTCGACGCGATGGTCTGGGCGCTACAGAAGGCATGCGGCCTGCCCGCCAACAAGGTTGTCGGCATGGCAGGCGTGCTGGATTCGGCCCGTTTCCGCTATTTCCTGGCGGACGAGTTCAACGTGTCCGTGGAAGACGTTACCGCCTTCGTGCTCGGCGGTCACGGCGATGACATGGTGCCGTCCGTCCGGTATTCGACGGTGGCCGGTATTCCCCTTCCGGATCTCGTAAAGATGGGCTGGACGACACAGGAAAAGATCGACGCCATCGTCAAGCGCACGCGCGGTGGCGGCGGCGAAATCGTCAACCTGTTGAAAACCGGCTCGGCTTTTTACGCACCTGCCTCTTCGGCAATTTCGATGGCCGAAAGCTATCTGCGCGACAAACGGCGCGTGCTGCCCTGCGCCGCCTACCTCGAGGGCCAGTACGGCGTCAATGGCATGTATGTTGGCGTTCCGATCATTATCGGCTCCAACGGGGTTGAAAAGATCGTCGAAATAGAACTCGACGCGGCAGAAAAAGAAATGTTCGCCAAGTCGGTCGCTTCGGTGCAGAGCCTGGTCGATGCCTGCAAGAAGATTAACCCGGCGTTTGCCTGACCATCAGGCGGCGTGGCGGATTATCGCCGCGCCGGGCTCTCAGAAGAGCGCCAACAAAAATGCAAAAAGCGTCCAATTGCGATCGTTTTCAATCAAGGGCTGACGGAAAACACCCATGAACATCCATGAATATCAGGCAAAAGCCGTGCTGCGCGAATTCGGCGTGCCGGTTTCGCGCGGCGTTCCGATCATGAAAGCTGACGCGGCGGAAGCAGCAGCCACCGAACTCGGCGGACCGCTTTGGGTAGTCAAATCGCAGATCCATGCGGGAGGCCGGGGCAAGGGCAAATTCAAGGAAGCTGCGGCGGGCGAAAAAGGCGGGGTGCGCCTGGCTACATCCATTGATGAAGTCAAGGCATTCGCTGGCCAGATGCTTGGCAATACTTTGGTGACCGTGCAGACCGGCCCCGACGGCAAACAGGTCAATCGCCTTTACATTGAAGACGGTTCCGACATCGAGACAGAATTCTACTTGTCGATCCTTGTCGACCGGGAGACCTCGCGCGTGTCCTTCGTTGTCTCGACCGAAGGCGGCATGGATATTGAACAGGTCGCTCATGAAACGCCGGAAAAGATAGTTACCTTCTCCGTCGATCCGGCAACGGGAATCATGCCTCATCATGGACTGACAGTAGCCAGCGCGTTGAAACTCTCGGGCCCGCTCGCCAAACAGGCGATCGATCTGACAAACAAGCTCTACAAAGCCTTCGTTGATAAGGACATGTCGATGCTTGAGATAAACCCATTGATCGTCACTACACAGGGCGATCTCAAATGCCTTGATGCAAAGGTATCTTTCGACTCCAACGCCCTGTTCCGCCACAAGGATGTATTGGAACTGCGCGACGAGACCGAGGAGGACCCGAAAGAAATTGAGGCCTCGAAATACGATCTTAACTATATTGCGCTCGACGGCACCATCGGTTGCATGGTCAATGGGGCGGGCCTTGCGATGGCCTCGATGGATATCATCAAACTCTATGGTGAAGCGCCGGCCAACTTCCTTGATGTCGGCGGCAGCGCGACAACCGAGAAGGTATCCGCGGCATTCAAGATCATCACTTCCGATCCCAACGTTAAGGGTATTCTGGTCAATATTTTCGGTGGCATCATGCGATGTGATGTCATCGCCGAAGGCGTTATCGCAGCGGTGAAGGAAGTTGGCCTGCAGGTGCCGCTCGTGGTGCGGCTTGAGGGCACCAATGTCGATCTTGGCAAGGAAATTATTTCAAAATCCGGCCTCAACGTCATACCGGCGGATGATCTAGACGATGCCGCCCAGAAAATCGTCAATGCTGTGAAAGAGGCTGCTTGATGTCCGTACTGATCGACAAGAATACCAAGGTCATTTGCCAGGGCTTCACTGGCAAGAACGGCACCTTCCATTCCGAACAGGCGATTGCCTATGGAACGAAAATGGTTGGCGGCACTACACCGGGCAAGGGAGGACAAACGCA
This sequence comes from uncultured Beijerinckia sp., assembly GCA_964615275.1. Taxonomy (GTDB): domain Bacteria; phylum Pseudomonadota; class Alphaproteobacteria; order Rhizobiales; family Beijerinckiaceae; genus Terripilifer. Next base: position 12,044 of record CAZTMN010000042.1, on the reverse strand, counting down.
CCTTGACCTACCGGTCTGGGATACGGTGATGGAAGCGAAAGCGGCAACAGATTGCGATGCATCGGTCATCTATGTGCCGCCACCGTTCGCCGCCGATGCAATCTGCGAAGCTATTGACGCAGAGATCGGGCTGATCGTGGCGATCACCGAGGGCATCCCGGTTGCCGACATGATCAAGGTGAAGCGTTCGTTGTCCGGATCAAAGTCGCGCCTGATAGGTCCCAATTGCCCGGGAGTCATGACCGCCGGTGAATGCAAGATCGGCATCATGCCTGGCAACATATTCAAGCCCGGCAACGTTGGTATCGTATCGCGTTCCGGCACACTGACCTATGAAGCCGTCTATCAAACGACGGCCGAGGGCCTTGGTCAGACAACCGCGGTCGGGATCGGCGGCGATCCGGTCAAAGGCACCGAATTTATCGACGTGCTGGAAATGTTCCTGGCCGATGATGCCACCCAATCTATTATCATGATTGGTGAAATCGGCGGCTCGGCGGAAGAGGATGCTGCGCAATTTCTTGCGGACGAAGCCAAGCGCGGCCGCAAGAAGCCTGTTGTCGGATTTATCGCCGGCCGTACAGCGCCACCTGGCCGCCGGATGGGTCATGCCGGAGCGATTATCTCTGGCGGCAAGGGTGGCGCCGAGGACAAGATTGCAGCGATGGAAGCGGCTGGCATCCGCGTATCGCCATCACCTGCACGTCTCGGCACTACGCTCGCAGAAGTATTGAAAGCTTGATCCACCCTGCCGCGTCATAAAAAGACGCGCGGCCACATTGGCGACATGTTGGATGGGTAACGGCCGCGGCCAAAGCGACAACTACAGCAGGTAATCTGATGGCACGCCACGAGTCGAACGAGAACTTTCTGCAAACGGCGTTTCTGTACGGTGGCAATGCCGCCTATATTGAAGAATTGCAGCAGCGTTATCAGCGAGATCCGACCAGCGTCGACGCGCAATGGCGCGAATTTTTCGATAAGATGAATGGCGCAAATGGCGCAGCGCATCCGCCGGTCAGGCCATCATGGACCAATCCATCGTGGCCGATCCATGCCAATGGCGAACTTGTTTCCGCCATGGACGGCAATTGGGCCCAGTTGGAAAGTACTCTCGGCGAGAAGATCTCGGCCCGCGCGAAATCATCCGGTCAAGTTGCCTCAAGCGAAGACATCCAACTGGCAACGCGAGACAGTGTCCGCGCGCTGATGATGATCCGCGCCTATCGCATGCGTGGCCATCTCCACGCCGATCTTGATCCTCTTGGTCTTTCGCCCAGTGGCTATCACGAGGAACTGCATCCTTCCAGTTACGGGTTCAGCGAAGCCGATTATCAGCGCACGATTTTCATCGACAACGTTCTGGGACTGGAATTTGCCAGCATTCCGGAGATGCTGGCAATTTTGCGCCGAACCTATTGCAGCACGATCGGCTTCGAATTCATGCATATGTCCGATCCGGCGGAAAAATCGTGGATGCAGGAACGCATCGAGGGGCCCGACAAGGAAATAACGTTCACGCCGGAAGGCAAGCGCGCCATCTTGACCAAGTTGGTCGAAGCTGAAGGTTTTGAAAAATTCTGTGACTTGCGATACCGCGGGACCAAGAGGTTCGGCCTCGATGGCGGTGAGGCCATGGTCCCGGCCCTGGAACAAATTATCAAGCGCGGTGGTGCGCTGGGGCTACAGGAAATTGTCATCGGTATGCCCCACCGCGGACGCCTGAACGTGCTTGCCAACGTGATGAGCAAGCCACACCGGGCTATTTTTCACGAATTCAAAGGCGGTTCTTTCACTCCTGATGAGGTAGAAGGTTCAGGCGATGTCAAGTATCATCTGGGCGCTTCGTCCGATCGTGAGTTCGACAAAAACAAGGTGCACCTGTCGTTAACGGCTAACCCGTCGCACCTTGAAATAGTTGATCCGGTTGTCCTTGGGAAAGTACGGGCAAAGCAAGATCAGGTTAATGACATCGTGGAACGATCCAAGGTGTTGCCGCTATTGATACATGGAGATGCTGCATTCGCAGGCCAGGGCGTTGTTGCCGAATGTTTCGGTCTATCTGGGCTTAAAGGACATCGCACGGGCGGCTCGGTGCACTTCATTGTGAACAACCAGATCGGCTTTACGACATACCCGCGCTATTCCCGGTCTTCGCCCTATCCATCTGACGTGGCGAAAATGATCGAGGCACCCATATTTCACGTCAACGGCGATGACCCAGAAGCGGTTGTATTTGCGGCGAAAGTGGCAATCGAGTTCCGGCAGAAATTTCACAAGCCGGTGGTCATCGACATGTTCTGTTACCGCCGATACGGCCACAATGAAGGCGACGAACCAGCGTTTACCCAACCGCTGATGTACAAGAAGATCCGCAGTCACGCGACAACCCAGGAAATATACGCGGAGAAACTGGTTTCGGAAGGCGTCATCACAGAAGGTGAAGTTGACAAGATACGCGCCGATTGGCGCGCTCGCCTCGATGCGGAATTTGAGGCTGGGCAATCCTACAAACCCAACAAGGCCGACTGGCTCGATGGTCGCTGGGCCGGATTGCGGCCGGGCGAAGCCGGTAGCGATGACGCCCGCCGCGGCGAGACCGGTGTCGAGGCTGGAAAGTTACGCACTATCGGCGACAAGTTGTGCACTGTACCGGAAGGCTTCAAGGTGCACCGCACTATCAAGCGATTCCTCGATAACCGGCGCAAATCCATCGAAGATGGCAAGGACATTGACTGGGCGAGCGCCGAGGCGCTGGCCTTTGGCTCACTGCTGCTAGAAGGGTACCGCGTACGTCTTTCCGGTCAGGATAGTGAGCGCGGAACATTCTCTCAGCGCCACTCGGTTTTGATAGATCAGGAAAACGAGGATCGTTACGTTCCATTGAACGAGCTGGATGAAAATCAGGCGCGCTACGAAGTAATTAACTCCATGCTGTCGGAAGAGGCGGTGCTTGGTTTCGAGTACGGCTATACGCTGAGCGAGCCGAATGCACTGACCATGTGGGAAGCGCAGTTCGGCGATTTCGCCAACGGTGCGCAGGTCCTGTTTGACCAGTTCATTTCGTCTGGCGAGCGCAAGTGGTTGCGGCTTTCGGGCCTGGTTTGCCTGCTACCGCACGGCTACGAAGGTCAAGGGCCGGAACATTCATCGGCGCGGCTGGAACGCTACCTGCAAATGTGCGCCGAAGACAATATGCAGGTTGCCAATTGCACGACGCCAGCGAACTACTTCCACATCCTGCGCCGGCAAATCAAGCGCGACATTCGCAAGCCGCTTATTCTGATGACGCCGAAATCGCTGCTGCGCCACAAGCGTGCCGTTTCAACAATCGAGGAACTTGGGACCGGCGCAACATTCCATCGCTTGTTGTGGGACGATGCCGAATACATCAAAGGCGGCAAGATCAAACTCGTCAAGGACGACAAGATCCGCCGTGTTGTGTTGTGCTGCGGTAAAGTCTACTACGACCTTCTGGAAGAGCGTGAGGAACGCGGCATCAACGATGTTTACCTGCTGCGTGTTGAACAGCTCTACCCGTTTCCGCTCAAAGCGCTTGTTCATGAACTGTCCCGCTTCAAAAAGGCCGATATCGTCTGGTGTCAGGAAGAGCCGAAAAACATGGGCGCCTGGACGTTTGTGGAGCCTTACATTGAATGGGTTCTTGGTCATGCAGGATCGAAATCCAAACGTCCGCGATATGTCGGCCGTCCTGCGTCTGCGGCAACCGCGACTGGCCTGATGGCGCGCCATAACGCGCAACTGGGTGCGTTCCTTGAAGAGGCGTTTTCGAACTAGGCTATTTGCACGTTAACCAACGGAAGGCCGCGCCAGGCGCGGTAAGATGCGATGACAACTGAAATCAGAGTTCCGGTGCTGGGCGAATCCGTCACCGAGGCGATCATCGGTAAATGGTTCAAGCAGCCCGGTGATGCGGTAACGGCCGATGAACCGTTGGTGGAGCTGGAAACGGACAAGGTTACCCTGGAAGTCAACGCGCCCGCCAGTGGTGTGTTGGCGGATATCTCGGCGAAGGATGGCGAGACCGTCGAAGTGGGGGCGTTGCTTGGCCAGATCGCTGAGGGCGAGGGCGCGCCTGCGAAGCAAGCCGCGGCAAAGCCTGCGGCCGAAGCGCCGAAAGCCGAGCTTGGCCAGGCCGCCAGCAGTGGCATGCTACCGTCTCCGGCCGCCGCCAAGATCGCGGCCGACAAGGGGATCGATACCGGCGCCATCGCGGGCTCGGGCAAGCGCGGCCAGGTTCTGAAGGAAGATGTGTTGAAGGCAGCCTCGATCCCGGCGCCGGCCCCCGCTCCTGCACAACAGGCCCGCGCTCCGTCGCCGGCAGACGATGCCACGCGCGAAGAGCGTGTGCCCATGTCGCGCCTGCGCCAGACCATTGCCCGCCGCTTGAAGGATGCCCAGAACACTGCCGCCATGCTGACCACCTTCAACGAGGTGGACATGACCGAAGTGATGGCCATGCGTTTGCGTTACAAGGAATTGTTCGAGAAAAAGCACGGCGTGAAACTCGGCTTCATGGGTTTCTTCGTCAAGGCCTGTGTCCAGGCTTTGCAGGAAATCCCCGCGGTCAATGCCGAGATCGACGGTAGCGACATCATCTACAAGAATTATTATCACGTCGGCATTGCCGTCGGCACCGACAAGGGGCTGGTCGTACCGGTCGTGCGCGAAGCGGACGCGCTTGGCGTCGCCGGGATCGAGGCTGGCATTAGCGATTTTGCCCGCCGGGCGCGAGACGGTCAGCTCAAGATTGAAGAGATGATGGGTGGCACGTTTACCATCACCAATGGCGGAATCTATGGCTCGCTGATGTCGACGCCGATCCTCAACGCGCCGCAATCGGGAATTCTGGGCATGCACAAGATCCAGGAGCGCCCGGTTGTCATCGGCGGCAAGGTCGAGGTGCGTCCGATGATGTATCTGGCCCTCAGCTACGACCATCGTATCGTCGACGGCAGGGAAGCAGTGACATTCCTTGTGCGGGTGAAGGAAGCGCTCGAAGACCCGGCCCGGCTTGTGCTTGAACTCTAGCAGAAACCCGGAGACCGTCATGGCGTTCGGATCCGATTCTCCGCCGATCGAGGCACGTGTTTTTATTGCCGAGGAAGAGGTTGCGATTGCCGGCTACCACAAGGCCCCTTCTGCGGCGCACGCTGCAAGCGCGTGAAAGACCCTTTCGGTCCATCCAGACCCTCAATGCTGCTGTGAAAGACGTTCATCCATGACCTACGATCTGATAGTCATTGGCACCGGCCCGGGCGGTTATGTCTGTGCGATCCGCGCAGCGCAACTCGGTATGAAGGTGGCGGTTGTCGAAAAGCGCGCTACCCACGGCGGCACATGCTTGAATGTCGGGTGCATTCCGTCCAAGGCGCTACTGCACGCATCTGAGATGTTCGAACAGGCGGGTCACGACTTTTCGCATCTTGGCATTGCGATCAACAAGCCGAAGCTCGATCTGCTGGCGATGATGAAACACAAACAGGATACGGTCGACGCCAATGTCAGCGGCGTTGCCTTTCTGCTGAAGAAGAACAAGATCGATACTCACACGGGTCTCGGGACTATCAAAGGCGCAGGCAAGGTCGATGTAACGGCCGACGACGGCAGGGTTATATCTCTCGAAACAAAAAATATCGTCATCGCCACCGGCTCGGATGTTGCAACGCCGCCGGGCGTAGATGTGACATTCGACGAAAAAACCATTGTATCTTCCACCGGTGCGCTGGCGCTTGAAAAAGTTCCGGCGAAAATGATTGTCATTGGCGCCGGCGTCATTGGCCTTGAGATGGGGTCGGTGTGGCGGCGGCTGGGCGCAGAGGTGACGGTGATCGAATATCTCGACCGCATCCTGCCCGGCATGGATGGCGAAGTCGCCAAACAGGCACAGCGCATTTTCGCCAAGCAGGGGATGCAATTCCACCTGTCTTCGAAGGTCACGTCGATTGACCGGGCACGCAAAGGCGCAGGCGTTACCTTCGAGCCGGTGGCTGGCGGTGAGGGCAAAACTCTCGATGCAGATGTCGTACTCGTTGCCACCGGCCGGCGGCCCTACACCGATGGGCTGGGCCTGGAGGAGGCTGGTATTGCCACGGATCGCGGGCGCGTTGTGATCGACGATCGTTTCAAGACCAATGTCGACGGCATTTACGCGATCGGCGATGTGGTGCGTGGGCCAATGCTGGCGCACAAGGCCGAGGATGAAGGCATTGCGGTAGCGGAAATTCTTGCCGGTCAGCATGGTCATGTTAATTACAATGTCATTCCGGGCATTGTTTATACCATGCCGGAGATCGCCAGCGTCGGTAAAACCGAAGAGGAATTGAAGGAAGCCGGAATCGCCTTTAGCGCCGGAAAATTTCCCTTCACTGCAAATGGCCGTGCCCGCGCCATGCGTGCGACTGACGGGTTTGTGAAAGTATTGGCCGATACCGCGACCGACCGGGTGCTAGGCGTTCACATAGTCGGTTTTGGCGCCGGGGAACTGATTGGCGAGGCCGGGGTGTTGATGGAATTCGGCGGCGCGGCGGAAGATCTGGCCCGTACCTGCCATGGGCACCCCACCCTGTCGGAAGCCGTCAAGGAAGCGGCGCTTGGCGTCGACAAGCGTACTATCCACTTGTGATCGGTTATCACATTTCTTTGGGATGAGCGCTGCGGTAGGCTTCCAGCAGTCGTTGAGAATCTACAGCCGTATAAATTTGCGTTGTCGACAGTGAAGAGTGGCCGAGCAGTTCCTGTATCGCCCGCAGGTCTCCACCGCGCACCATCAAATGGGTGGCGAAGGAATGGCGCAACGCATGCGGGGTAGCGGACGCATCGAGCCGCAGCGATCCGCGCATACGTTCGATTGCGAGCTGAATTATCCGGGGCGATAATTGTTTACCCATTACACCAACAAACAATGGTCCCTCTGCGGGTAGGGTAAATGGGCAAAGCTCGAGGTAGACCTGAATTGCATCTATGACTGGTCCTATTACGGGGACTTGCCGTACTTTTCCTCCCTTGCCGACGATAGTGAGTTCGCTGGTGTCACGGGAGGGGGCCTGTTTGCGCTTGAGGCCCACGGCCTCGGAAATGCGCAAGCCGCAGCCATAGAGCAGGCCGATTACCGCTGCGTCCCGGGTGAGTACCCATTCTTCCCGATTGTCACCAACACGCGTGCCTGGATTGGCAATTGCGACCGCCGCCCGTGGGCTGATTGGCTTGGGTATAGTCCGTTTCAATTTCGGCGACCGGATTGCACCAAATGCGGATGCGTTACCGTGCCCTTGCCGTTCTAGATGCCTTGCGAACGAACGTAGCGACGCCAAAGTGCGCGCCAGCGAGCGGTTTTGCGACCCGTGGTTGCGCCGGTCTGCGAGAAATGATCGCAGATCTGCAGGGGTTAGTGCGGTGAATGTTGCAACGGCGGGCAAATTCCCGGTGTGCCGGGCCAAAAACTCGATGAATTGGGCTAAATCGCGCCGATAGGCCGCAAGCGTATGAGCAGAATACCGGCGTTCGTGCGTCAGATGCGAAGTCCAACTCTCAAGCTCTAGTTGGAGGTCGCGCCCAGCTGGCAATCGCCATGCCACGCGGTCAGGATTTTGATCGACCAGCGGTGCTTCCTGCACGACTTCGACCGGAATGCTTTTTGAGTATCGGATCATCGGGGTCAGGATAAATTCCCGGCCCTAAGATTCTCTTGCAGCTCAAAATTCAACGAATGGCCGGTTGGCGTTGGGGCCACAATTGCGAAACTAGATGGCTAAAGCTTGTCCTTACTGATTACTCGCCATCCCGTACTTGCTTGATGGCTTCCATCATCAGTTCGTCCATGGTTCTGCGGATCTGATGGTCGGACTGATTTACGCCGCCGTCGTCGAAGTCCTTCCGGATCTTGCGGAACACGTCGTCGTCGCCGGCCTCCTCGAAATCCGCGATTACGATATCTTTGGCATAGGATTCTGCGTCTTCGCCAGATTTTCCAAGCTTCTCCGCCGCCCACAGGCCCAGCAATTTGTTGCGGCGGGCGGATGCCTTAAACTGCAATTCCTCGTCATGGGCGAATTTTTTCTCAAAACCGTCCTGGCGCTTGTCCAACCCGCTCATACCAGACTCCCATTGTTTAATTGCCGACGGATGACTGCCATGCACCGGCTCGGCTCTCTGAAGCAGATATAATACTTGCCGGACAAATATTAAAGCACCAAAACACGATAACGGGCGTGGCGCATTTGCGCACTCATCGCGGGAAAATCATCAACAAACAAATTGGGCTCACGTTTGCGACGCGAGTTGTACTGCCAGCGGCATTCGGCTAGTTTGCCGGCCAATTCCAGTGATTTGGTGGCCCGCCCGTGGGTAGTACCATGTATTGCAGCGCCTAGCGCAGAAACGCCAACTCGAGAATGGTTTTCAAATGAATCGCCGCCGTCGCGTCTATGAAGGTAAGGCTAAAGTGCTCTACGAGGGGCCCGAACCGGGTACGCTGGTTCAGCATTTCAAGGACGATGCAACCGCGTTCAATGCGAAAAAGCATGAGGTAATTGACGGGAAGGGGGTGCTGAACAATCGGATTTCCGAATATGTTTTCCAGCACCTCAATGAAATCGGTGTTCCGACCCATTTTATCCGGCGTCTCAACATGCGCGAACAGTTGATCCGGGAAGTCGAGATAGTGCCGCTGGAGGTGGTTGTTCGAAACGTAGCTACGGGATCAATCTCGCAGAGACTTGGAATAGAGGAGGGAACGCAGCTTCCCCGTTCCATCATTGAATTCTACTACAAGAATGATGAACTGAACGATCCTCTCGTTTCCGAGGAGCATATATCAGCCTTTGGTTGGGCTTCGCCGCAGGAAATTGACGACATTATGGGATTGGCCATTCGGGTAAACGATTTTCTGTCTGGCTTGTTCCTGGGGGTTGGGATCCGGTTAGTTGACTTCAAGATGGAATGCGGCCGCCTATTTGAAAATGAAACGGTGAGAATCGTCGTGGCTGATGAAATATCTCCTGATTCATGCCGGCTTTGGGATATCAAGTCAGCTGACAAGTTGGACAAAGACCGGTTTCGACGTGACCTGGGAGGATTGGTTGAGGCCTATACCGAGGTTGCGAGGCGACTTGGCATCATGAATGACAATGAGCCTGTACATACCGCAACTGGACCCAAACTCGTAAAATAGTTTCACTGCAAATGTTGTTCGAGGCCAGTCCTGCGTGTCGTCTGCGACCACGGGAAAGCTTGGTGGAGACGAATGATGATGGCGAGAATTCACGTAACCTTGAAGAATGGTGTTCTTGATCCGCAAGGCAAGGCGATTGAAGGGGCGCTCAAGAGCTTATCAATAGATGGTATCGATAGCGTTCGCCAAGGCAAGGTCTTTGATCTCGAAGTGAGCCATGCCGATCAGGGGAAAGCAAAAGAAATTCTGAAGCAAGCATGTGAACGCCTGCTCGCAAACACGGTAATCGAAAACTATTCGATTGAGTTTGTGAGCTAAGATGAAGGTAGTTGTTCTCAGGTTTCCTGGTATCAATCGCGAAAACGATTCCGCGCGTGCGCTTGCGCAAGCAAGTGGCCGCGATCCTGAATTTGTTTGGCATGGCGAATACGATCTTCCTGGTGGTACTGACATCGTAGTTGTGCCAGGTGGGTTTAGCTACGGCGACTATCTCAGATGCGGTGCAATTGCCGCTCGTGCCAACATTATGGATGCTGTACGTCGTCATGCTGAGCGAGGCGGGTTTGTGTTCGGAATATGCAACGGGTTTCAAATTTTGTGTGAAAGTGGATTGTTGCCCGGCGTCCTTATGCGGAACCGTGATCTCAAGTTCATTTGCAAAATGCAAAACTTGCGGGTTGAGCGAAACGATACGCAGTTTGCAAGGCGTTATCGCAACAATCAGGTAATTGAAGTTTGTGTTGCCCACGGTGAAGGAAATTATCTAACCGATGCTGACACACTGGCGGAACTGGAAGGTGAAGGTAGAGTTGCATTCAGGTATTGTGATGCGAATGGCGCGGTTTCTGACGCAACAAATCCCAACGGATCGTTACACAATATTGCTGGTATTTATTCGGCGCGCTTCAACGTCCTGGGGATGATGCCGCACCCTGAAAATTTAATCGATCCACTTGTCGGTGGTACAGACGGACGCGGCTTGTTTGAAAGCCTGATACAACAGTCATCAGCTGCGGCATGATGTCCATGCGACGCGCCGGGATCACCCACGTGTCTCAGGAATTGTTCGCCAGTTCCGATCTTCCAAGCAATAGGCTGTCCGCTTGGACCTATTTTTGATGTCGATCGGGTGTGCTGCGGTTGTTTTTCGAATGTCCAGCCGCTTGCAGCGGACATTATGAGATAATCCGAGCGCCTTGAATTGATTCCAGAATTCTCTTGAATACGGGTTGCAATCCGCTTGCATCCTTTACGTCAAAGTACTTTGTCGGGTCACTTGCGCAGCTTTTCAGTAAAGTTGCATTCCCGGCCACGACGCGGATTGTAAAGATCTTCACGTGATTGTCTGGTGCGTTTGCGCGTGCCTGGATGCAGGCTGCCGACAACCGGGCATCGATAGTGGAAGCGTTACTGCTCCAGCGATTTCGGGTGTTGTCGCCATCAGTAAGGACAATCATGAATTTCGCGGTATCAACGGAATCGGAGCTGGCGCTGCCGAATGGTGAGTCCTTTCGTAAGGTCGCAAGTCCCATCGTGTAACCGATCGCAATGTTGGTGTACCCGTTGGGCGCCATGGATTGTGCCCGGCTGCGAACTTTCTCGAGATCCGTGGTCAGCGGTTCCATTTGTGCAAGGGCGTTGGCATGGCATTTCGCGGCGACGAATCTGGACACATGGATGCCGGCGGGTTTGCTGCTGATATCGTAGGGCTGGTCGCGATCAGCGAGACAGCCGTTCCAGGCCGCCGGGGACGGCGGTTGCCGTTGCGCCCAGCCCAGGCTCGAATTTTCCAAGACGACATCCCAGCGAAGCCATGAGGCATTGTTATAGGTTGCGGCAATTCTTACTTCCGTGTTGAATGGGACTATCGACATTTTGACATCGTCTGGATGCACAACTTCTTTCTTTAACCCATCAATCAAGTCGTTGACCGCTGCTTTCAGTGCCGCCATTTTTCCGTTGCGGCCCATTGAGCCGGTATTGTCAAGTACGAGCGCTATTTCGATTTTCTTCCGGCCCGATGTGACGCTTGTTGTGCCGCCGACTTCCATCGTGTTGTAGCCAGCGATTTTCATCACTGTCATCTGGACTTTGGTGGAGCCACTTATTGTTATGATGGAGTTTTGCTTTGTAACAGCGATCTTCAGGCCGGGGCCGGCCTTTGTCACGCCGTAGGCGGCGAAAAAGTGCTCTTCAACGCGTTTCTTGATCTCGTCAACGGTCAGTTTATCGCCCAAATTTACGGCAGCGAGAGCAGCTGAATCGAGGGCCGCCTGGAACCGGGCGCGCTCGGCGGTCAGGCGCGAATAGTCCAGGGCCGCGCCGGCGAATAGAAAAAGCGGGATAATTGTCAAGCCGAACATCAATGCGACAGTGCCATTGCAGTTGCGGCGAAACTTGTTCCATATCGATACATATTTGCTGGCGAACATGGCTGCATCTCCGGATTTGCAGCCTGTTTTTCAATTATCGGGCCATCGGTTCTAAGGGTGTGGGCTTAACTGCAAAACCTGCCGACGCTGTGCGGCGGGCAGGCGCCTGTCAATAAACGGCCGCTATCGGCGTGACGGCATTGCGTTCGGCTGGTGTCCCGGATAGAGCACAGTGGTCGCGGCACTGCTTGCGCGGTTGCCCGAATTGTCCAGGTCATATTGGCCTTTCCTAGCGATGGAACCGTTGCTTTGGCTCATTCCGAACCCGAAATTACGCCCGAGTTAGTCGCTGCGCACGGCCTCAAGCCTGACGAATATGATCGGATTCTGGAACTGATATGCCGCACGCCGACCTTTACCGAACTCGGCATTTTTTCAGCGATGTGGAATGAGCATTGCTCTTACAAGTCTTCCCGTCT
>CAZTMN010000041.1:0-31882 GCA_964615275.1 uncultured Beijerinckia sp. | reverse complement strand
CATCGCAGGAGCAATTACATGGCGGATTTTTCAATCGGCATTGTCGGGCTGGACGAGCTTGGCGGCGCGTTGAGCGAACGGCTCGAGGATCAGGAATTCGGACATATCGTCACCGACATCAATTCGCAGAACCTGCAAATTCATGTCGCCGAATCCGGCGTCGCGCCGGCCGCGACCCCTTCAGATGTCGGGCAAATGTGCGACCTGATTTTTCTCGCCGAGATCGCCGATTCGACCATGCGGGAAAGCGTGATGGGTGCGACCGGCCTGGTGCACGGGGTCTCGTCCGGCACGATCATTGTCGATATGTGCGAAGCAGATCCGCAGACCGGCGTGGAGCTCACCGGCAAGCTTGCATCAAAAGGCGTGATATCGCTGGAGGCGGCGTTGGCCGGATCCCCGGAGGACGTCCGCGAAGGAACAGCCACTTTGCTTACGTCCGGCCGTGCCGACATGTTGACGGAGATTGACCCGGTCCTGAAAGCGATTTCCGCGCGTAGCCTGCGGCTCGGCGACCTTGGCTCCGGCAAACTCGCCAAGGCGCTGGGCACATCGGCGAATGCAATGGCGACCGCGGTCTATACCGAGGCCATGCTGATTGCCAAACGGGCAGGACTTGACGCGGCTGGCGTGCTGGCGGCATTGCCTTATCTTGCACCGGGCGCCGGAACGCCGCCGGAGGCGATTGCCGAGCAAGTGCTGACAGGCCATTTCGATACCGGCGTGCCGATCAACCTAGTTCAAAAGGATATTGCCACGACACTGGACGCTGCCATCCGCAGCGGGGCGCCCGCGCTGTTCCTGTCGCAGGTCCAGGCGGCTTTTGCATCCGCGCGCTACCTGTTCGATGCCAACGGCGATGCAGCCGACATGCCACGCTGGCTGGCGCAAAACGCCGGCGTTACCTTTCTTCCCGAAGCCCAGAATAACGATGCCGCCGATGGTGACGATTTTCAACCCGATGCCAGCGATGACGATCTCGTCGGCCCGTGACACACGAAACGGCCAACGCAATATTTGCGATTTGAATTGATCCCGGTAGACCGATCCGTGCTGGCCTGCCACCACGGTTTCGGCTAAAACTGCAACCAGAGCCGTTCCCGCTTTCATTGAAGCGGCTCTCGGCCTTGGATTCTCGATTTGACGCGCTTCCGGACGAAAATCCGGTATCCACTTTTCCTGGAAACGCGTTAGAAACTGAAACCTCTGGAGCGCTCTGGCGATGTTCAGGTATTCCAAATCCATCTACGGGGGGCAGGAGCAGTTGATCGGCGCCTCCTGGGATTTGATTCCGTGGTTTGCCGCCGCAGGGCTGGCTTTCGTTGTCATCCATGTCATCGCGGCGGCGCTCAACCGTTCCAAGAACCGTGTCGATCATTAGCTTGCGGGAGACGGCCTCCACATGAGTGAAGCAGAAACACAATCTGCAATTGTCAACGACGACGCCCGTGTTACGCGCCACACGCTGACCGACAGGTTGTACCACTAGCTGATGGCGATTGCCGTTCTGGTGCTGATGGGCACCGCATTCCTTCCAATTCTCGGTATCAAATTTCAATGGATCGAGATTCACTGGATGACCGGAATCCTGCTCACAGTGCTGATTTTGATCCACATCGTCCGCGCCATGATCTGGCAGGACTGGAGGCAGATGATGATCTGGCCATCGGATATAAGGGACATTTGGCGCGGCATGATCAGCACGATTTCAAGTGCTGCAAAATTGCCCGGCAAGCCGGCCAAGTACAATCCACTGCAAAAGCTCTATCACCTCGGATCGGCGGTTTTCGTACTGGCAATCATTGGTACCGGGCTTGCCATGTTGGCGAAAATTGACACCCCATTTTGGCGGCGCAATCCGTACGTGTTTTCCAACGATACATGGGGCTGGATTTATGCTGTGCACGGCCTCAGCGCCATGGCGATGATTACCATGATCATCATCCATGTATATTTCGCGCTGCGTCCAGACGAGTTCTACCTCACAAAATCGATGTTCCGCGGCTGGATTACCGGCAAGGAATACAAGCAGCACCACGACACCGAAGAGTGGAAAGCCTGACGCGCGGCGTGCGCCGTTTTACCAGTTGCAAGGATTCGATATGGCCGAAATCACAGACGACACCGGCGCTGACGGCAAACCCGCCAACGCCGCCGAGGCGATTGACGCCATTGAAGCAGCCTATGATTTCATGCTGGCCTACGCTGCACAGGGGCGCGAACGCGAAACTGATGATCCGATGGGCATTCGTATCTACCTGACGCGCGCTGTCGACGGGATCGACTTTCTAGCCAGTGCAAAGCCGGCTGACATGGGTGCTGGGCCCGGTGCTGGCACCGAGGCTGCGGCGGCCTTGCTGGCGGTATTGCGGGAGGATGGCGCGAAAGCGCGAAGCGCAATCCGTTTCGTCTTGGCCCAGCGCGCCATAGGCTCGCAGATGATCGACAATCTCAATGCGTCCATCCACTTGCGCGCCCTGCTTACCGACATCTTTCTGATCGACGAAACGCTGAACGAAGTACCACTCGAATAGTGTGCTTCATCGGACAATGTTCCGCATCAAGGCGGCTGACCCACGAGCAAATTCCATCGGCGCTCAGGCGCCGTCCAAACTGCCGGTGTGGGCCTTGATTTTTTCCGCCAGTTCCTTGCGATGTTCTTCAACCGGCTTGAAACCACGGGAATTCCTGCAGAACTCCAGGGACCGGGCGCGTATCTCGTCTGCTGGAAGCGACAGATCGAGATCCTGAACGCAGGGTTGATCAATGTACCAGGGTGAGTCGCAAAAGATCTCCAGACGGTTGCCTTCCGGATCGCGGAAATAAATCGACCACGCATTGCCATGGTTAGTGCCGTACAGGTCGTGCACGCCATCGGCGCCTTTCACACGCTCATGCACGGCTTGCAAATCCTCAACCGAGCCAACGCGAAACGACATCTGGTTGATATGGTTGAACGGCATGTGTTCGGGACGGCCCTCGACAAGGACCATCTGGTGGTGGTCATTTTCGTCCCAGGTGGTGAAGACGATCTTCGCTCCGCGCGCGACGCCCCGGTCGCTGACAGTAAAGCCGAGTACCTTGGTGTAAAATTCTTCCATCCGCGCGAGGTTGTGAACGATGATGCCGAGATGACTGAAATTCAGCTTCACCGGTTTTCCGTCAGTACAGGTCTGGCTTGCATCGTTCATTGTCGGTCTCCGGGATGATTGGGATGCGCGGGTTGATGATACGGCGGATCGGGGCCAGGTTCCTTGACTTCATGCGGTATCGGTTAGGCACACGCAAAGCAGATAATCAGCGCTTTCCGTTCAGACCAATTGGCGCTTCGCACGGGATTGTCAGGTTGCTCATTTGATCAATGACCCTCCGTCGATCGGTATGACCTGGCCGGTAATGTAGCTTGATGCTTCAGAGGCCAGCAGCAACGCGAGGCCCTTCAGTTCGTCGGGATTTGCGATCCGGTTGAGCGCAGTTGTCGCCGCCATCATGTCGGCCCGTTCAGGTTCCCGGAACATCCGGCCGCCGGCAATATTGGTCAGAAATGGGCCCGGCGCAATACCGTTGACGCGGATGTTGTACGGCGCGAGTTCAGCGGCAGCCAGGTGGACCAGATGAATTACACCCGCTTTTGTAGCCGAATAGGCATAGCCGGAAATAGCCGATGTATGCATTCCGGCGATTGACGCGGTGCAAACGATGCGGCCGCTCTTCTGCGGTTTCATCACAGCCGCCGCCGCCTGCATCGTGGCGAACACCCCGGTCAGGTTGACATCGATCACGTTGCGCCAGACATCAAGATCGATATTCTCGATATGTCCTGCAGGCTCGGAAATCGGCGCGCCGCCGGTTATGCCGGCGTTTGCGAATACCGCATCGAGCCTGCCCTGAGTCTGTGCAAACCGCGAAACAACCTGCTTGACAGCTGCCGGATCACGCACGTCAACTACCTGGGTATCAATCATGTTGCTGACCTGGGCGAGTTTGTCGCCCGCCGATTCCAGTCCTGCGGCATCTACATCGGCAAGGCATACGGCGGCCCCGTTCTCGGCCATGGATTGCGCCATTGCAAAACCCAGGCCGCTTGCTGCGCCGGTTACCAGGGCGGCCCGTCCCGACATGTCAAATGACGCATTGCTCATGTGTCGATGCCCTCTTCCCGGCACCAGCGATCTGTCGCATCATAGGCATCGATGATCGCCTTGTGGCGCGCGAGGAGCCGGTCTCTCGTCGACATGTGGGTGAATATGTAAAAGTCATTATCGCGAATTGCCGCCAGCACCCTGCGCCCGACCTGATCGGGGTGCAGGCCCTGTTTCAATTCCTCCGGCGTACGATCCGGTCCACCTTCGGGTCCACCAAACTGATCGGGCCTGAAACGCGGCGCGTGGTAGATGGACGTGTTGACCGCGCTGGGCCCAAGTACGGAAACGCCGATGCCCGTGCCTTCAAGGTCGTTCCGCATTCCGTCGGAAAAGGCGACGACAGCGAATTTCGTCGTTGCATAAGCGGCGGTGTTACGCCCCTTGGCAACCTGAAATCCGCCGATGGACGACGTATTGACGATATGGCCTCCTTCGCCATGACTCCTGATACGCGGTACAAACGCACGCGCGCCATTGATGACACCGCGCAGGTTGACGCCGATCAACCAGTCCCACTCCTGTTCGCTTACCTCAAGAACCGGCTTGGGATAGACCAGAACTCCGGCATTGGAGCAAAGGATATCGATCCGGCCCAATTCCTCCTCTATCCGCGCAGCAGCGGCTTCCATCGCCTGGCCATCGGCAACATCGAGTTCGAGGCCAATGGCGCGGGCGTTCATGGTTGCCGTTATGGCGCGAACCTCGTCGGTTGCCGTATCAACGGCGTCCTTGCGGATGTCACAAAGCGCTACCGACATGCCCGCTCGCGCAAAGGTGCGCGCCATGCCAAGACCAATGCCCGATCCCGCACCTGTGACGACCGCGACGCGGCCGGAAAAATTATCCATATCCTGCTCCCGTAAAATCGAATTGTAAGGACCGGTGGAATGCATTCAAACCGGGCTCACACGCCTTCACCATGCGCCAGCTCGTCACAGCATGTCGCGCAAATGTTCCTCCAGTGCATGACGTGTGAATCCGCATGCTTTCTTCAACTCAAGATAATCGCGCCTGGCTTTTTCGCGGTCGACTACATTGCTTTTGAGCGCCGTGAGCAAGACATTCTTCGATGTATGCTCCAACGCGGTGAACTCCAGGAAACGTGTTTCATATCCAGCGACGTTAAGCAGCAAGGCGCGCGCCACGTCAGTAATGATATCAGCCTGACGCCGCCGCATCAGCGGATAGCGGGCGACCAGACCGAAGCCGTTTTCCGAAGCAGTCATCTGGGCAGCAATTTCCGCCTGACAACATGGCGCACAGAAACAAAAACTCATGCCGGACCTTATTCCCAGCGCAAGCGCGTCATCGGTGGCGGTATCGCACGCATGGAGCGCGATCAGAATATCAAGTTTCTGATCCTGTTCGGGTTCTATACGCGCGTTGCGAAAGCTGAGACCATTATAAGCGAACTCGCTGGCGAGCCCGTTACATAACTCGATCACATTGGTCTTGATGTCGACGCCGCGAACGTGAGGCTCGTGCGCAGCCCGCGTACGGATGTAGTCGTAGACCGCGAATGTCAGATAGCCCTTACCGCATCCAAGATCGAGCACGTTGACCGGACCTTCCGCCCCGGCAACAAATCCACCAATGCTGCGATCGATGATCTCGACGAAATTCGCGATTTGCCGGAACTTGCCATACTGGCTCTTGTTAATGGCGCCATCAGCGCCGGCGATTCCCAGACCCTGAAGCCAGGGCCGGTCTTTTGCCAAGATGTAGTTCTTTTGCCGGTTGTGCTCCGGTGTCTGGCCCTTGATGCTGGCCTTGGATTTGTAGAGTCTGGGCTCACGCTTTCGATTCTCCGCGTAATGTAGATCAAACTCTTCCGTGTACAGGGTCGCCGATTGAAACGGCGTTATATCTGCGCTGCGCATGG
Organism: uncultured Beijerinckia sp.; assembly: GCA_964615275.1. Taxonomy (GTDB): domain Bacteria; phylum Pseudomonadota; class Alphaproteobacteria; order Rhizobiales; family Beijerinckiaceae; genus Terripilifer. The sequence continues at coordinate 25,855 of CAZTMN010000041.1, read as the reverse complement.
TCATATACACCGTTTCAGGCTGGAAACCGCTAACCTGTTCGGCCCCGGTCTTGCTGTTGGTATAACGGACAAGCGACCTTGTATCGCCTGCAAGACGTTCGAATTTCGCGCGGGATTTGTTCTTGCCCTTGCCGTCGAGGGCGAAAACCGCTTGCCGGAACGTACCGCCGGCCATGGCGGTGCGGCAAGCCTCGAGAAATTCGTTCTTTTCCTTGTTCATCGAAGCCTCCGGTGCCATGCGGAGAATCACGCAAGAATATCACGGACAAGCGGCATTACCTTGCGTCCATACAATTCGATACACGACATGATTTTGCTATGCGAAAGCGTGCCCGCGCTGTACTTCATGTCGAAACGGGACAGGCCCAACAGCTTTGCAGTTTTGGAAATTTTCCGCGCCACCGTTTCCGGCGAACCCACGTAGAGCGAACCATGTTCGATTTCCCGTTCATATTCGGCTGTGGTGAACGGCGGCCAACCTCGCTCGGCGCCAATGCGGTCACGCATACCCTTGTAGTCGCTCCAGTACTCCGCCCGCGCCCGGGCATCGCTCTGCCCGACGTAACCGTGAGAGTGAACGCCTACCGGCGGAACCGCCTTTTCAAGCTGGTTGCAGGCGCGCACATACAGTTCCGCATAGGGTTTGAACCGGGCCGGATCGCCGCCAATGATCGCCAGCATCAACGGAAACTCATAGTGAGCAGCACGCACGACTGATTCAGGGCTGCCGCCAACACCTATCCAGGTTTTCAGCCCGCCCGGCTCAAGCGATGGAAAAATCCGCTGGTGGTGCAACGGCGCGCGAACCGACCCCTGCCACGAAACCGGATCGTCGCGCAGGATGGCGGCAAACAAGTCGAGCTTTTCTTCGAACAGTTTTTCGTAGTCGCGCAGATCGTAGCCAAACAGCGGGAACGATTCCGTAAAAGAACCGCGTCCAAGAATAATCTCCGCCCGCCCGCCGGAAGCGGCGTTGAGCGTCGAATAACGCTGGAAGACACGCACCGGATCATCCGAACTCAGCACCGTAACCGCCGATCCAAGATGGATGTGACTGGTACGCGATGCAATGGACGCCAGCACCATTTCCGGCGACGAAATGGCGAAATCCTCGCGGTGATGTTCGCCAAGGCCGATAAAATCTATGCCGCACTGGTCGGCCAGCACGCCCTGCTCGATGACTTCGCGAATGACCTGCGCCTGTGACTGGCGGCTGCCGTCATCGGCGCTGGTAACGTCGCCGAATGTATCGAGGCCCAGCTCCAGAATTCTTGCCATATTTGTCCCGTTCCCGCCGCTTGGTGGCTGTTTCAGGTTTACGGCGCGGCCCCGGTGCGGTCAAATGGTCAACAACTCGTACAATTGCCGAAACGGCCGGGCCGGATTATTCTGCGTGGCGCGCAATGAAGGGGCGAACGGAGGGGCACGATGCTACAGGGCGGCAAAAGTTCATCGCAGGACTTCCCTATCGTTATTGTCGGGGCCGGTTTTGCGGGATTGGCGCTGGGCGTGCGATTACGGGCGGCCGGATTTGACTCTTTCACAATCCTGGAAAAATCGGATTCGATGGGCGGCGTGTGGCGCGACAATCTCTATCCCGGCTGCGCCTGCGATGTTCCATCGCGGTTTTACTCGCTGTCCTTCGAGCAAGACTGGCAATGGTCGTCCCGCTTTGGCCGGCAGGATGAAATTCTTGAATATCTGAACTATTGCGCCAGCAAGTACGGTATCGTCGACCATGTCCGTTTCAATACCAAGGTCGACAACGCCCGATTCGACGGCGCCAGCGGCGCGTGGGAGATTGCAACGGCGGACGGCGCAAGCATGAAGGCCCGGGCGCTGGTCTCGGCCGTTGGCCTGTTCAACCAGTTGACATACCCGGAAATACCAGGGCGCGAGAACTTCAGGGGGACAGCGTTCCATTCGGCCGACTGGCGGCACGAGCACGATCTTTCCGGCAAGCGGATCGCAGTTATCGGCACCGGCGCCAGTGCCATCCAGTTCGTTCCCGAACTGGCGAAAGTTGCCGGCCATCTGTTCGTGTGCCAGCGCTCACCACAATATATCCAGCCGAAGTTCATGGGCCCGGGCGAAGACGAAATTACCTGGGTGAACGATACGCCGGTTTGGCGGCGCGTGGAGCGGGCACGCATCTACAACGAAATGGAGGACGGTGTCGACAAGCGCTACGACATGAGAACGGTGGCGCAATCGCGTGATGCCTGGTTGCAGCATTTGGCCCGCGAAGTGCCCGATCCGGAAAAACGCCGCAAGCTGACTCCGAACTATCCGTTCGGCTGCAAGCGCATGCTCCAGTCCAACGATTATTATCCGGCAATGATGCAGGACAATGTCGATGTCATCGACATTCCGGTTGTCGAAATATCCGAACAAGCGATCCGCCTGCAGGATGGTTCCGTGCACGAGGTGGACGCCATAGTCTACGGCACCGGGTTCAAGCCAGCAGCATTCCTGCCCTCGCTCGACGTCTATGGGTTAAACGGTTTCGACCTGAAGGAATCTTGGTCAGATGGTGCGGAAGGTTATCTCGGCATCACCGTCAACGGCTGCCCCAACTTCTTCATGATGTACGGGCCCAATACCAATGCCGCCGCCAGTATCATTTTCATGCTCGAGCATCAGGCCAATTATATCGGCCAATGCATCGAGGAATTGCGCGAGCGGCCGGGCGCGTGGATGCAAGTGCGAGCCGATGTGCAGCGCCGGTTCAATGAAGAGGCGGTGGTGCGGCTAAATGATTCCGTCGTCGCGCAGGACAATTGCCTGAGCTATTTCAAATTGCCGAACGGCAAAATTACCACCCAATGGCCCTGGGGCATGGATGAATATCACCGCAGAACGCTGGCAGTCGACTTTGCGGATTTCGAATTTTCTGATGACGTGAGCGAGGCGGCGGAATAGGGATTTATTGAACCGGCTACTGGGCGCATCTGGATTAACGAAACGCGACCCAAGTTGCATCGAAGTTAAATTATTGTTGTGATCGATATTCTGAAATTTCATCCGACAACTCACCAGGTCCCGGATCGTATTCCTCGCCGTGATCATCATCGGCCGAGCCGGGCGGCGGCATTGGCACGATTGGCGATCGAATGCGCTCGCCTAATGAAATAATCGCCTCTGTTAGTACCTCCGGTCCAACCACCATACCCAGTTTCAATACAACAATATCCAATTTTATATTCTCGGCGATATCATCATTCTTCAATGTCGCATTCACGGAATCAACAATACTCTTGCTCGTCGTGTCGTCGACATTTTGCATTAGCGCCAAGCAAAATTGGGTGAGTATCTTTGCAGCAGTGTGTGGATCAAGCGCGCTGCCCCGGCCGTTCGCTTGCGCAATGAGTTGATTGACATCGTGGGCCCGCGCAATTGCAGCCCGGCGGTCGATACCGCGGTCAGCAACCAGCAATATCGTGTCCAGTATTGCTGCCGGTCCGACACCCACGTCCGTATCCGCTACGCGAATCTTGTAAATAGAGGACCGCATAATGACCAGCGACCCGCAACCAGCCGCCATCATCTTGACAACAAGATCTGCCTGGGTCGCATCGGGAAGCCAGCTAAAAACACCAATCAGGTAATATGCTGCTGCCGAAGCGACAACATTAATCAAAATATATGCCGCACCGCTTACTGTCATAACAGCTTGGATTGGCGAATACTGATACCGGCCCATGATTTCGATGGTACCAACAGCGCCACCAATTACCATCGCCACAATCGGCGGAATAACAGCCGGGCTTATAATATCGAGATAGTAAGCAAACGTTCCAGCAACGAGGACAGCAATCAATACTGTAATACACAATACAATCCGCTTCTGCCTCATTTCACGGCGGACGCTACGACTATTTAAAGGCAAGTCACTCATAACTCTCCGGCTCATCTCGGGCATCGCGGGGAAGAGGGGATACCGGATTTTGCACCCAACATCGTTCACACAACAAATTCGATCAGATTTCGCGCGTATAGGCGAACTCGTTAAACTGAGCGCTTTTCCGATCGTTGTTGTCGAACAACGATGACGTTATCTTCCTAGTTGAATAAAGGATATATTGTCCCGCTTGAAGAGTCTAATGAGTTTTCTTGATTGCGCATGTTTTATCACTTGCGCCAGAATAGCTGGATCTAGTTCACTTAACTCTCTAGCGATCGTCGACAATTCGACTGCGGCGCCTTTTTGCTTAAGCGCGGACAACAATTCATCGAGCCCTGGCTGATCAGCATTCGATGAAGGCGGGGTCTCAAATTTCAAATTGGCGATATTCTTGAATGAATCCAATGCAATTTGTTGCGTAACACGGTCATCCACCGACATTTGACGCTTCCATCGCGACATACTTCTTCTCCGGACCCGACATACGCGCGATATCGCCCTGATCACGCCAATCAATAGTCAATCATAGCGGAATTCCAGGATGGCGCAAAATTATGTATCCAAACTTGATTTCGACCCCGGGTGCTATCCGGAAAGCCGCTCCTTCAAAAATTCGCCAATTTCCGCGATTGCTTTATCCGCCTGGCGTATCGCGCCTGTGGCGCCAACGAATCCGTGCATCTGGCCGCTGTAGCAATTGAAGCGCACATCCACGCCTGCCCTCTTGAGCGCATCGGCATAGGCTTCGCCTTCATCACACAATGGATCGAGACCGGCGGTAATGATGCAGGCAGGTGGCGCTTTCGCGTGGTTTTCCGCCAGCAATGGCGAGGCTCGCCAATCGCTGATCCGGCTTTCGCCATCGAGGTAGTGGTCGCGGAACCAGCGCATCGAGCCGGCGGTAAGCGTAAAGCCTTCACCGACACGGTCGTAGGAATCGTATCCGAGCCGCATATCGACGGCCGGGTAGATCAGCACTTGCGCCTTGATATCAGGCGCACCAGCGGCTGCAGCCTCGAGCGCCACGACCGCTGCCAAATTGCCGCCGGCGCTATCGCCCCCGACCGCGACCTTCCGCGGATCTACGCCGAGCGTGGCAGCATTGGTCGCGACCCATCCAGCCGCCGCAACACAATCGTCAGCGGCGGCTGGAAACTTGTGTTCGGGAGCCAGCCGGTAGTCGACCGAAACGACCGTGCAGGCGCCGGCGTTGGCGAAATGGCGGCACTGGATGTCGTGGGTTTCAAGATCGCCGACGACCCAGCCGCCGCCGTGAAAGAACACCAGAACCGGCGATTCGTTGGCCGGTGCCGCATGGCTGCGGTAGAGCCGCGCCGGGATTGCGCCGGCCGGACCGGCGACCTCAAGATCTCGCACCTCGGCCATATCCGGAACATCTTGCTTGGCAGCCTCCCGCATGGCGCGAAAGGCTTTTCGGCCTTCTTCCGGCGTGAGGCTCTCCATCGGCGGACGATTGAGTATCTTCATGACACCAAGGACTTTTTCGGCGTCCTCATCAATCTGCGGAACTGGTTTATTGCTGGCCATCACTGCCCCTCTTGCTGTCTTGATGAGGTTGGATCGTGGAAAAGCGGTCGTCAAGCCGCAACTGCGGTCCGGCCCGGCAACAAGCGCCAATTGAAAACTGCACCCGGATGTTAGTAAGGTGGCCATAACACATCAGATTCTCCGGGAACCTTTCATGACCCCCAATGATCCTACCCTGCAGTCCTACGTTGACGTTCCAGCCGATTCGGACTTTCCGATCCAGAACCTGCCTTACGGGGCGTTTTCCACCGCGACCAACCAAAAACCGCGCATCGGGGTTGCAATCGGCGACATGGTGCTCGATCTTTCGGTGATCGAAGCGGCCGGCCTGTTGCCGACAATGCCCCGGGCCGGCGTCTTCGCCGAGGCCAATCTGAACGCCTTCATGGCATCGGGCCCGGCGACCTGGTCAGGAGTGCGCGAAGCCATATCCAAAATGCTTCGCCACGACGACCAGACGCTTCAGAACAACGCGGAATTGCGGCAGAACGCCTTTATCGCGCGCAAGGATGCAACAATGCACCTGCCCGTGCACGTGAGCGCCTTTACCGACTTCTACTCCTCCAAGGAACATGCAACCAATGCCGGGACCATGATCCGCGGACCGGAAAACGCCCTGCAAGCCAACTGGGTTCACATCCCGATAGCCTACAACAGCCGGGCCAATACGATCGTCGTCGACGGGACCCCGGTGCGCCGCCCGCTTGGCCAGATCAAGGGACCCGATCATCCCGCACCCATATTCACCGCCTGCCGGCGACTCGATTTCGAGCTGGAAATGGCCGCCATCGTCGGCCAGCCAACCACGATGGGTGAGTATATCAGCGTCGATGCGGCGCAGGCTTCCATTTTCGGATTTGCCCTGCTGAACGACTGGAGCGCCCGCGATATCCAGGCATGGGAATACGTGCCGCTTGGACCGTTCATGGCAAAGGCCTTCTGCACAACCATGGGCGCCTGGATCGTGCCGGCCGAAGCGATGGAGCCATTCCGTGTGCAAGGACCGAAGCAGGACCCTGAACCGCTGCCCTATCTGCGCCAGACCGGACCAATGAACTACGACCTCAACCTCGAGGTCGATCTCACACCGGCCGGATCGGCACAGACAACGACGATCACGCGGACAAATTTTTCCTACATGTACTGGTCGTCAGCGCAACAGTTTGCCCATCACACTTCGTCGGGGTGCGCCATGTCGGTTGGCGACGTGCTCGGGTCGGGCACGATCAGCGGTCCGGAAAAGCACCAGCGCGGCTCGATGCTCGAGCTGAGCTGGGGCGGCAAGGAGCCGATGGCACTGGAAGATGGCAACACGCGCAGTTTCCTGGAGGACGGCGATACCATCACGTTCCGCGGCTGGTGCCAGGGTGAAGGCTACCGCGTCGGTTTTGGCACCGCAGGCGGGACGATCACGCCAGCAGCGGCCGTGCCGGAATAGTTCCAATCCTTGCTGTTGGCGTTTTCCATGCCACGCCGGGGATGGAAAGCTTCGAACTTCCGATCAATCTGTAAGCGGTGGTTCAGGTCATCAATACTGCCCGACCAGCGGCAGGCCGAAGCGGTGCTGGCCGTACATCGACATAACTGCATCGAAGTTCAGGCTGATGTGGTGGTTGATCGCCGCCACATCGCGCCAGGCCCGCTGGAGCGGATGATCGCATTGCAGGCAGCGCCCGCCGGCGGCGTCGAATACTAGGTTGATGGCCGTCTGGCCTTCATGGGCTATGAACGATTGGGTGCGCCTGTTGATCAGCCGCCGGTCCAGCGATTGTTTTCCGTCGCGATGGATCTCGGCTTCCGCCTCGGCAATGTCACGGTAGGCAATAGCCTGACAGGCATCAACCCGGGCGAACGCTTCGCCGATCCGCTTCTGCACGGTCTGGAATTCGGAGACCTTGCTGCCGCCCAACACCACCGCCCCGTGGGTATCGCGCACGCGGTTCTCTTCGATAAAGCGTTCGATGGCCCCCATCGCCGCGCCTATAGCCGGCGTGGCCAGACAGAATGGAACGCAGGTAAGCAGCGAAATATTGTAGAGATTGGTGTCATGTGCATCGGCGCCGGGCGCTGTCGACCCGACTGCATCAGGAAAACTCAACAACCGGTGTTCCGGCACGAAAACATCGTCGACCACTACATCGTAAGACCCGGTGCCGCCCATGCCGACGGTTTTCCAGCTTTCCCAATCGATCGTGTAGTCCGATTTCGGCACCAGCGTGAAACAGGGCAGCATTTTGCCATTATCCTGCGGAATCATCGCCGAGCAGAAATTCCAGTCGGCGCCCGGCACGCCGCTGGAAAACGGAAACCTGCCAGAGAGCCGATAACCGCCAGGCGCCGGAGTAACCTTGCCGATCGGCGCATAGGAACCGGAAATCAGCGCATCAGGATTGTCTCCCCAGACGTCGTCCTGGCATTGTTGCGGAAACAGCGCCGCCAGCCAGTTGTGAACCAGGTAAAGCCCACAGACCCAGGCTGTAGAGGCGCAGACGCTGCTCCAATTCAGGCTCATGCCGATCAGCGGCGTGAATGTATCTTCAAAGCCGCCATAGCGCTTCGGCAATACGCATTTGTGCAGTTCCATTTCCTTGAACTGGGCTATTGTTTCCTGCGGCACGCGCCGTTCGACCTCACAACGGCCGGAGCGTGCGGCGATATCGCCGACAATCGTTGCGGATCGGGCTATGAGTTCGGCGGCGGGTGGGTGATTGGGGCCAGCCATTGACGGCCTTGCAGGTGGTGCAACATTCATCGCATGTTCCTCGTTAAAGCGCGTTGTCTACTCCGCCGCATCGCGCTCGTCGGAAAATTTTCCCGCATCGTCGGCACTATCGCGGACATATTCGCCGTCGTCGGGACTGCCGCCGGGCATCAATTTATAATTACCGTCGAGCACATTAACCTTGCGCCGATAGCCCAATTCAGCGGCCTTGAGCATCATGTCGCGGGCAACCTTGCGGCGGTCGTCCGGCATCCATAACCGGTCGTGACCCCAGATGCTGGGGCCAATGGCCCGTTCACCAGCTTCCCAGGTGTCAGGGTCGATCACCTTGCCGCCCCAGCCGGATTCGATCATGAATTTCGACGGCGTCCAGGTGTAGAAGCTGAGCACATCATCGCCGGCATGGCGGCCGAGCGTCACGGCAACCCGCTCGTTGACCTGGGCGATGTCCCAACCATGGCCCATGTCGTCCATGGCGAAATATTCCATCATCACGTGATGAACCAGATCCCTGTCGTGCTCGAAGATCGCAAAGGAATGGTGGCGCGGGTTGACGTGGAAAAAGCAGCCGGTGAACGGCTGGTCGTAATAATCGCTGACGCCGAACTGCATGACATCGCGATAGAAGGCGATCAGCGGCTTGACATTGGTGGAATTCAGCACGGCATGGCCAAGACCCAAAGCACCGGTGCGGAAGCCGGCAATGTTGCGGGACGGCACGAACGGATCGCTGGCGATCATCGGTCCGTGGAAAACCTCGACCCTGTTGCCGCCGGGGTCGGTAAACAGCACCATATCCTTGACGAAGCGTGCATCGCACAGCGCGCGCTGAGCCCGCGCAACCGCAATGCCGGCATCTTCAACACGCGCAGCAAGCGCCTCCAGCGCATCGGCATCGGCCATTTCCCAGCCATAGGCGGAAATTGTCGAGCCGCCGTCTGCTTCAACGACAACGCGCTGCTTGCGATCGTCCATGCGGAAGGCCAGCGTCCGGGCCGAGCGGTCAATCCGCTGCAGGCCCAGTTGACCGGTCGCATATTCGCTCCAATCGGCCAGATCCGGCGCGCTGACGATGATGTAGCCAAGGGCGATGGGACGCATGTTCGATCCGTAAATGACACCAACGCGTCGATGTATAGCGGATCGGCGGGCGCAATAACAGTCGGGCGGCAATTAACAGCCTGTAACGTCAGGGCTTGCCATTGTTCCCGCCCGGGCCCAGAATTCGACTTGCACTTACTGGATTTACCGACCCAAAACGGCTACAAACCGCCACCATTTCCCGGCTCGCGCCGCGGCGGCATCAAGTCCCGCAGGCGAGCTGCAACATAAGGGGGCCAGCGATGCGCGAAAAATATCATGAAGAGGGCAAATACTGGACCAGTCCTTACAATTTCGTGCCCGAGGTTCGCCAGAATCTCGAATTGCCGGCACAGGTGCAGATTCATGACGCCACCCTGCGCGACGGCGAGCAGACGCCGGGCATCGTCTTTTCCGTCGACGACAAGGTGAAGATCGCCCAGGCGCTGAACGATGTGGGGATCGAACGCATCGAAGCCGGCATGCCGGCAGTTTCCCCGCAGGACCAGGAGGCCATCAAGATCATCTCGAAGATGGGCCTGAAGTCGAAAATCTTCACCTTCGCCCGGGCGATGAAGGCTGATATCGACATGGCGCTGGAATGCGGCGCCCAGGGCGTCATTATCGAGGTGCCGATTGGCTATCCCAAGCTGACAACCCAGTTCAAATGGACCTGGGAAGACGTGCTGAAGAAGACCGCGCCGATCATCAATTACGCCAAGGAAAACGGCCTTTATGCCGTATTCTTTCCCTATGACACGACACGGGCACGGCCGGAGGACCTGGAAAACCTCTGCAGGGGGATCATGGCCGAGGCTCCGCCGGATTCCATCGGCATTGTCGACACGATGGGCTGCGCCACGCCCGAGGCGATCAAATACATGGTCCGCTGGGTCAAGAAAATGACCGGGCTGAAGATCGAGATCCACACCCACAACGATTTCGGCATGGGCGTGGCGACCGAAATCGCCGCGGTAACCGCCGGGGCGGAAGTCGTGCATTCCTGCGCCAACGGTCTTGGCGAGCGCACCGGCAATGCCGCCATGGAAGAGCTGATGATCTGCCTCGATCTGCTCTACGGCTACGAAACCGGTTACAAGTTCGATCAGCTGCCAAAGCTGGCCGAACTGGTCTCGCAATGCGCCAACGTGCCAATCCATCGCAACAAGCCGTTGCTCGGCTCGGGCAATTTCACTCGTGAAAGCGGTATCGGCATCAATTACGTCATGAACGATCCGCTGGTGATGTTCGGCACCCATCCGGCATTCACCGGCCGCGTCGGCGAAGTCGTGCTCGGCAAGAAGAGCGGCAAGATGTCCGTGACCTTCAAGATGGACCAACTCGGCCTGGGTGAGGCCAGCGACGAGCAGGTCGCCGAAATCCTTGATATCGTCAAGACTACCGGGATCGAGAAACGTGATATCCTGACGGACGATGAATTCAAGGCGATCGTCGACAAGGTCCGCGGGGCAGGACAGCAGGCGGCTGAATAACAGCAACTGCCGCAATGCAATTTGGAAAGCCCGCGCCGGTTCATGACTGTCGCGGGCCTTTTTTCTTCCCGATTGTGCATGTGGCGTGCACGACACAACCGAAGAGACCTTGATGCGTATATTGCAATTCGGCGTAACCTTGCGCGATCACCCCCGCATGCAGCCCGGATACGTTCTGTTCGGTCCAACAGCGGGGCGCGAAATTTTTCTACTCGGCGAGGCCGGAGAGATTGTGCATCATTGGCGGCTGCCGGCGGGCCTTGGTAACTACGCCCAGTTCCTGCCCAACGGAAATCTGCTCGTCTCGCTCAAGACAGCTGAAGGCCCGAAGCTGAACGCCGCCGGCGGCCGCATCGCGGAAATCGACTGGGACGGAAACATTATTTGGGAATACATTGATCATTTCCAGCATCATGACCTGCAGCTGGCGCCGAATGGCAATGTGGTCTATCTGGCCTGGGACCTGGTCGCCACCGAAGGCGCAAAAATGTTCAAGGGCGGCATTGCCGGCTCCGAACATTCCGATGGCGGCGTCTACGAGGACCTCTTGCGGGAGGTAAACCGCGACGGAAAGATCGTCTGGGAGTGGCGGGTGTCGGAGGCGCTCGATCTGGACAAATACCCGCTAAGATACAATCACGAGCGCCACGAATATGCCCATGCCAATACCTGCCACGTGCAGCAGGACGGCAATGTGCTGGTCAGTTTTCGCGAGCTCGACCTGCTGATCCTGGTCAACCGGCAGACCGGCAAGATCGACTGGGAAATGGCTGACCCGAGCTGGGGTGGTCAACACGACTGCCAGCGGCTTCCAAACGGCAACATCCTGCTGTTTGCCAATGGCAGCGAGCAACCGACGCCGGAAAAGTCTCGCATTCTCGAAATCGACCCGGCCAGCGGCGAAATCGTGTGGAAATACCAGGGTATTCCTTATTCAACATTCTTTTCCGCCCGTATCAGCGGCACACAGAGGCTGGCGAACGGCAATACGTTTATCATCGAGGGCCACCAGGGCCGGATGTTTGAAGTCACGCCGGCGGGCGAAATCGTCTGGGAATACATCTCGCCGTTCTATAACGACAATCCGCCACTGGGATCGGTCAACTGGATATTCCGCGCCCGCAAGTATGCGAAGGATGATCCTCGGTTGCGCGGACGCGCCCTGCCGTGAGATTTCCACGCGCTATGCCCCAACCCGCGCATCAATGATGTGATCGCGGTTCCGACGGTTGTAGCAAAGCTGTCGTATTTGTATGGTTGGAGAGCGTCAGGCGTCTGCTCTTGCCTGATCGCAATAGCAGAAAACGAGGCCGGCGCTACCAAGGTACGAACAATGAACGCCCCAGATGACAAAACTCCGGATGTGGAATGGCTGGAAGCCGAGCTCGCCGACACGCTTGATGAGGACTACGAACTCGAACTGTCCGAGCCAGCGCTGTCGATGGAGCTTCGCCGGATCTACAAAGAAGCTCATCCGCCATCGATGGAGCGAAAGCTCTATCTCAGCGAGTTGCTGACGCTGCAAGCAGAATTGATCAAATTGCAGGACTGGGTCGAGCATACCAAAGCCAAAGTCCTGGTACTGTTCGAAGGGCGCGACGCAGCCGGAAAAGGCGGCGTCATCAAGCGCATCACCCAGCGATTAAATCCGCGCACCTGCCGCACCGTCGCGCTTCCGGCGCCGAGTGAACGCGAACGGACGAGCTGGTATTTCCAGCGGTATGTCCCGCATCTGCCGGCGGGCGGAGAAATCGTTCTGTTCGACCGGTCATGGTACAATCGCGCAGGGGTGGAGCGCGTGATGGGCTTCGCCTCTGCCGACGAGGTTGAGCAGTTTTTCCAGGATGTCCCCGAATTTGAACGCATGCTGGTACGATCCGGGATAATCCTGATCAAATACTGGTTCTCGATCACCGACGAAGAACAGCAGATGCGCTTCCTGATGCGGATCCACGATCCGCTCAAGCAATGGAAACTGAGCCCCATGGACCTGGAATCGCGGGTGCGCTGGGAACGGTACACCAAAGCCAAGGAAGAGATGTTCGCGCGCACCAATATTCCCGAAGCGCAATGGTTTATAGTCGAGGGCAACGACAAGAAGCGCGCGCGATTGAACTGCATCGCGCACTTTCTTGGGAAGATACCGTACGAACCGGTGCCACACCAGGAGATTGACCTGCCTAACCGGGTCTTCAACCCGAATTACGAGCGCGGTGTTCTGCCCCGCGAGCTTTATGTTCCCGAGAAGTACTGACGTTTTCTTCGCTTCTTGCTGCCAAATAACGAATGTGCAAGATTGACCGTCGTCAACCGGCATGCGCGCGGATATTGACGGTCGGAGGAAGCCCGATTTATGGATGCAACGTCGGTCAAGCAATTGGCGAAAGACCTTGGCGCCGACATCGTTGGGATCGCGAGCGCCAAGACGCTTAATGCATTTCCGCCAGACCCGCTATTTCCGCAAACGCCGGAACGTATTTCCCCTCATGTAAAGAGCGTTATCGTAATTGCGAAACGTATTCCGGTTGCCGCATTCCGCTGCAAGACCAATGTTCCGGTGCAATACATCGACATGCTGGTACTGCGGAAAATGGACCGCATATCATATGACCTTGTCGAACGACTGGAACGGGTTGGCTATCCGAGTTTCGTTACCGCCGCGCAAGAGACTGACTGGAACTACAAGAAGGCCAGTTATGGACGGCTAAGCACGCGGCATCTGGGAATAGAGGCAGGCGTCGGCACATTTGGCCTGGAGGTCAATATTTTGACGCCGGAATTCGGGCCGCGTGTCTACCTCACCGGAATATTGACCGAACTTGAACTTGAGCCCGATGATATCATGACGGAGCAGGTTTGCATCGGCGAATCCTGCAGCCGTTGCCTGCATTCCTGCCCCGCCGATGCTGTGCGTCACTTCGGTATCGACAAACGGGCCTGCGCGACCGAGGCGCAGGAATTTGGCTTCGCCACGATCCTTAATTTCTGGAGCCGGTTTCTGAAAGCCGACAAAAGTACGCAACGCGAATTGTTGAAAGATCGCGAGATATTCGGCTTCTGGCAGGGATTGCTGCGCGTAGTCGGCTCGTTTGGCGATTGCCCGCGATGCCTTGCGGTATGTCCGGTTGGCAACGATTATCATGCCTACCTGGCGGAGCCGCAAAAAGTTATTCCTGAGAAAACCGCCGAGAAAGTCGAGCTGGCGCGCAAGTTCAAGCAGGATCGAAAAACCGGCGCCGATGTGGCGGGACTGAATGACTGGAACATCCGCTGGGTTGGACCGGAAGGCTACAAGGGAATCGTCGCGCGCCAGATGCAGGAATTCAAGAAAATGCAGAAGGAGCGAGAGCGTCTGGCAACCGGCTCCGACAACAAAGCGGGAGAATAAATGGTCTCTGTCTTCCAGGCCCCGATCGATGCGACCGCCGTGAAACAAAAGGCCAAAGCCTTGGGCGCAGACCTTGTTGGCATCGCGGACGGCCAGATCATGAACGACAATCCGCCCTACCGGGAAGACCCACGCCGTCCTTCGGACATCTCCGAATTTGACGCTGGGCGCGTGATTGTGCTCGCAAAAAAATTATCGAGCGGCACATCGCGCATGACCCGCTGGGACGAACGGCACAAATACTACAACGACGAGCTGACCCTGACGAAACTGGAGGAAATATCGCTCGATCTGGTCTATTGGTTGGAAGATCAGGGCTATCCGGCACTCATTATTCCGCCGTCCCACGTCGATACATGGCGCTACCAGAACGATCCGGACGAACATCTGACGACATTGCTGTCGCTCAACCATGCCGCTGTGGAGGCGGGCCTTGGCACGCTCGGCCTGAACCTGCAGCTGTTGACGCCCGAATTCGGGCCACGGGTTTTGCTCACCGCAGTCCTGTCTTCGCTACCGGTCGATGCTGACCGGCGTATGGAAAGCGCCCTGTGCAAGGGCCCCGAATGCGGCCGTTGCCTGAAAAGCTGTCCCGGTGATGTAATCGGCCACTGGACACGCGATTGGCCTGCCTGCGATCGCTATCGTTCACCGCACGGCTTTGCAGCGCTTACCGATCACCTTGAGAATATTTTTGATGAACCGGATGCCGGCAAGAAACTTGAACTGCTACGTTCCGAGGAAAGTTTCAATTTGTGGCAAAGCATTCTGCGCGGAGCCGGGGTAGTGAACGGCTGCAGACGCTGTCAGGACGTTTGCCCGATTGGAACGGAATACGAGACCTTGCTGCAGGATGCGCTGGACGCCATTCCCGAAGACAATACGGCAAAAAATGAACGCCTCGCCGAAATGATCGAGGCGGAACGTAGCGGACAATGGCCGGATACGTTCACGAGCCAGAAACGCTGGATCGGCAAGGTGAGCTGACAAACGCCATATCGCTACGGTCCGAGGAAATATCCGTCCGGAGAAATCATACATGTCGCTGTTTCCCGAACTGCCGCTTGCTTTACCGCGTAGCCGCTCCGAGATCGATCAATTGCAACGAGAGCGAAAAATCATCGCAGTGGAGCGCGCGCGCCGCTCCTCTTACTGGCGCGACAAGCTTGCCGATATCGACATCAACAAACTCGACGATCCGGAAGAATGGCGCAAGATTCCAATGCTGTCGAAAGACGATCTGCGCAACATATCGTCGGAGAGCTTTTATCGCGATTTTTGCACTGTCATACCGGAGGATATTTGCGAGTACTGGCGCTCGGGCGGCAGTACCGGACGGCCGCTGTTTTACCCAAAGACGGCCGAAGACCTTGCCTACAATATGGTGGGCTTTACGCGGACGTTCGAGTGCGCCGGCGTTGCCGCAGGCGAACGGGTCCATGTGTCGTTTCCTCTGGGTATTCACCCTGCCGGGCACATGTGGGCGCGGGCCGCGGAGATCAAGAACATGGGTTCGATTTGGGCCGGCGCGGGCACCGCGCTGCCGTCGAACGTGCAACTCGACTTGATGCAAACGCTGAAACCAACGGTGTGGATGGGCATGCCGAGTTTCGGTCTTCACCTGGCCAACCTGGCCCAGGCCGAAGGGATTGATCTTCCGGCCCTGCCGATCCACACGATTCTGACAACTGCGGAGGCGGTTTCGCAGGCCAAGCGCGACAAACTCGAACGCGATTGGGGCGCAGCGGTCTATGATTGTTTTGGCATGACCGAGGTCAGCATGATGGGCGCCGAAGGCCCGGCACGCGACGGGTTCCATATCTGGACGGATCTCGCATTCATCGAGGTGTTGGATGAAACGACTGGCATGCCTGTCCCCGAAGGCGAGCCGGGCCGTCTCGTGGTAACCTCGCTGTTCTCCAACAATGCGGCGCCGTTTCTGCGCTGGGATTCCGGAGATATCGTTATCTACAAGAGCGAAGGCGACAGCGACACGCCGTTTTCGGTCTTTCCGGTCATCCGCCATGCCCACAGGACCGCCGGGTTTTTCAAGGTGCGCGGGGTCAATATCAACCATGCCGAGTTTGAAGATTTCATGTTCGCCGACCCGCGCATCAACGACTTCAAGGTCGTGGTTTCAACCAATGACACGGGGCTTGACGTTTTCTCGTTGATAGTGGAGCTGCCGCCCAATCAGGACAGGCAGGTAGTCATTGCGGATGTCGCGGAAAAGACCAAACGGATATTTGAGATAACCGCGGACATCCAGGTCATGGAAACAGGCGGGATCGCGCGGGAATTCGCCAACAGCGTGAAAGCGCCGCGCTTCGTCGACGAACGCATGTAAGCAGCAATCTGTTGCGGCATACTGCGTTTCTTGAAGGACAGGGCCGGTTTCTGCAGGCGCGGGATTATTGGCGATGTGCGTTTGCCGGTCAGGTGCGCCGGAATTGCTCCAGGGTCCGGCGCCAATCCTCTGATAGCGGCTTTGGTTTTCTCGTTTCACGCCCGACATAGACGTGGACGAAATGTCCCTGCGCCGCGGCGCTCTGTTCCTCGTTGCGAAACAGGCCGATTTCGTAACGTACGGATGACGTGCCTATGTGGGCAACGCGAACGCCGGCTGTCACCAGATCCGGGTAGGCCATTTCTGTAAAATAATTGCAGCCGGTTTCAACGACGACGCCAATCGTATCGCCACCGCTGTGGAGACCGAGAAGATTGTTGCCGATCAGAAAATCGCCGATGACAGTATCGAAGAGCGCATAGTGAACCACATTGTTCATATGCCCGTATATGTCGTTATCAGCCCATCGGGTCTGCAACTGGCGAAAATAGACAAGATCAGATCGCTGATAGGCTTGCGGGCGCACCATATTGTCCTCACCAGGCTGCGCGATAGATCGCCAGGGCATCGTCCTGCGATACTTCGCGCGGATTGTTGACGAGCAACCGCGTCTGCTTCATCGCGGCAGCGGCCATCACCGGCAAGGCATCTTCGCCGATCCCGTGGTCACGCAGGCGCGGGCGCAGCCCGGTTTTTTGCGACAGGCCTCCGAGCCGCTCGATAAACTCCGCGCACAATTCTTGCGCCGATTTTTCGGTATCAATATCGGGAAACACATAAGGCGCCAGTTCTGCATATTGCTGGTAGCAGACCGGTGCATTGAAGCGCATGACCTCCTTCAGCACCAGTGCGTTCGACAGACCGTGGGGAATATGGAACATGCCGCCGACGGGATAGGCCAAGGCATGCACGGCGGCAACCGGCGAATTCGCGAACGCCATGCCGGCCAGCATCGAACCGGTCAGCATGTTTTCGCGGGCGCTCATGTCGCTGCCGTTGAAACAGGCAGTTTCGATGTTGGCGCCAAGCAAATCCAGCGCCTGCAGTGCCAGCGCCCGCGAAACAGGATTGTTGTTGGCGCTTTTCGACGTATAGGCTTCGATGGCATGAACCATTGCGTCGATACCGGTTGCAGCGGTGGTGTGCTGCGGCAGTCCGGTGGTGAGCGCGGCATCGAGAATCGCCATATCCGGCAGAATCACCGGCGAGGAAACACCACGTTTTTCATCTGCATCAACGGTTATGATGGCAACCGGTGTCACTTCCGAGCCGGTTCCTGCGGTCGTGGGAACCAAAACCAATGGCAGCCGCGGACCCTTTGCCAGATTGACGCCCCAGGCCGCGTCGAGGTCTTCGCCGGAGCCGGCAAGCAAGGCGGTGAGCTTGGCGACATCCATCGATGAGCCGCCACCGAACCCAACGATACCGCTGGCTTGATGGGCTCTTGCCTGCGCGGCAGCTGCCATGAGCGTTTGCAAAGACGGGTCTGCCTCAACTGCACCGAATACGCTGACCTCGACGCCAGCC
Organism: uncultured Beijerinckia sp.; assembly: GCA_964615275.1. Classification (GTDB taxonomy): domain Bacteria; phylum Pseudomonadota; class Alphaproteobacteria; order Rhizobiales; family Beijerinckiaceae; genus Terripilifer. Next base: position 7,846 of record CAZTMN010000041.1, on the reverse strand, counting down.
GCGCGCAACGACGCCAGCGCCGGTTCAACAAGTCCGAGTTCGATCAATCCGGCATCTGTGACAAGTAGAACGCGTCCGCCGAGCAATGCTCCAGCCAGCGCGCCCAGCTGTTCACTCAATCCCGGTCCATTGTGTATCGAGGGGGTAGTGTGAAACTGATAAGCCATGGCCAAACTTTTCGGCTATCGCATGACCGCGGTCAAGCATGCCTAACCGGACGCGGGTCCAGGCGCATGACGGCGCAGCGTCTCGACCAGGCGTTTACCCTGGAAGGCAATGGTGACCGGCCGGCTCTGATCGGCGGACCGAATCGTCAGGTCCAGCCGCGGAAACAGCGTCAGGCTGCGGTCGCGCCTTTCAAGGACCGCATTCCAGGGGATCAGCAATGGCGGATGGCCGATCCGGAACGCCAGCATCGGCCGCATGTGAATGCCTTGCGGTGAGACCGTTATCGTCAGGCACCGGCTGTAACCGAAGAACCAGCGTAAGCGCGCACTACAAAATGTGCAGACTTCGCCTGCCATCTTCGGCGGCCCGGTGTACAATTTCGCCAATTCGCCCCAGCCACCGTAGCGTGCGCCAAGCATGACAATGCCGCTCCAGAACACTGCAAAGAGCAGGATTGCGCCAGACATGATCAGAACGGGGAGGGCTGGATTTCCATCTACGAGCACAAGATGATTGTCATTGCCTGCCGGCTTGTGCGCTCAAGCACATTCGCGGCCAACGGGGCCTGTATTATGCCTGGAAATCACGACAGTGGATACCGGCGTCATGAACGAAACAGACCTCCCCGCCCCCAATGCCCTGACCCTCGCGGCACGCGCAATTCTCGCCGTCATCGCTGTCGCATTGCTGATCGGCAACATGTCGGGCTCTTTCGGCGCTTAAAGCGCTTTGCCTTATTTCTGAATCAAGAAATGAGGCAAACGCACGGTGTTCCAATATCTGATAGGCGTTCGCGTTCAATCCGGTAATCCGGATTAAACGCAAAACGCTCTAGTCCCTCCGGCTGGAGCACGCCTGCCGGCGCTGCGTCGTGTGGCGCTCAGCCCCATAATTCCTTCGAAGCGATTTTCGCACCTTCAACCAGCGCCTCGAATTTTGCCCACATGATCGTCGGATGGGTCCGCTGGTAGAACGGGCCCTGGGCAAATCCGCAATCGGTACCGGCCAGCACGTTCTCCCGGCCGATCAGCCTGGCGATGCGGGTAATGCGTTCAGCTACCAGCTCCGGATGCTCGACGATATTGGTGGCATGGCTGATAACGCCAGTTGCCAGCGAGCGGCCGTTCGGCGGCTTCTTGTCACCCCAGACCTTCCATTCATGCTCGTGGCGCGGATTGGCGCCTTCCATCACGTAAGTGCCTGCCTTGATCGCATAGACCTTGTCGATGATGTCGCGCAGCGGCACGTCGGTCGTATGTGGACCGTTCCACGAACCCCAGCAGACATGGTAGCGCACCTTGTCTTCCGGCACGTCCTGCAGCGAGTGGTTGATGACCTCCACTTGCTTGTCGAGCCACTTGCCGTAGGTGCCCATGTCGGTCGGCTGCATCCGGTCCCAGGTGACGGCAAAGCGCGCGTCGTCCAATTGCACCGATAGCCCGGCATCGACAATCATCTTGTACTCCGTGCGCATCGCCTCGGCGATGGCATCCAGCACCTCGTCCTCGCTCTGGTAATATTCGTTCTTGCGGTCGGGAATGACCGAGGTTGGCGACGCAACCGGCAGAAAGCCGTGCGTGACGCCGGCGGCCGCCATGGCGTTCTTCATGTTGTCGATGTCGCGCTGCAAGGCTTCCTGGCCGGTGTAGGTGATCGGGCCGGTGCAAATGGAATCCATGGTCGTTGCCATTCCGGCGGCCGCGTCCATCTCGTCGTAGAAGGCGGCGAAGCGCGCACGGTCGGCGCCGGTACGCCAGGAATTTTCTCCCGGTGCAAACGGCCGGCGCTCGAACCCGGAGAGCCGCTCGATGACATATTGCGACCAGCTGATGCCCTTGCCGAATTCGCCGTCGCTGGGAATATCAAGCCCGACCTCGGCCTGTTGCTTGACCACGGCGGCAACTTCCTGGCGCAATGTTTCGCGATGGGCGATCTCGTCGGGGTTCTTGCCGGCGGCCTGGGCGCGGAGAAAATCCTTGACCGAATCCGGGCGCGGCAGGGAGCCGACATGGGTGGTCAGAATACGGTCGGTACTTTTGGTCATTTTCGCCTCCGAAAAGCAGTATCAACAGGATTGCGCGCCTTCTGCCCCAGCGAAGAGAAAAAGGCAACGTGCTTGCGATTCATCCCGCTTGCTGAAAACATGGAAATCGGCCACTTTGGATAGCGTGAACGTCTCCCGCGCTATATTCCCACCGTAAGGCCAACGCTTCTCTGTTAAATTTCGCAGGATCAGCCCCGCCATGCTCAAAGCCTTCACCTCCATCAGCCGCCAGAGCCGCCTGATCCTGCTCGGCGCAGCGGTCCTGCTGACCGTCGGCATGGGCATTCGCCAGAGCTTCGGCCTGTTCCTGACGCCGATGACAAAGGACCTTGCGATCACGGCATCTGATTTCACATTGATGCTGGCAATCCAGAATATGGTGTGGGGGCTCACCCAGGCTTTCGTCGGGGCGTTCGCCGACAAGTACGGCCTGCGCCGGACCATGCTTGCGGGCGCGGCGACCTATGTGGCGGGCCTGGTTGTGATGGCGGCGGCACAGGGCGTAACGGCCCTGCTCGTATCCGGCGGCATGATCGGCATTGCGCTTGCTTGCACGGCGACATCACTGACGATGTCGGCTGTGGCCCGTGCCGCCTCCCCGGCGCAGCGCAGCATGACGCTTGGCGCGGTATCGGCGGTTGGCGCGCTCGGAACGCTCATCGGGCCGCTTGCCACACAGGCGATCCTGGGCCTGCATGCCTGGCAGATCGGGGCATTGTTTTTCGTCGTCCTGTCGATTGCGATGCTTCCCGCGGCTTTTCTGGCCGGCGGCGCCGACAACATACCGCAACCGGTAACGGCCCAGCGTACATCCATGACCGAAGTCCTGGGCGATGCAGTCCGTAACCGCCAGTTCCTGGTCCTGTCCGGCGCGTATTTTGTATGCGGTCTCAACCTGATGTTCCTGACCACCCACATGCCCGCCTATCTCGCGCTGTGCGGGCAGGACCCGATGCTGAGCGCCTGGACCCTGGCGACCATCGGCGGTGTCAGCGCTGTCGGTTCGCTGATCACCGGCTGGCTTGGCGGGCGCTATCCCAAGCACATCATCCTCGGATCGGTTTACGTTCTGCGCTCGATCATGATCGCAGCCTACTTTGCCATGCCGCCGACACCGGCCAGTACCATATTGTTCGCCGTGGCGATGGGTCTGTTGTGGTGGCCGGGTCTTGCGCCGCTGACAGCCGGCATCATTGCCGATGTCTTTGGCACACGCTATCTGGCGACGCTGCTCGGCATGTCCTTCGTCGTGCACCAGGTCGGTTCATCGCTTGGCACGTGGGGCGGCGGCGTGATTTTCGACCTGACGGGATCCTATGATCCCGCCTGGCAGATCGGCGCGACCATCGGCATTGCCGCCGGTATCGTGCAGATCGTGTTCGGCGGCCCGCCGCGCAGTGGCGAAAGAGCGCCTGTGGCAAGCGCCGCCGCAACGGCGTAAACCTGCTCACACGCCGTAGAAATCGAAATAGCCGTCGATCGCACTTTCCAGCAGCAGTATCTTTTTTTGCCTGATGCGCAGCCTATCGTCCGCCCGGCGCAATACCATCTCGTAGGAAGAAGCCCGAACCTGCTGGCCTCGCAGTTCCGAGTACCAGACGACCTGCGCATTGGCGAAGACGTGGATCTCCGCTTCCGAGACTTCATCAAGGGTGATCAAACTCAAGAAGTGCCGCGTGCGCGGCAACGGCGTTGAGGCCAGCGACAATTGTGTACCGAGCCGGAAGACGCGGTCCTCCAGCCCCGCCCTGCCCTTGATGTAGAGCAGGTTCAATTCAAGTTCGGGGTCGGTGGTATAGCTACCCTCCATGGTGTACGCCGGCGCCCAGAGAACCGCGTCCTCGCAATACAGTTCCAGCCAGTCGTGCCATTGCTGGGCATCCAGCAGCCGCGCCTCGCGATTAAGCAGTGCAGAAACTTCGTGGTGCAGTTCGAGCGTGCTCACGTCTGTGTCCCTCACCCGTTCCGCATCATGTACCGCCATTGCCGGTAGACGCCCTGAAGAGTCAATTCGTGATCCCAGCTGTTGGTGCTGGCAACCGGCTCGAAGTCAATCGCCCTGGCGGCTTCATCCGCGCCATCGTGACGAAAGGCGTCGCCGCGGCAAAGGTCGAACCATCCGGCGTGGTGTCCATGGCTGGCCAGGTGCGCTTCTTCGCACAGGGCAATATCGTCCGGTGTCGACATCCCGCTGGGCAAAAAGAAATCCTCGAATTTTCGCAGGCGTGCAGCACGTTCGGCAGGCGGCTCGCCCTTCGGCGCGATACACCAGATGGTCGTTTCCATCCTGTCGACGCCAAGCGGGCGATAGGTGCGCAGGTGCGAACTTGCCAGATCGTTGAGCAGCAGATTCGGAAACAGGGTGATGTGACGGCCGCGGCCAATAACCCAGTCCATTTGAGCTTGCGAGAAACGTTTCGACAATTCTTCGCGGTGCTCATAAATCGGATAGACAGACGGATCCATGCGCTCATGCCAGAACACGGTGTGGCCGTTGCCAACTTCGTAGCTGCCGGACTCGATGCGCGCTGTCAGCCGGCCTCGCTCGGTTTTCGCCATGCCCTTGAGGCCGTCGCGGGCCTCGCGATTGGCGATGGTTTCGGCAAAGTTCCGGTGCACGACCGGCGCATGGTAGGCGTCCGGCCCGTTCTCATGCATCAGTTTCCAATTGCAGTGCGAGATATAGGTGCAATAACCGGGAACGATTTCCAGTTCGGCCGGAGCCGGTTCGACGTAAAGATCGATGAGCCGCGCAGCACTGCCGAGAAAAGTTTCGATATCATCGACATCGTCACTGAGAGAGCCGAAAACAAACCCGCGATAGGAAGCCAGCTTCGCGATCTTGCGCAGGTTGAAGCGGGATATGTCAAAATCGTTCTTCCAGCCGGTCTGGCGATTTCGCGCCGAAACACACGTGCCCTTGGTGTCGAAACAAAAGCCGTGATAGGGGCAATCGAATGTGCTGACATTACCGGTCTTGCGCGTCACCAGCAGGGCGCCGCGATGACCACAGGAATTGATAAAGCATTCAATATCGCCGTCGACATTGCGGACGATGATAACAGGCTGGCGACCCATGTAAGTCGAGATGAAATCGCCTGCGCCGGGAATTTGCGTATCATGGCACAGGAACAACCAGGTACGCTCGAAAATTCGGTCATATTCGGCTTCCAGCACGTCCGGGTCGTTGTAAATCCGCCGGTTGATCCGGAATATTCCGTCCTGTGGACGGTCGTCGACCAGGTCGCCAAATGAAACGGACATGGCGGCTCCTTTCATACGGCTAGGCGTAGCCATCTTCGGCATCGCGCCGGCGTGCATCCTGCTTGCGGTTCACCGGATCACCGTAACCGCCGCCGCCTGCCCCTTCAATACGAAAGCGCTCGCCCGGCGCCAGTTCGACCCGGCAATTGGCCGGCATCTGCTTTTCGCCGGGCGTATCCGGATACAGGAGAAACCGGCTCATTTTTCCGTCCGCGCCACCGTTGACGCCGCGCGGCGGATATTTCGTCTTGTCGCCGCGATAGTAAACTATCGCCGATTGCAATGCTTCGTATTCACGGCGGAAACTGTTGCCGCCACGATACTCGCCATCGCCGCCGGAGCCGGGAATCAATTCGAATTTCGTCACCCGGCAAGGAAACTCCGTTTCGACAATTTCAATCGGGGTGACGTAAATGTTGGACATGTGCACGGTTGTGCCCGAAGCCCCATCCCGCGCGGCGTTGCCACCATAGGCGGAGCCAAAAATTTCGTGCTGGTTGTGCGAAACATGACGAGCGTTGCTGCCCGCCTCATCCGACCAGGTTGCGACTATGGAGCCGCCGGAACCGCCGGCGTGGGCCGCCGCACGCGCGGGACAAAACGGGTTCAGCGCCTCAATCACGACATCGATCAGACGCTGACAGATTTTCATGTAGTTGGAACATGGCGCCGGCGGCGTCGCGTCGCAAACCGTGCCCGGCCGGGTCACGATCTTCACCCAGGCGCGGGCAGAATCGCTGTAACGCAGATGCGGGTCAATCAGGGCGATCAGGGCATGAAAGCAGGCTGCTTCCACCAAGGGCGGGCGCAAATTCACCGGCGTCGGACGCTGATCGTCGCTGCGGGAAAAATCGAAGGTCAAGCGCCCGTCCTTTACCAGGACATGCACATGCAAGCGCACTGGCGGCTCATTGCGATCGCCATCGTTGTCGAGGAAGGCTTCCGCCTCGGCCTCGCCATCGGGCAGGCGCGACAGGGCAACGGCCATTTCGCGTCCGGCAGCGTCGATTGTTTCATCCAGCGCAGCCAGCAGTGGCGCAACGCCAAGTTCACAGGCAATCGATTTCATCCGGTCCCGACCTATAGTCACCGCGCCGGTCTGGCTGCGCATGTCGCCCAAAACCAGGGCCGGCTGGCGGCTGTTGGCGGCGATCAAGCGTTCGATATCAGGATTGACGGTACCGGCACGGACCAGGCAGATCGGCGGCAGCATCATGCCTTCCTGATACATTTCCACCGCCTGTCCGTAACTCGAGCCGGGAACCGTCCCACCAATATCGGCCTTGTGAGCGATGGCACTGGCAAACCCGATCAGCGTCCCATCGACGATAATCGGAGCCATGATCGCCATATCCGGCGCATGAGGTACAAAACCCTCGTAGGGATGGTTGGACACAAATATATCGCCGTCCTCAAGGCTATCCCTGCCGTATATGGACATGATGCTCTGGGCGAGATGGAAATATGCCGTGGCGTGGTAGAACATCGGCGGCGAGGTAATCAGCCGTCCTTCGCGGTCGACGATGACGCAGGAAAAATCACGGCTTTCGCGCACAATGGTAGAATAGCCCGAGCGGAAAAAATGATGCGCCATTTCTTCCATCAGGCAGGCGATCCGGTTGCGTAGAATCTGGACGGTAACCGGGTCGACCGAAGGTGCGCTTGCCGCACTTTTCATGTTTCGATCCTTTCCAGCACCAGATTTGAATATTCGTCGCAACGCACCTGCCAACCGTCGGGAACAATCGTTGTGGCATCGGGCTGTTCTATGATTGCCGGCCCTTGCGTCTGCCAGCCGGAGCGCAGACCATCACGCCGCCATACAATTGCATCAAGGACACGATCAGGACCCAGCGTCAGGGACCGTGAGCCAACCGGAACAGCTCGGTCTTGGTCAACTTCTTGGCCAACTGTCTCCGGCCTGCCGGCTTGCGCTTTCGGCATCGTAACGCTTGCGCGCAGGCGATAGCTTACAATCTCAACGATCGCGTCACGTGCCGCATGGCCGTGAATTTCCGTATGCAGATCGTGAAAACGCTCCGCCGCTTGTTGCAAGACCGTTTCGGTCATGGGACATGCAAGACCCTCGAGAGACACGCGCAATTCGTAACCCTGCCCCTCGTAACGCATGTCGAATTCACGCTGGTAGCGAATGGCCTCGCCCGGAAGGCCTTCTTCCTTGACTTCCGCCAGCGCCGCTGCTTCCAGACCGGAAAAACACGCTTCCGCGTGGTCCGGATCAAGGTCGCCAATAGCGGCCATTTCCGAGCGCATATGATCGTGCCGGACATCCGTGCACAAAAGGCCAAGCGCGGAAAATGCCCCTGGATTGAGAGGTACGAGAACGCGCGTCATGCCCAGGTCCTCCGC
>CAZTMN010000040.1:0-32940 GCA_964615275.1 uncultured Beijerinckia sp. | reverse complement strand
AATTCCGGTGTTCTTCGCGCTGTACAAGGTTATTTTCATAACTATCGAAATGCGCCACGCGCCATTCATTGGCTGGATCAGGGACCTTTCCGCAGCCGACCCGACGAATATCTTCAACCTGTTTGGCTTGTTGCCCTTCGATCCGGTGCAAATCCCCATTCTCGGGCCGTTCCTTTGGGTCGGCATCTGGCCACTGATCATGGGGATATCCATGTTCGTCCAGATGAAGATGAACCCGGAACCCACTGACCCGATCCAGAAAACCATGTTTGCCTGGATGCCGGTGATCTTCACCTTCATGCTCGGTTCATTCCCCGCCGGGCTGGTGATCTATTGGACCTGGAACAACATCCTGTCAGTCGCCCAACAATATTACATCATGACCAAACAGGGCGTTAAAGTAGAGCTTTGGGACAACCTGGCGGCGCTGTTCAAGAAGAAGCAAGCCTAGGTATTTCCCTGCCGCGAAAGCATCCGATGGTGCAGGTCGATAGCGAACCAGACAACGATCCGGCGAGCGCCAGCGATGCTCCGGACGAAGCATTGCTGGAGGCCGGACGATTGTTATTCGCCGGGCCATGCGAATTCTTCTGGGCAGCAAACAATATCAGCAGCCTGCCACCGATGGGCGCGCCGGAAGTCGCCTTCGCGGGCCGCTCGAATGCCGGCAAATCCTCGCTCCTGAATGCGCTGACAAACCGCAATGCACTGGCCAGAACGTCCAACACGCCGGGACGCACCCAACAATTGAACTTCTTTGGCCTTGGCGGTGAGCCAGGTGATGAACAATTGCGGCTCGTCGACATGCCCGGTTATGGCTATGCCAAGGTGTCGAAGAACAAGGTCGAAGCCTGGAACCGCATGATGCGCTCCTACATGCGCGGGCGCGCCACCTTGCTGCGCGTATACATATTGATCGATGCGCGGCGGGGATTTAAACCGCCGGATATCGAGATGCTCGACATGCTGGATCAGTGCGCTCAATCGTATCAGGCCATCCTGACCAAGGCCGATGCAATCAAGCGCAGTGAAGCAATCACGCTGATCGCCGCGATGGAGAAAGAACTGGCCAAACGGCCGGCGGCTTTCCCGGCTGTTATAGCAACCTCCTCCCGGTCCGGGACCGGCATCCCGGAATTGCGGGCCGCAATCCGGCTGCTGCTTGACGAGCAGGCTGGGCGTTAGAAAATAACCCCGGTACGTTTTGCACGCTTGTAACCGGATCATCCGGTTTATTCCCGGGCGTTTCCGCGATATAGGCACTGGCAGCGTTATATTTCCGGCAGGCTATCGATCATGACCGACACCCCCAAAGGCACTCCCCAGGAACAGGCGGCGACCCTGATGCAGGCCTTGCCGCATATGCTGCGCTACGACGAAGCCACCATCGTGGTGAAATATGGCGGCCACGCCATGGGCGATGAGGAGGTTGCGCGTGAATTCGCCCGCGACATGGTGCTGCTCGAACAATCCGGGGTAAATCCGGTCGTCGTTCATGGCGGGGGGCCGCAAATCGGCGACATGCTGACGAAACTGGGTATCAAATCGGAGTTTGCCGCGGGTCTGCGTGTCACCGACAAGCAGACGGTCGAAATCGTCGAAATGGTGCTTGCCGGATCGATCAACAAGCAGATCGTAGGCTTTATCAACGCCGAAGGTGGGCGCGCCATTGGCCTGTGCGGCAAGGACGGCAACATGGTGACCGCCACAAAGGTTAGCCGCACGGTCATCGATCCCGATTCCAACATAGAAAATGCTGTTGATCTGGGCTTTGTCGGCGAACCGTCAAATGTCGACACCACGGTGCTTGATCAGGTTCTCGGCCGCGAGCTGATACCGGTCCTGGCGCCGGTCGCGCAAGGCGCTGACGGCGCAACCTACAATGTCAACGCCGATACTTTTGCCGGCGCCATTGCCGGCGCTTTGAAGGCCAAGCGGTTGTTGTTCCTGACCGATGTTCCGGGCGTCCTCGACAAGGACAAGAACCTCATCAAGGAACTCAGCGTAGCGCGTATCCGCGAGTTGATCGCCGACGGCACGATCCACGGCGGCATGATCCCGAAGGTCGAGACCTGCATGTACGCGCTGGAGCAAGGCGTCGAAGGCGTCGTCATTCTCGACGGCAAGACACCACACGCGGTGCTGGTCGAACTGCTGACCGATCATGGCGCGGGAACCTTGATCACCAGGTGACGGCATCCTGCGATGAACGAAGGTCACAAAACGTTTGATCCCGCCAGCAGCTTCGCCGGGATCGACACCTGGGTGTTCGATCTCGACAACACGCTGTACCCGGCGCACTGCGATCTGTGGCCGAAGATCGATATGCGGATCACCTACTACATGTGCGAGATGTTCGGCATCGACGGCATGTCGAGCCGGGCGTTGCAGAAGTATTACTACCGCCAGTATGGCACGACCATGCACGGCCTCATCGCCGAACACGGCATAAACCCGCATACCTATCTCGAGTTCGTTCACGACATCGACCGGTCCAGCATTCCGCCCGACCCTGCCCTGGCGCAAGCCATCAGCGCGCTACCGGGCCGCAAGCTGATTTTCACCAACGGCTCGCACGATCACGCCCTAAAAACCATTCATGCGCTTGGACTGGACGGCTTGTTCGACGCCATCTTCGATATTGTCGCGACCGAATTTACCCCCAAGCCAAGACCCGAAGCATTTCATTCGTTCTTCAGCCAGTCAGGAATAGATCCCGGCCGTTCGGCCATGATCGAGGACATTGAGCGCAACCTAGTCGCCCCGCATGCTGCCGGCATGACGACAGTGCTTGTTACGCCGGTCCGGGGCGCGCAGGATCATCGCGAGGATTGGGAAATCGTCCACGAAGCGCCCGAACACGTCCACCACGTAACCGACAACCTGTCCGCATTTCTGGCCAAATTGACGGAACGTCCCTGACCATCGCCGGCTATCCGATTATCCTGTTCCAGAGCAGCAATTCGACCGTTTCATACACTCCGTTGACGATGAACGGGTCGCCGGCATTGAAAGCTTCGACCTCCGCCACGTCATCGACCTCAAACACGATCAGCGCTCCAATTTTGTCACCCGAGCCATCGCCGGCGAACAGCGGCCCCGATTGGACGATGATCTTCGCCGCTTCAGATCGCAAATAGCCGACATGGGCATCGTAATGTTCCGCGCGTGCGGCATTCCTGTCTTTTGCATCGCGGGCTATCTGGCAAATCAGCATGAATTATCCTTTCGTTCACGGGCCCAAACTATACTGCCGGGCGCGTACGCGTGTATTCAGTGACACTAAACATCTGTTTTTCTGGCAGATATCCCTACATCCGGGACCGAATGAGCAGCACAACCGAAATTTCCGTCCAGCATGGCGCCCGGTCACCTGACCCAAGCCTGGGGCAGACGCTTGCAAGTGTAGCCGGACATTGGCGCACCGGCGCGGCGCTCCTGCTTTTGGCGATTCTCCAGCAAAGCCTCGGACACCACAACGCCGACAACGCCTGGCTGATGACGGTCGCAGAGCGGCTGCTCGACGGTGAGCGCATTTATGCGGACATTATCGAAACCAATCCCCCGGCATCATTCCTGATCTATGTTCCGGCAGTCTTCCTGGCCCGCCTTCTGTATTTGCCGGTTGAATTGGCCACTCCGGCACTCGTGTTTGCCGCGGCGCTCGGCACGATCTTTCTCGGGTCGAGGATCGCCCGCAAGGCCGGATTACTGAACGGCGACAGCCAACGGCTTGCGGTCAACGCCGGCATATTCACACTACTGACAATACCCGGTATCTGCTTCGCCCAGCGAGAACACGTCGCGCTTGTTCTTCTCGCGCCAGTGCTCTTCGTTTATGCAGCCCGCGCGGAAAACGCCCCGGTAACACCGCTCTGCGCCGCATTGGCTGGATTGATGGCCGGCGCAGGCGTCTGCATCAAACCGTATTTTGCCCTTGTGATGGCGCTGCCGTTTTTCTACGCGATCTGGCGCCGGCGCAATGTCATGATTGGTTTTCACGCTGAGAATATTCTGGCAGCAGCCATTGCCGGTCTTTACCTGAAATCGGTCCCCTATTTCTTTCCCGATTTCTTCGCGATATTGCCCGCGTTGCTGGACACCTACATCAAGGTTACCAATCCGCTGCACCTGATGTTGACGGACGTGTTTTTCCTGTTCAGCGCCGCGCTGCTGGGTGTACTCGCGGCTATTGGCATTCGCAGGCGCCTGAACACGCTCGCGGCCACGCTCACCGCCGGCGCCGCCGGGTTCACGATCGCGGCGCTGATACAGGGCAAGGGCTGGCTCAATCACTACCAGCCCGGGCTTTCCTTGGCCGTCCTGGCCCTGGCGATTGCGACCGGCCCGGGAATTGCCGCATTGGCTGGCGGGCGAGCTGCACAGTTGAAGCAAGTCGGATGGAGCATCCTGCGCTACCCGGCAATGTTTGCTCTTGTCCCCAGCGTCTTGCTTCTGCCGATGCTTTATGGCGCGCCAAACCAGTTCGCGATGCAGGAAGAATATCCGGGCTTGAAACAGGCTGTCCGCCGGCATGCACCGGACAATCCAAAAGTAATGGCGATTTCTGTAGGTCTGGATGTGGCGTTCCCGCTAGTACGGCAAGTAAAGGGCCGCTGGGTGGGGCAGACCAATATTCTATGGTTGATGGGTTATGCACGCATCCTACTGGACAAAGGCAGGGGCGAGCCTGAAAAAATGCGCGCCTATATCGATGCCGACGCCCGAATGTTTGCCAGGAACGTGCGCAACAACAAGCCTGATGTTATTCTGGTCGCGTCGGGCCCGCATATCGAAAAGATTCGCCGGCACCAAGCCATTCGGTCCGCCCTTTCGCATTAGCGCAAGGCGGCCAGCGCGAGCGGCATATCAGTGTACACGCCCCGGTGATCAGCGGCTATTCGCTCCAGTTGATGATCGGTGTGAACAATTCATCGATGTCCCCCGGCGTTTCAAGAAACGCCTGGTCGACCAGATAGGACATGAAGGCGTTCAGGATCTTGCGGTTCGCTTCAACGCCGTAGGGCCAGGGATTGTCTCCCATCAACGCGTCCATTTCGGCGATCTCGTCATACATCCACGGCAGCATCAGCCGTTGCGCGCCGGAAAACCGCATCTGTTTCAGCATCCAGCGCTTGGATTCCTCGCATGCCTTGTAGACCGCTTCGGGCGCCCACGGATGCTCGCGATAGAGGTCTTCGCGGATAACGATCGTGTGCATGATCGGGTGGAATCCGGTCCGCTGGTAGAAGTCCTTTTCGCGTTGGCGGTAATCCGGGAACAATTGGGTGACATTCGTTCCCCGGTCCATCGCGCCGGGCCGGCGGGCTCCGAAATAAGCGTCGATCCTGCCCGATTCCAAATGGTCATTGAGCGTTTCGTCGGAGGGTATCAATTCCAGCCTGATGTCCCGAACCGGACGCAGATCCATGTCATCGTCCGGCGCACGCGGTTCGTTAACGCCACCTTCAACCCATTGGATAGTATTCAGGTCCACCCCGTAATCGTGCTGCAGGATACCGCGAATCCAGACCCCCGCGGTCTGCCGGTATTCCTGCACGCCAACGCGTTTGCCTTCCAGATCCCTGGCCTGGCTGATACCCGAATTCTTGTTGATGAATATGAAGCCATGCCGGAACACCCTGCTTGGAAAGACCGGAATGGCGACAAACGGAAACTTCTCGCGATGGCGCGTGCGCATGATCATGTAATGGGCCATCGACATCTCCGCGATGTCGAAGGAATTCGACTTGATCATCCGCGCAAAAATCTCCGGCGGTGACAGGACCGGGATGTAGCGCAGGTCGATACCTTCCGGCCGGACGTGGCCCTGGGCCAGCGCTTCCATCCTGTCGTAGGGGCCACAGGCCATTGTCAAGGGTAGGCGGGACATGAGATGCCTCCAGTGGAACAAGCATCGCGCAGGCTACGCGGAAACCGTTGCGGGTCAAGCTGCGCGGTGCGGATCGAAATTTTCCAGCATCTGAACGAATTGCGCCCCGGATAACCCGCCGGTTGACCTGCTCGTCGCAAAGCCGCATATCAATCCGCGAATTTTTGCCGGAACTTTCCAGTTTATCCCGCAATAACCCACGAGAGACCTCATGACCGATCTTGCCCAACTTGAGAAGATTATAGATGCCGCGTTTGAAAATTCCGTTGCGATCAACGCCCAGACCACCGGCGAGGTACGCGACGCCGTCAACGAGGCGCTGCTGCTGCTCGATTCCGGCAAGGCCCGCGTCGCACAGAAAGTTGAGGGCAAGACCGGCCCCGAAAGCTGGCAGGTCAACCAATGGCTGAAAAAGGCCGTGCTGCTGTCCTTCCGTCTCAACGACATGTGGGCAATCGAAGGCGGCCCCGGTGGCTCGAGTTGGTGGGACAAGGTCCCTTCGAAATTTGAAGGCTGGAGCGCCACCGAGCATGCCGCCGCCGGTTTCCGCTCCGTACCGAATTGCGTGGTGCGCCGCTCTGCCTATATCGCACCGGGCGTCGTATTGATGCCGTCGTTCGTCAATCTCGGCGCCTATGTCGATTCCGGCACCATGGTCGATACCTGGGCAACGGTTGGCTCCTGCGCGCAGATCGGCAAGAACGTGCATCTGTCCGGCGGCGTCGGCATTGGCGGCGTGCTTGAGCCATTGCAGGCGGGCCCGACCATCATCGAGGACAATTGCTTTATTGGCGCCCGTTCCGAAGTGGTCGAGGGCATCGTGGTTGGCGAGGGCTCGGTTCTGTCGATGGGTGTATTCATTGGTTCATCAACCAAGATTGTCGATCGCGAAACCGGCACGGTTCATGCCGGTTACGTGCCGCCCTATTCGGTCGTTGTTCCCGGTTCCATGCCCGGCAAGCCCCTGCCGGACGGCTCGCCCGGCCCCTCGCTGTATTGCGCCGTTATCGTCAAGACCGTCGATGCCCAGACGCGCTCCAAAACCGGCATCAACGACCTGCTGCGCGACTAGGAGGCAATGGATCGGGAAATGCCTGGGCTCCTCACCAGGGAAGGGTTGAACTTCCTGTACCGCAGCGAGCACGGCAATATCAGCCGCAAGAGCTGGTGGCTGGGCGTCATCCTGCTTGATTCAGTTCTGTTCGTCCTGTTGACGATCTGGTTTGCGGTCAGCCCCTGGGCCGGCCGCGGCCTGGACGAACGCGCCATGATCGATGGCAGGACGATACTGGCATATATCTACGCGATCGTTCTCGCCTTCGCCCTCCTGCTGATCGCGGTCTGCTACGTCAATCTGACGTCCAAGAGATTTCAAACGCGTGGCTTCAATCACCTGCCCGCCGGGCTGGCCGGCATACCGCTGGTATTGCTGTTACTGGCCGGCGGCCTGTTCTGGATCCATCTGCGCGTCCCTGACATTATTTCCAGCTGGATAGTCTACGCAGCCATTGCTGCATCGGTTCTGGCGCTAATGTGGCATGTTGTGGAACTGGGGCTGCGCCCGGACCCGGAGTGAAGGATCCGGCTGTTAACGTTATATTCACTATACTGCAGCCCCGGCCCTGTGGCCGTGCTACCGGTTTCCGGCGCATCCGGAACAGGACAGGTAGCCCATGCAAGGACATCCCACCAGGCGGCTCGTTGCAAGCAGCGGCAACAAGACATTTTCCGGTGCCACGGCGAAATCCATCGGCCCTGGGATCGCCAAACCTTGGCCCGCAATATTGGACCTGCTCCTGGGATTTGAAGGCAGGTTAAGTCGCAGCGGATTTTGCATAGCCGCGCTGACTCTGGCCGCAATCGTGTACTTGACGCTCGAATGTGCCGCCGGTCTGCCAGGGATGCTGGGCGGATTTGTCACCGGCATTGCCTATTCCAAAGCCCTGTATCCAGCTGCCGCCCTGACCGCTAAACGCCTTCAGGATCGCGACAAGGGCATCGCCTATGTCTACCTGTTTCTCGGCATCCCCGTCCTCATCAGCATCATCAACATGCTCACCGCCGATCTGCGCAATCCGCTTGTGATAGCACTGTCGGCGCTCTATTTGACCATCGTCCTGTGGGCGCTGATCGAGTTGCTGATGTTACCCGGAAGCCGGGGCACAAACCGTTTCGATCCGCGCGCGAAATTGCGGCCCTCTGCCTGACCAAACCTGCCACATCCGGGATTCGCATTCGCAACGACTTGATCTGGTGGGCGCAAATGCTATGCAGTCCGGTAGCGAAAGGAACACACCATGAGCGACATGCGGCTTGTAGTGGCAGGCGCGGCCGGACGTATGGGCCGCATGCTGATCCAGACCATCACCGCGACCGAAGGCGCTGTCCTGGCCGGCGCACTCGAATACCCCGAATCCGCCGCTATCGGCCAGGATGCCGGCACATTGGGCGGCGTCGGGGAATTGGGCGTCAAGGTAACGTGCGATCCCCTGGAAGCCCTTCTCAACGCCGATGGCGTGATTGATTTTTCCATACCCGCCTCAACGGTCGCGCTTGCGGCCGATACGGCCCAGGCCCGCCTGGTTCACGTGATCGGAACCACCGGTTTCTCGGACGAAGACCTGAGCAAGATCTCCGCAGCAGCGCGCCACGCGATCATTGTGCGCGCCGGCAATATGAGCCTCGGCGTCAACTTGCTCGCCGGCCTGGTAAAGCAGGTCGCGGCAACCCTGGGCGCGGAATACGATATCGAAATCGTCGAAATGCACCACCGCAACAAGATCGACGCCCCCTCCGGCACGGCGCTGATGTTCGGCGAAGCAGCTGCGAAGGGACGCAGCGTCTCCTTGGCCGATCAATCCGTCCGCGTCCGGGACGGTCACACCGGCGCACGGCCCGATGGCGCAATCGGGTTTCAGAGTTTACGCGGCGGCACGGTCGTCGGCGACCATGACGTGATCTTTGCCGGCCCTGGCGAACGTGTCGTGCTCAGCCACAAGGCCGAGGATCGTGGAATTTTCGCCCGTGGCGCTGTCCGCGCCGCGTTGTGGGGTCACGGCAAAAAACCTGGCGAATACACCATGGCGGACGTACTCGGCCTTGGAGACTAACATTCGCAGCTGATACAGTCGCGACAATCGAAACACTGCAAGAGGCGCATTACGATGGATCGTTTGCTCGTACTCATTCGCCACGGCCAGAGCGAATGGAACCTGAAGAATTTGTTCACCGGCTGGAAGGATCCTGACCTTACCGAAACCGGCGTCAAGGAGGCTCGCGCTGCCGGCCAGCGGCTGAAGGCCAAGGGCGTCGGATTTGACAAGGTGTTTACGTCGGCGCTCACACGCGCCCAGCATACGACCAATCTGGTATTGGAGGAGCTTGGCCAATCGGACCTGCCGCAGATTCGCGACTGGCGCATCAACGAGCGCGACTATGGCGATCTTTCCGGTCTGAACAAGGCCGATGCAGCTGGGAAATGGGGCGAGGAGCAAGTCATGATTTGGCGGCGCTCCTATGACACCCCACCGCCGGGCGGGGAGAGCCTGCGCGATACGCTGGCTCGCGTTCTGCCCTATTACAACCAGGACATCCTGCCCTGCGTGCTGCGCGGCGAGCGAACCGTCGTCGTCGCCCACGGCAATTCCCTGCGCGCATTGTTGATGGTGCTGGAGCGGGCTACCCCGGAGACGATACCTGGTATCGAACTGGAAACCGGAGTGCCGGTTGTCTATCGGCTGAACGCCGATTCAACCGTTGAATCCAAGGAAATCCTCCACGCCTGAACCAGGTTTGCCGGCGTCCGCCAGCCAACCACCTTGGCCAAGCGTCGCTTGCCGACGCCGGGCGGCAGTTTCGCTTGTCTTCAACCGGCTTCCGCCGACGTCGAACACGCATCGCAGCCAAATTCTGCCGGCCTCAACGTATTCTGACATCATCGGGTTTGCCAATGCGCTGCAAAGAATGTCAAATGAATTGATACGATGACGCAGAGCCTGAGGGAGCGGGTAATGGACGGCAAAATCGGCCTTGAAGAACATTTTGCGCTTGAAGATACGCTGGGCGATTCGCAGCCCTTCGTTCCGGTCGAATGCTGGCCGGAGTTGCGCATGCGCCTGCTCGATTTCCAGCAGCGGCGCATCGAGGAAATGGACCGCCACGGCATCGAAATGATGCTGTTATCGCTGAACGCACCGGCTGTTCAGGCAATCCCCGACCGCGCCAAGGCCATCGACATGGCGCAGCGCGCCAACGATCTCATGGCCGAGGAAATCGCCAAGAAGCCCGATCGGTTCCAGGGGTTGACGGCTTTGCCGCTGCAGGACCCCGATGCCGCGTGCCACGAACTGGAACGCGGCGCAAAGGAACTTGGATTTCGCGGTTCGCTCGCCAATGGCTTTTCGCAGATCGACGACCCGGAGAATTGCGTCTATCTCGACGATCCCCGTTACCAGGGATTCTGGGCGTTGAGCGAGCAACTCAATCAACCTTTTTATCTGCACCCACGCAACCCGATTGCATCCTGGGCGCAGATCTACAAGGGCGCCGAATGGCTGCTGGGGCCGACCTGGGCTTTTGGTCAAGAAACCGCCGTTCACGCACTGCGTCTGATGGGTTCAGGATTGTTCGACAAACATCCCGGCCTCGATATCATCCTCGGCCACATGGGCGAAGGCATACCGTATTCTCTTTGGCGTATTGACAACCGCAACGCCTGGGTCGGCACCAAGCGCAATTATGCTGCGACGAAGACGATCCGGCATTATTTCCAGAACAACTTCTGGCTCACCGTATCGGGGAATTTCCACACGCCAACCCTGATGGACGCCATAACCGAGATCGGCGCCGACCGGATCATGTTCTCAACCGACTGGCCATTTGAAAACGTCGATCACGCCGCGATCTGGTTCGACGCGACGCCGATCAGCGACGCCGACAAGCTCAAAATCGGTAGAACAAATGCGCTGAAACTGTTCGGCCTCGACGGCTAAAGGCTGGCTTGTGCGGCGCGGGCGCTGGCGCCGGAGCCGCACACACAATTCACACTGCCCCCCTGCCAAACTCTATCGCTTCAGGACGCGCCATGACCGGAATGCCCCGTACTTCACCGCCCTTCCGCGCCGATCATGTCGGTTCCCTGCTACGGCCGCTGGCCCTGGCCGAGGCCCGGCGCAAGTTCAAGGCCGGGCAATTGTCCGCCGATGCGCTGCGAACAATCGAGGACGAACAGATCCGTTCAGTCATCGCCATGCAGGAGGAAACCGGGCTCAAGGGCATCACTGACGGGGAATTTCGCCGCGAATATTGGCATCTCGATTTCCTTGCCGGATTTCATGGCATTGAAATCCGGAAGGAATATTTCAACCAGGCGTTTTCAAGCGGTATTACCGTCCCTACACCGTACGCTCACGGCAAGGTCACCGGCCATAACGGTCTGATGCGCGATCATATCCGTTTCGTCGCCGAAAACACGAAGCAGACGGCGAAGCTGTCGATCCCGGGGCCGGGCATGACCTATCTGCGGGGCGGACGCAAGTCGGTCTCAGCCGAGGTCTATCCGGATATCGAAGAATTCTGGAACGATCTGGCCGAAGCTTACATCGGCGAAATCCACGAGCTCGGCAAAGCGGGATGCTCGTATTTGCAGATTGACGATGTCAGTTTCGCCTATCTTTGCGATGAAAAATTCCGTGAAGGCGTCGTCGCGCGCGGTGACGATCCCGATGAAATGCTGGCGCAGTTCTCCCGCGTTACCAGCCGGATCGCAGCTGGTCGCCCGGACGGGATGGCGATCACCGTACACATGTGCCGGGGCAACAACCAGAGTACGTGGATGACCGAAGGCGGTTATGAGCGGATTGCCGAAATCATGTTCGCGAATCTGGATGTCGACGGCTATTTCATGGAATTTGATTCCGAGCGAGCCGGCGGATTCGAACCGCTGCGTTTTGCGGGCAAGGACAAGATCATTGTTGCGGGAATTGTGACATCGAAATTTCCCGAACTGGAATCGGTCGATGATATCAAGCGCAGGATTGATGCGGCTGCAAAATTCGTCGCACTCGACAATCTGTGTCTTAGCCCGCAGTGCGGTTTTGCCAGTACCGAGGAAGGAAACAAGCTGACCCAGGAAGAGCAGCGCCGGAAACTGGAACGAATTGTCGAGGCGGCGACAGCCATTTGGGGCTGAGCGTGAGCGGGAGGGCGCAGCAATGCTTACTTTGTATCACGGCGATACGGCTGTCTGCGCGGCAAAAGTCCGCGTAACCCTGGCCGAGAAAGAGCTGGAATACGACAGCAGGCCGATCAACCTGCATGCCGGCGAGCAATTCGACCCGGAATACTTGAAACTCAATCCCAATGCGGTCGTGCCAACGCTCATACACGATGGCGACATCCTGATCGAATCCGGCGTGATCAACGAATACCTCGATGAAGCGTTTCCCGATCCACCGTTGCGGCCTGAAAGTCTGGTGCAGCGGGCGCGAATGCGGCAATGGACGAAACGCGAGGACACGATCCACGACGCTATCAACACGATGACCGCGGTTATCATCTTTCGCCATGACCTCATGCAGAAGCCGCCGGAAGAGCGCGCCAAGCGATATGATAAAATGCCAAATCTTTTCAAACGGGCGAAGTGGGTGCGGATGATGGACGAAGGCATCGAGTCAGGCCTCGTGCACGAAGCGCTTCAGCATTTCGCCAAACTGTTCAAGGATATGGAAGCGGCACTGGCAAAAGGATCCTGGTTCACCGGGGACCAGTTTACCCTTGCCGATGTCGGGTTCATTTCCTTTTTCTACCGGCTGGAGATGCTGCAATGCGCAGGGCTGTGGCGCAACCACTTCCCGCGGGTGACAGACTGGTTTGAGCGCTGCAAGGCAAGACCATCGTTCAAGACGGCAATACTCGATCTTGTTCCCGGTCCTGCGCACGAAAAGTACGAAACCATCGCTTCGCCGCTCTGGCCGAAAGTCGATGCCGCGTGGCGCAATGTTCTCGCGTCACAATAGCCGATGAGCGACCGCATCGAACTTGCGCCGGGCCTGGTTTATATTCCCGATTTCTTCGATCCGGACGGACAACAAAACCTGATTGCGGCGATCCAGGACGTGATCAGGCAGGCGCCCCTGTTCACGCCGCGGATGCCGCGCACAGGAAAGCCGTTTTCAGTTCGCATGAGCAATTGCGGCGTTCTCGGCTGGATGTCCGACGCCAAGGGCGGATATCGCTACGAGCCCGCGCATCCGCAAACCCAATCCCCTTGGCCGCCAATCCCCGATGGCGTGTTGCAGGCGTGGCGCGATGCATCCGGTTGCCGGGCGCTGCCCGAGGCGTGCTTGATCAACTGGTATGACCCAGGCGCGCGCATGGGCCTGCATCAGGACCGCGACGAACAGGCGCTGGATGCGCCGGTGGTTTCCATTTCGCTTGGCGCCGACTGCCTGTTCCGGTTCGGCGGCGTTGAACGGCGGGCGCCGACGCGCTCGCTGCGCCTGCGCTCTGGCGACATCGTCGTGATCGGCGGCGCCGCCCGGCTATGCTTTCACGGCGTTGACCGGATTTATCCCGGTACTTCGCAATTGGTCGAGGGCGGTGGGCGGATCAACCTGACGTTGCGCCGCGTTCTGCCGCTGGACAACCGCGCCGCTTAGCTGGCTCATCACGCCGGCGATGCCCGGATGCTGCGTTCAAGATATAGCCGACCAGACCGGACCGCCTGCGCGGCTATTGGCCAGCATCATCCCGTCACTCTTTCCCAGGCTCTTCCGCTGGTTCCGCCGAGGGCGCTTTCCTCGGCCCGCCGCGGGCCACCCCGACACGCGCCGGGCGCAGGCAGCGCTCACCAATGGAATAGCCGTCTTCGACGACCTGCACGACCGTGCCATTCGGCACGCTTTCGTCCGGCACCTCAAACATGGCTTCATGCATGTTGGGATCGAACTTTTGGCCCAGCGGCTCCAGTTTGATCACGCCCTGCTTGTTCAACCGCGACTGGAAATCCCGCTCCGTGACTTCGATCCCCTCAACGAAAGCCTTGACCGGACCGTCATCCACCATGATTTCCGGCGGAATGTTGTCGATAGCACGCCGCAAATTGTCAGCGAAAACCAGCATATCCCGGGCAAAATTGGTAACGCCATAAAGCTTCGAATCCGCGACCTCCTTTGCTGTCCGGCGACGCAAATTCTCCATCTCCGCAAGCGTCCGCAAGCTGCGATCCTTGAGCTCGGTGTTTTCTGCGTTCAGCTTTTCGATAATCGAAAACAGATCCGGCTCACCTTGCTGGGGACCTTCTCCGGCGGCCTCACCAGCAGGTGCAGCACCGGCCGGCCCCGCAGCCGGTTCATTCGAATTTGCGGCGCCGATTGGCGTCTCGTGCGGCGCGTTCTGGCTGGAATGGGGATTGTCGGTTTCAGTCATGATCTCTCAATTCGCCTGTCAGCCACGAAATACCAAAGGTAAAGTTTGCCGAGGCGGCGATCCGCAGCTTGCCATCTGCATCCCGATATCATGTCTCGGGAGCGAAAAATCAAGCTTTCGCGCCCACAGCGGCCTTGTTTGGACCTGCGGACTCAAACACGCCTTCAAGATGACGGCGAATGGCCGCCTGCCGGGCGGAATTGCGGACTTTCTGGCCGGTCAGATCGGTAACGTAGAAGGCGTCGACAGCCTTTTCGCCAAATGTGACAATATGCGCCGACCCGATATTCAGGTTCAGTCGTGCCAGGGCGGTCGTCAAATCGGACAACAGACCTGTCCGGTCAAGCCCCGAAACCTCTATAACCGTGTAGGTATTGGATAATTCATTATCGATGCTGACCTCCGGCTCGACATCAAAAGCCCGCTCGCGCTTCTTCACCGGTTTTGTCCGCTCACTGACCACCTTACTCAGCTGGATTTCCCCTCGCAGGGCCTTGGTCACCATGTCCGCAATACGCTCGCCGCGCCGCAATTCGTCTTCGTCGCGTTCGAACTCCCGTTCGACCGAGATCGTGTCGAGCGCCAGGCCATCCGTCGTCGTGGAAACCTGGGCGTCGACGATATTCGCACCCGCGGCGGAACAGGCGCTGGCGACGATGGATAGCAGCCGCGGGTGATCCGGCGCGACAACCGTAATTTCCGTCGCACCCGTTTCCGCGTTGGTGACTACTTCGGTCCCAAGCGACCGCATCTCGGTTTCCGACAGGCGCAGCAAGGCCGCATGCTGCTTCTTGTGTTCCAGGCTGGTTTTCAACCAATAGGCCGGATAATGCCGTGCCGCATAGACATCGAATTCCGGGTCGGACCAATTGGGCAATGCCCTGCGCAAACGTTCCTTTGCACCTTCGATCCGCTCGCGCCGGTTCGAACCGGAATACCCACCGGAAAGAACAAGCTCTGTCTCGTGAAACAACGTCCGCAAAAGTTGCGCCTTCCAGCTGTTCCAAACGCCTGGTCCGACCCCGCGAATATCGCAAACGCTGAGAATCAGCATCATCCGCAGCCGCTCGCGATTTTGCACCAGTTTGGCAAATGAATTGATGGTGCCTGGATCGGAAAGATCACGACCCTGGGCAATGTTCGGCATATCCAGGTGGTGCAAGACCAACCATGCCACGGTGTCCGTTTCAGCCCGGCTCAGCCCCAACCGCGGGCACAGTTTGCGCGCCACCGCAGCGCCTGCAATCGAGTGATCCTCATCGCGACCCTTGGCAATGTCATGCAGGAAAACCGCCACGTACAGAACTTTACGATTCGCAATCGAAGGTATCAGTTC
Source organism: uncultured Beijerinckia sp. (assembly GCA_964615275.1). GTDB lineage: Bacteria > Pseudomonadota > Alphaproteobacteria > Rhizobiales > Beijerinckiaceae > Terripilifer. The sequence continues at coordinate 17,284 of CAZTMN010000040.1, read as the reverse complement.
CGTCGACAGCGGATGTTCGTCCTTCAGTTTGCCCGCCTCGATCCGCGATAGATTGCCAACACAACGCAGCGTGTGCTCATCCACCGTATAGTGGTGGTACATGTTGAACTGCATCATCGCAACGATACGGCCAAAGTCCGGTATAAAGCGGCCAAGAACGCCAGCTTCGTTCATGTTGCGCAGCACGGTTTCCGGCGATTTTCGCGACGTCAATATGTCGAGGAACATCTGGTTCGCGTCCGGATCGTTACGCACGCTCGCCGATATGCGCCGCAGCGAACGCCTGGCCAATTGCACGGCATCAGGATGGATTGGCAATTCATGACGGTTGGCCAGCCAGAATATGCGGATCAGATTGACCGGGTCGGTGTCGAAAATATCGTCCCGGGCGAAAGTGATACGATCGAACTCGACGGTAAAGTCCTGGTGTTCGAGCTTCCGACCGCGCCGCAAGCGACCTACCAGCCTGTCCAGCACGGCGCGTGACTTGGTCTGGCTTTCCTCCAGTTCCGCGCAGACAATCGCGGTCAAATCGCCAACATCCTTGGCGACCAGAAAATAGTGCTTCATGAACCGCTCGACATCCGACAACCCGCCGTGGCTGACATAACCAAGGCGCCCGGCAATGACCCGTTGATAGTCAAACGTCAGCTTCTCTTCCGGCTTCCCGGCTTCGAAATGCAAATGGCAACGGACCCTCCAGAGAAATTCTTCGCATTGCCTGTAGGTGCGCAATTCCTGCCGGGTAAACAGACCGGCATCGACAAGCTCTGCGGGCTCATCGACGCGGTACACATAACGCGCAATCCAGAACAGGGTGTGCAAGTCGCGCAGACCGCCCTTGCCCTCTTTGACATTCGGTTCGACGACATAGCGCGATGAACCGGCGCGCGCGATACGTTTGTCCCGCTCCGCCAGTTTTTCCGTGACGAATTCCCGCGCAGTCTTTTGCACAATCTGCTGATCGAATTGCTCACGCAGGGATTGGAACAGCGGCTGATCGCCATAGATCAGCCGGGCCTCAAGCAAGGCCGTGCGGATCGTCAGGTCGTTGCGGGCGTGGAATATGCATTCTTCCACCGTGCGCGTGGCATGGCCGACCTTTTGACCAAGATCCCAAAGCAGGTACAACACCGCTTCGATTACGCTCTCGGTCCAGGCGGTAACCTTGTATGGCAAGAGGAACAACAGGTCGATATCGGAACCGGGAGCCAGCGTCCCACGGCCGTAGCCGCCAACCGCCGCAATTGCCAGCCGCTCGCCGGAGCTCGGATTGGGATTGGGATAAAGTACCGTCGTAACGAACTCATAGATCGCACGAATGAGCTCGTCTTCGATGTGGCACAGGTTGGAAGCGCAGGCGATCCCCTGCCCGTCGGCTTCGAAAATTTGCCTGGTCCTGGCGCGTCCAAGCTCCAGGACAGTACGAATCTCCTCCAGCGCCATGGTGCGCAGGTCGGCTGCACCGGAATGCTCGCGCGCCAGGCTTTGCAGCCTATCCGTCAGGCCTTTCCGGTCGATGATGCTGGCGCGCGCCTGCTCGGGCTTCGTCGGTTTGGCGCGGCGGCGTCCGCTGGTGCGGGTTTCATCGGCGATGATAATGCTGGTCATGGCTACTTCTATCACAATGTGCGCATTCCGGGCGCGAAAAACCCGCCTAACGGATGGAAATTGCACCATTCCACGCGCACCGTCCGCGCCGCGCCCTGCGCTGAGTCGCGTTCCCGGAAATTCATCGGTGGCCTGCCCGAATTAGGCATTCAAATGGCCGTTGAAATGATCTAAGACGCCCTGCTGAATCTCAGGAGATCAATATGCGGCCATCCCAGCGCGCCAATGACCAGTTGCGCGAAATTTCCATCGAACGCAATGTTGCCCGCTATGCGGAAGGCTCGTGCCTGATTACCGCCGGCGGCACGAAAGTCCTGTGCACGGCCTCGCTGGAAGACAAGCCGCCACCGTGGCTGCGTGGCCAGGGTCGCGGCTGGGTTACCGCTGAATACGGCATGCTGCCGCGCGCCACCCATACGCGCACCCGCCGCGAGGTGACCGCCGGCAAGCAATCGGGCCGCAGCCAGGAAATCCAGCGGCTCATTGGCCGTTCCCTGCGGGCCGTGGTCGATTTGGACGGACTTGGCGAACGCCAGATCACCATTGATTGCGACGTATTGCAGGCCGACGGCGGCACGCGGACCGCCGCGATCACCGGCGGCTGGGTGGCATTACGCGACTGTCTCGACTGGATGCATCAACGCTCGATGTTCAAGACCATGCCGCTTACCGACAGCGTTGCTGCCGTATCCTGCGGCGTTTGCAACGGCGAGGCAGTGCTCGACCTCGACTACGACGAGGATTCCAGCGCCGGGGCGGACGCCAATTTCGTCATGACCGGCAACGGGGCCCTGGTGGAGGTGCAGGCGACCGCCGAGGGCGCAACCTTTTCGGAAGATCAGTTCAACAAGATGTTGGCGCTGGCCCGCTCCGGAATTGCCCAGCTCAGCAGCATCCAGCAGCAGGCGTTGAAGTGACCGGCGGGCTTGCGCACCGGCGCCTGAGCGGCAAGATCGTCATTGCCACCCATAATTCCGGCAAATTGCGCGAGATGCGCGAATTGCTCGAGCCTTACGGGATCGAGGCTGTCTCCGCTGGCGAACTGAACCTGCCGGAACCTGAGGAGACTGGCACGACCTTCGTTGAGAACGCGTTGATCAAGGCGCGCGCCTCAACTAAGGCGACCGGTCTGCCGGCTTTTGCCGACGATTCCGGCCTGTGCGTCGATGCACTGGGAGGCGAGCCCGGCATCTATTCGGCACGATGGGCCGAGAACGGAGATTTTGCCGGAGCCATGGCGCTGGTGGATCAAAAGATGCGGGAAGCCATAGCGCTTTCAAGCGAAGTTGGCGCCGGTTCGCGTGAAGAAAACGTTTCAAGCAGAAATGCCAGCAACAATCGCGGCGCGCATTTCGTCTCGGCCCTCGCGCTGACCTGGCCGGACGGGCACGAGGAAGTGTTCGAAGGCAAGGTATTCGGGCATATCGTCTGGCCGCCCAGGGGCGAAAAAGGTTTCGGCTATGATCCGTTCTTTCTGCCTGACGACCATGAGCTGACCTTCGGTGAAATGACCCCGGACGAAAAACACGGCATCCCGGCAGACGGATCTCAGGCCCTGTCGCACCGTGCCCGGGCGTTCCAGGAAATGGCGCGGGCGTGCCTCAAAGCCTAGAAGAAAAGGCTCTGCGCATGGCTGCCCTGCCGATTGGCGGTTTGATCCAGGCAAGGCGCGCTGTACAAGGTTTAATCCGAACTTTCCTCCCTCCGCGGGATTGAATGCGCACATCCGACTACAACCTGCCCCTCACGATCCCGTTCCTGATCCACGCCTTCGTGGCGCAGATGGTGACGGTGGTGACGCGCATTGACACCTCCTATCGGGCGATCGAGCTCGGCATACCGATCGTCTGGTACGGCATCATCAATGCCGGGTACGCGCTGCTGCCGATATTTCTGGCGGTGCAGGTGGGGCGGTATATCGACCGCGGCAATGATGCGCGGGTCGTCTGGCTGGGCTCGGGAATATCGCTTGCGGCGAACTTCTGCTTCTGGGCCTGGGCCGACAGCGGCGTCAACATATTGTTGTTCACCATCCTGGGCGGTGTCGGTCACCTGTTCCTGATGGCCGGCCACCAGGCGCTGACCCTGCGCTGCACCGGGCCGCAAAGCCGTGAAAGCATTATCGGCACCTATATGGTGGTGCTGTCCATCGGCCAGATGCTGGCGCCCCTGTGGGTCGGTTGGACCGCCGGCGGAGCGAAAATTCCACCTACCCAGCATGTATTCAGCGTTGCACTCGCGGTGGCCATCATCGCCTTCGCGTTCAGCTTCGTATTGCGCCCGGCCCCGCCGCTCGACAAGGCGGCACGCGAGCAAAAGCCCGTGCCGGTGATGGAAATTGTCCGCATCAATGGCCTGGTCGTCGTCATTGTTTCAAGCGTTGTAACGGTAACTGCCTTCGACCTGATCGTGATTTACCTGCCGCTGCTTGGCGCCGAACGCGGCATCTCCGCTTCCACCATCGGCTGGCTCTTTACGGTGCGCGCGCTTTCCTCGATCGGCGCGCGGATACTCTATCCGACGCTGGTGCGGCTGATGGGGCGCACGCGCTTGTCGCTGGTCAGCATGATGTTTTCAGCCGTTGGATTTGTCATGACCGGAGTGACGCAGTCGGTTCCGGTAATGTACGCCGCCGCGATCATCATGGGGGTCGGCCTTGGAATATCCGTCACCATCGCCATGTCGAACGTGATCGACCTTTCCCCGCTCAACGCCCGCGGCACGGCGCTAAGCCTGCGGCTGACCGGCAACCGCATCGGCCAGTTCCTGATTCCCAGCCTGGGCTCAATGGTTGCAGCGCTGGCGGGCGTTTCAGGTGTTTTCCTCATCATCGCGCTGATGCTTGCGGCATCGGGTGTTTCGGTGCAAATGAGCATGAAAAAGCGGTAAAGCCAGCAGCGGTGTCAAGACTTGCAAGCTGGCGATATTTGTCCGATCACTGGACATGAAGTTGCGTCGGCGCGAATGGCGGCCTGGCCGGGGAGTGATTATGAAAGCAGCGATTTTTCATGAGTTTGGACCTCCGGACGTGTTGAAATACGAGGATGTTCCGGACCCGGAACCGCGGCTGGGGGAAATCCGCGTCAAGGTCCACGGGGCGACGGTAAACCGGGTTCTGGACGTGGCGCTGCGGGCTGGAACCCAGCCGCACCGCAACGCTATGCTGCCCTGCATTCCCGGCGTCGATTGCGCCGGCATCGTCGACAAGGTCGGCCCTGGCGTTAGCAAATGGAAAGTCGGCGACCATGTGGCTGCTGCCGGCGGGATGCCACTCGACGTTGTCACCGAAGACGGCATGGGCGAGGACGGTAAACCGTACGGCGGCCCCAAGGGCATGATGGGTATTCGCCGGCCGGGTGGTTTTGCAGAATACGTCTGCGTACCCTCGAGCGAGACCGTCGCCCTGCCCAAGAATCTGGATTTTCACGAAGCGGCCGTCGTCATGCGCCATTGCCCGACCGCCTGGAACCTGTTGATGAACGAGGCAAAGATCAAGCCGGGCGAATGGGTGCTGATCATGGGAGCAAGCGGCAATCTGGGCACCGTTGGCATCCAGATCGCCAAGCATATCGTCGGATGTAACGTCATTACGACCGCCGGCAGCCGCGATCGCGCCGATCTCGGTCTGAAGCTCGGCGCTGATTACGCCATCGACTATTCCAGCGAGAACCTCAAGGACAGGGTCATGGAGATTACCGGCGGCAGGGGAATCAACGTGCTCTACGACAACATCGCCAATCCAAACGTGCTGCCCGACGCCTTCCTGACGCTGGGCCTCGACGGGCGCATGGTCACCGCGGGCGCCCACGGCGGACCGGTCGTGCCAATCGATTTCTTTCACCTTTACGACCGGCGCATTACCGTGCGCGGTATGCCGGGCGCGCGCCCAGAAGACCTGCCGAAATGTTTCGATGCCGCAGCGGAAGGCAAGATCAAGGTGCAGATCGCCCATGTCATGCCGCTTTCGGAAGCTGCCAAGGCCCACGCAATGATGGAGGCCGATCCCGGCATGGGCAAGATCGTGCTCGACCCGGCGATGGGCTAATTCAACCGCAGGCAAGTGGCCGTGCCGCAGTCATTTCAGGACAAAGAGGTATGCGATGAGTGAACCATTCAAGGGCCGCCGCGAAGACTTCCGGCTGGTCACGGGCCAGGGCCGCTACGCGTCGGACTGGAACTTTCCCAAGCAGGCCTACGGGTTTTTTCTGCGCTCCGATCTTGCCCATGCGAAAATCAAGTCAATCGACACCGAAGCAGCCAAGGCGGCGCCCGGCGTTATCGCCATTCTAACCGGCGCTGACACCAGGGATATCGCACCGCTGCCGCAATTGCTTCAGATCCCCGGCCGAGGCGGCAAGAAGATCATCGAGACGGGGCGCGATGTCCTCGCCGTGGACCGGGTCCGTTTCGTCGGACAGGGCCTCGCCTTCGTCGTTGCCGAAACGCTCAACCAGGCAATGGATGCTGCGGAATTGATCAGCATCGATTTTGACGAGCTGGATTTTGTTGTGGACGCCGAGGACGCCTTGGCGGACAGCGCTCCGCAGCTCTACGATCATGTGCCCGGCAACCAGGTTTATGAATATGAATATGGCCAGGAAGCCCCGACGGACGCCGCCTTCAAGAAAGCCGATCACGTCACGAGTATAGTTCTGGATGCGCCGCGCATCGTCGGCAATCCCATGGAGCCGAAGGCGACTGTCGCCACATACGACAAGAAGAAAAAGCAATATGATGTCTACATGCCGACGCAAGGCATCACGCTTGTGCGCGGCGGGCTCGCCGGCGCCCTGGGCGTTTCCGAAGATCAGGTGAAGGTCCACGCCTGGGACGTCGGCGGAGGGTTCGGCGTTCGCTCGGAAGCCTATGCCGAATACCCCGTCGTCATGCGGGCCGCCGAGGTCGCCGGGCGCCCGGTAAAATGGGTTTCTACTCGTTCCGAAACCATGATGAGCGATCACCATGCGCGCGCCGCAAAACTGCATGGTGAACTGGCGCTGTCGAAGGACGGCAAGATGCTCGGCCTGCGCGTGAAATGGATCGTAGATTGCGGCGGCTACCTGTCCGGGCCTGGCCCCTTCATCAACACCGCCGGCCCGTCGCGGCACCCGACAAACATCTACACCATTCCAGCGTTCTACGGCGTGCACAAACTGGTGCTGACCAACACCACGCCGACAACCGCCTATCGTGGCGCGGCACGTCCGAACGTCACCTATCTTGTTGAGCGTCTGGTTGATGAAGCGGCCCGCGAACTCGGTATCGATCGCGTAAAGCTGCGGCAGAAAAACCTGATTCCCAGGAAGGCTTTCCCCTACACAATCCCGACCGGCGCGGAATACGACAGCGGCGACCCACCCGGCATGGTCCAGGACGCGCTTAAAGCTGCCGATTGGAAAGGCTTCGAAAAACGCCGCAGGGCAGCAGCCAAAATAGGTCTGCTGCGCGGGATTTCCCTTTGTACCTTCATCGAGCCTTCCGGCGGTGGTGTGGAGCCGGAGGACGGAATGATCCGCTTCGGCGAGGCCGGCAACCCGGTTCTCTACACGGTCTCCGGCGCTTCAGGCCAGGGCCACGAGACAGTTTACCCGGAAGTGGTGGCAAGGGTTTTCGGCATTGATGCCGAGCAAATAAGCTACCGCGGCAGCGATCCAGAAATGAGCCAGCTCAAAGGATCGGGCACAATCGGTTCACGCTCCATGATGAATCACGGCGGCGTATTGGTAAAAACCGCGGAGGAAGTCATCCGCAAAGGCAAGGAATTGGCCGCCAAACATCTTGAGGCCGCCGAAACCGATATCGAGTTCGAAGGCGGCAAGTTCTCCGTGCGCGGCACCGACATGGCCGTCGGACTGGTTGAACTGGCGAAAACCTATGCCGGCAAGGACGGCAATCCCCTGGATTCAACCGCCAGCATGCCGGTTGCCAATTCCTTCCCGACCGGCGCCCACGTAGCCGAAGTGGAAATCGACCCCGATACCGGCGTGGTCGATATTCTGTCCTATGTTGCCGTGGACGACGCCGGTAACATTATCAACCACACCCTGGCAGAGGGACAGATCGTCGGCGGCCTCATGCAGGGCCTCGGACAGGTTATGGGTGAGCACTACATTTATGACGCCGATAGCGGTCAAGTCATCAGCGCAACTTTCATGGACTATTTCATGCCCCGCGCCGACAACTTGCCGCCCCTGACACTGATCGACCGGCCCGTTCCATCTCCCACCAATCCGCTTGGCGCCAAGGGGGTTGGTGAAGCAGGCGCGACCGGAGCGGTGCCGACAATTACCAATGCAGTGATTGATGCAATGCGCCCCCTGGGCATCAACCACGTCGAATTGCCCTACAATGCGCATAATATCTGGAAGGCCATCCAGAATGCGAAAACCGCCGGCGGATAGAAGGCCCGGATTTTCTCTCTAACCTGCATGGCCAGCCCCGATCCCGCAGGCATCCAACGCGATGGGAGGTTGAAATGGACAGCCTGAACGGCAAAACAGCGCTCGTCACTGGAGGCAGCAACGGTATTGGCGCGGCTTGCGTGCGCATGATGGCGCAAGCCGGCGCGCGGGTAATGATCGGCTATTACAACGGCGAACAGCGCGCAAAGGATTTGTGCTCCCAATTGCCCGGCGAAGGCCATTGCATCCAGCAGATCAAGCTGGAAGACAGCGCCAGCACGAAGGCCGCCGCCGATGCTGTACGCCAGCGGTTTGGCGCCCTCAATATCCTCGTCAACAGCGCCGGATTCACCCGGCCGATTGCCCATTCGAAGCTCGATGAACTTGACGAAGACTTCATGGACGCAATGCTGGTTGCCAATGTGCGCGGTCCTTATTCGATGATCCGGCAATGCGCGCCCCTGCTGACAGCGAGCGGCGATGCCCTCGTGGTCAACGTTTCGTCCATATCGGCGTTCACTGGCTCCGGGAGCAATATCGCCTATTGTGCCTCGAAAGCAGCAATCGATACGATGACCCTTTCACTGGCGAGGGTCATGGGACCGGAAGTGCGCGTGATCGCGGTATCCCCCGGTGCTGTCGCGACTGATTTTGTTGCCGGACGCGGACGGCCCGAACTCGAGAAACTTGCAGCGGCCACTCCGCTCAAGAAGATTACCGAGCCGGAGGATGTCGCCCTGGCGGTCATGGCCTGCGCAACGCACCTGAGGGCCTCAACCGGAGGGCGGATCATTGTGGATGGCGGGCGTTTTCTGGTTTAACATTCTCTGCTGAGGCTGCCTTGAGCGAGTTGGTGAATGACCCGGCTGTTTCGACTGTTTGTAACCGGCCTGTTGGTATTGCTGCCGCTGATCATCACCGTTGCCGTCGTGATCTGGCTGGGCCAGTTCATCTTTGCCTATGCCGGTCCCGGCAGCTACCTGGGCCGGGCCATCATTTCCCTCGGTTTTGGCCTGACGCCATCTATCACGCTGGCCTACATCATGGGCCTGTTCATCGTTGTCATTTCAGTACTGATTTTGGGCTACCTGGTTGAATCAGGCGCACGCCCGCTGATGATTGGTTACGTAGAAACGCTTCTCGACCGCATTCCGATCGTTTCTCAAATTCTTGAGTTGACCAAACGCGTCGTTGGCGTGTTTTCCCAGGATCAGACCAACAATCTTCGTGACATGCAGCCGGTTTGGTGCTTCTTCGGTGGTGAGAAAGGCGCCGCGGTATTTTGCCTGAAACCATCGGGCGAACCGGTCGACGTAAATGGCGAGCGGCGGGTTGGCATTCTCATACCCTCCGCCCCGGTACCGATTGGCGGCGCCCTTGTGTACGTCCCAGAGCACTGGGTCGAGCCTGCCGATGGCGGGGTTGAGACGCTGATGAATGTCTATATTTCGATGGGTGTCGTGCCGCCGCCGGACATCGTCACGGCGGTTGAACAGGCCTTGCGGGAGATATCCACCCAGACCGGAGGGCCTGTATCCGATCAGCCGGGCACCCCTTTGACGGGCAAGGTTGCAGCGCCTGTGAACAAAGCCCATGACGAGTAAGAGCAGTACGATCCCCGTCCTCGGGATACAGCGGCTGACGCCCGATGATGCCCGGCGCATCAAGGCAATCGATCCGCGCATTGCCTACACCGATGCCTGTGGCTGGTTCGATGGAGAAATCCGTCAGACATGGAACGCTTTTGCCAGCGCGCGGTATCTCACTCCCGACGCCAACGGCGCCGGAACCCGCGAGGAACGCGACAACCTGCTTGCCAACGCTGAAGTAATTTATGGCGGCTGGCCTTATCCGCTTGATCTACGCAAGCGGGCTCCGCGACTGAAATGGTTTCACCAGCGCAACGCTGGCGCGAGCAACCTGTTGCTCGGCGACCTTTGGGGGAGCGATGTTCTGGTCACAACATCCCGCGGCGCCGGCAATACCGGCCCGATGGCCGAGTACGTTTTGGCCGGCATCCTGCATTTCGCCCGTGGGCTGCACCGAGCCGAAGTCGACCGCGCAGCACGCAATTTCACACACCGCACCTACAAGCCGTTCGCAATCGCTGGCAAAACCGTCTGCGTGATCGGTGCGGGCGGGATCGGCAAGGCAGTCGCCGAAATCTGCAGCGCCGCAGGCATGCGTGTTGTTGGCACAAGACGCTCAGCGCCGGCCACCCCTCCGCCACCATTCGAAGAGCTGGCAAACCCGCAAGAGCTGGATCGTTTGTTATCAAAGAGCCACATCACGGTCGTCTGCTGCCAATGGACACCCGAGACGACGCATCTGATAAACGCCGGGCGCCTCGCGGCAATGAAGCCCGAGGGCGTTTTGGTCAACGTTGCGCGCGGCGAGATCGTAGATGAAGCAGCCCTCATGGACGCCATCGAATCGGGTCACCTGCGCGGTGCGGCGCTCGATGTGTACAATGGCGAATTCGAACGCAATCCGCCCGAGCGTATGTGGTCCGATCCGCGGGTGCTGATCACGCCGCACGTATCCGCTGGAACCGATGTTCAACAATCCGGTCCTGTCGATATATTTTGCCACAACCTGCGCGCCTATATCGATGGCAAGCCTATGGAAAATGTCTTGGATTGGGAGCGCTGGTACTGACGCGCGTTTGCTGCACAACTCCAACCGCGATATTTTGAAACTCGTTTACATCAAGGGATCGGAATGCGGATGCCGAATGCCAACCCGCCGGACGGGAGCGAGTTCGACTATATAATTGTAGGCGCAGGCTCCGCCGGCTGCGTTCTTGCCAATCGGCTTAGCGCTGATCCGAACAACCGCGTTCTTGTTCTGGAAGCCGGTGGCAACGACAATTGGATCTGGTTTCACATCCCGGTCGGTTACCTGTTCGCGATCGGTAATCCAAGATCGGACTGGATGCTTCGCACCAGCAGTATTCCCGGACTGAACGGGCGCGACCTTGCCTATCCGCGCGGCAAGGTCATTGGCGGATGCTCGGCGATCAACGGCATGATCTACATGCGCGGCCAGTCCACCGATTACGACAACTGGCGCCAGCTTGGCCTGGAAGGCTGGGGCTGGGAGGACGTGCTTGAAGTTTACAAGAGCCACGAGGATCACTTTGGCGGCTCCAATGCCATGCACGGTGCAGGCGGGGAATGGCGGATTGAACCGGCCCGCATGTCGTGGGAAATCCTGGATAAAGTGGCGGACGCCGCCGAGCAGGTCGGCATTCCGCGAACCGATGACTTTAATACCGGCAACAACTTCGGTTCATCCTATTTTCAGGTCAATCACAAGACCGGCCGCCGCTGGAGCGCCGCGCGCGGCTTTCTCAAACCGGTTCTCAACCGTCCCAACCTGATAGTGATGACGGGCGCGCACGTTGAAAAACTCGTGCTCGATGGGAAGAGGGTAACCGGTGTGCAATTTTCCTGCGCCGGCGAACGCAAAACCATGAGGTCTGCGCGCGAGGTCGCGCTGACTGCAGGTGCCGTAGCCAGCCCGCAGATTCTCGAACTTTCCGGTATCGGTGACGGCGCACATCTCCGGCCGCTTGGCATTGAAACGGCTCATCACCTGCCCGGCGTTGGCGAGAATTTGCAGGATCATTTGCAATTACGGCCAATTTACAAGGTGTCCAATGTTCGCACATTGAACGCGGACTACCGGAACTTGTTAAAACGTGCCTGGATGGGAATCGAATACGCCCTCTTCCGCACCGGACCAATGACAATGGCGCCATCACAACTGGGCATCTTCGCCAAATCCAATGCCGATTTCGAAATGCCAAACGTGCAATATCACGTACAACCGCTATCGCTGGAAAAGTTTGGCGACCCGCTGCACACATTCCCCGCAATTACGGTCAGCGTGTGCAATTTACGTCCGACAAGCCGCGGCTCGATCCACATCACAACCGCTGATTCGCATGTACAGCCGGATATCGCGCCAAACTATCTGTCAACCGATGACGATCGCCGCGTCGCGGTTGAATCGCTTCGCCTCACACGGCAGATCGTTGAAGCGCCCGCGCTTGCACCCTACTCTCCCGAAGAGTATCAGCCAGGCGCTCATCTGGTGTCCGATGAGGAACTGGCTCATGCCGCCGGCGATATTGGCACCACGATCTTTCATCCTGTCGGCACGGCAAAGATGGGGGCCGATGGCGACCCGCTGGCGGTACTGGATGCGCGGTTGCGCGTGCGAGGGTTGCATGGCCTGCGGGTAGCCGACGCTTCGGCCATGCCTTCGATAACCTCCGGTAATACAAATTCGCCAACCATGGTTATCGCCGAAAAAGCGGCGTCCATGATGCTTGCGGATGCACGCCGCTGACAACCTTCGCGACTCGTGCCATAAGCAGCGCATGACAACCCAATCAGATACCCGCGATCCCGGTTTTGGCGTGTACATCCATTGGCCGTTTTGTCTGTCAAAATGCCCGTATTGCGACTTCAACAGCCATGTCCCGGCGGACCCTGTCGATGAATCCGGATTCGTTGAGGCCTATCGCGCCGAAATTGCGAATCGGGCCGCGCTCACGGGACAGCGAACCGTGCGCTCGATCTTTTTTGGCGGCGGCACGCCCTCGTTGATGAACCCGCACACTGTTGCCACAATCCTTGATTCCATCGCACAGCATTGGGAGATCGCAAGCGACGCGGAGATTACACTGGAAGCCAATCCCACTTCCGTGGAGGCGGACAGGTTCGCCGGATATCGCGCTGCCGGCGTCAATCGCGTATCTCTCGGTATTCAGGCGCTGGACGATGACGACCTGAAAGCTCTGGGCCGCACCCATACGGTCGCCGAAGCGATGGCAGCGCTGGATATTGCCGCCCGGAACTTCGACCGTTACAGTTTTGACCTTATTTACGCCCGGCCCGCGCAGACGGCCGACAGGTGGAAGCGGGAACTTGCGCAAGCATGCACCCGCGCCGGTGGCCATCTCTCGCTCTATCAACTGACAATCGAGCCTGGCACCATGTTCGAACGGCTGCATCGCGCCGGAAAACTGGTTTTGCCAGACGCTGACCTCGCCCGGGCCATGTGGGACATTACGCAGGAAGTTACAACCACACACGGCCTGCCAATTTACGAAGTATCGAACCATGCCACGCCAGGGCAGGAAAGTATCCACAACTTGATTTACTGGCGCTATGGCGAGTACGCCGGCATTGGCCCCGGCGCCCACGGCCGGATTACCAGCCAAGGTGGCAGGCTGGCGCAATCGACGGAACCCCAACCGCAATCGTGGTTGTCAGCTGTCGCAAATAATGGGCATGGCATTGTCGATCAGGAAACGTTGAGCGCCGAGCAGCAGGGCGATGAATTCTTGCTGATGGGATTGCGTCTGCGCGAAGGTATCGATCCGGCGCGGTTCCAGACCATTCGCGGCGCAGCCCTGGACCCCGCCCGTGTCAATGATCTCTTGCAGCACAACATGATCGAACGCACGCGCGATGGCCGCCTGCGCGTCAGCCCAGGCGGCTTTGCCGTACTCGATGCAGTGGTTGCCGACCTCGCGGCGTAATCTTACGAACGCCCGGAAAAGCTGCGCGGTGCGGCGCTGATGATCGAAGTCGACCCTTTCTCGATCCGCAATACTGCCAGTCCGCGCTGATTCGTTCCGTCCTTCCGGAAACGGAACAGACCATCGGCGCCGTTAAATCCGGACGGATTGGTCAGGATACTTTCCGGAAACTTTTGTTTCCCCGGCTGTCCCGCCAATGCAACCGCCAGGGTCACGGCATCATATGCAAGAGTAGCGATGCGAGTCGGGTCGTTTTTGAAGCGCGCACGGTACCGATCCGCAAAGGAATTGAAACCGGCATTTTCCGGTGCAGCGAAAACAGCGCCTTGCAACAAGGGCAATTTCATTGCGCGTGAATCATTCCAAAGGCCGGTGCCCATCACCAGAACCCGCTTCGGATCAACCCCGCCGCCGACCAGTGCGGAAGAGATTGGACCCATAGCTTGGGCTTGCTCGGGAATAAACAGGCCATCCATCGAGCGGGCATTGCGGGCCAGCCTGCGCGCAGCTGCAGCGCCGCCACCGGCTCCATAGCGCTCCACGGCAACGATACGCACGCCCCGGCGTGAAGCAGCCTGCTGCAATTCCGCCAGCGCAACATTGCCATACGTGTTCTGCGGAACCAGCGCGCCGATGCTGCGCCGTCCTTGCGAGGCTGCATATCCGACAATCCGGTCGACATAATTTTCAACGAGGAAGGAAAGCAGGTAAATCCGCCGCGCAGCCACCGACGTATCTGTCGAGAAGGCGATCACAGGCCGGTTGGAGTTGCGGGCAACGCCGCCCGCAGCCCGGACGCTGTGAGCAAACAGCGGACCCAGGAAAATCTGCGCTCCCTCGCGCACGGCACTTTGGGCTGCGGCGCTTGCACCGCCCGCTGACCCGCCGGTGTCCTTGACCAGCAACGTGATCGCGGTACCGCCAGTATCGGCGATTGCCAGTTCGGCAGCGTTTTTCAGGCTTTCACCAACAACGCTCGGCCCGCCATTGCGCGTCAACGGCACCAGCAAGGCCACCCGTACCGGACCCGTGCCAAGCGTTTGCCCCGACGTGGCCGCGGGAAGACCGCGACCGCCAGGGGTTGAACTGCCGCCAAAAGGATTGCTGATACCCGGAAGCTGCGAACATGCCGCAAGCGCCGCCACCAAACCCAGAACGGGTATCAGCCGCCAGGCCTTTACGGGACGAGCAGTCCGCCTGGCGGACCGTTGGGTTTTAACTGTTTTGTATTGGTGACTCATGGCAACCTTCCGCATTCGATCAACCGGACCCATTCTTCAGTGTCCGGAACGGCTCGTCCTGCACCCCCAGCGGGCCCCAGGCGCATGCCAAGCGCTCACATTATCCTAGGCACAGATAGTATTTGTAAACGTTACTTTTTAAGTAAGACCATTCCGGGTCGCGAAAAAATCGCATTTTGACCGGACATGGTTAAATTTAGTTCTTTTTGACGAAATTATGTTCTTTTTATAGAACACCCGATCATGTTAAAGTCTCCTCCGGTATCCCGCCAGCACCCGGTCGGGGCCGCAAATTCCGTGTCATCGAATGGCCGGATCATTCGGGCGAAAACATGACCGCTGGGACCGACCCCCCCTCCTCATACACGGCCTTCGGCCTGCGGGCCGAGGCACGACCGCTTGATCCCGGCCTCCACATAGTGGCGACCCCGATCGGAAATCTGGCCGACATTTCGCTCCGGGCACTCGAAACACTGGCCGCGGCTGACGTAGTCGTGGCCGAAGACACCCGCGTAACCCGCACCCTCCTCGCGCACTACGGCATAACCACGCCGATGCTGACCTACCATGACCACAACGCGGCAGCGATGCGCCCACAAATCCTGGAAAGGCTGGCTGCGGGCGGAAAGATCGCGCTGGTTTCCGATGCCGGTACGCCGCTGGTCTCCGACCCCGGCTACAAACTGGTGGCGGAAGCCGTATCGGGCGGACACAAGGTGGTTGCAATTCCTGGCGCTTCAGCGGTCCTGACGGCGCTCGTCGTCGCCGGACTGCCGAGTGATAGATTTTTCTTCGAGGGGTTCCTGCCACAAAAGCAGACGGCGAGGCGCAAGAGAATTTCGGAACTGGGATCAATCCCCGGAACCCTGGTATTCTACGAAGGCAATAGCCGCGTCGCCGCCATGCTTGCCGATTTGGCCGATATTCTCGGTGACCGCCAGGCGGTTGTGGCCCGGGAACTTACCAAGAAGTTTGAACAGGTCCGCAGGGGAAGCCTCAAGAGCCTGGCCGCGGCATTGGCCGCCGAGGGGCCGCCGAAGGGCGAAATCGCTGTCCTGGTGGCGCCGCCGGATAACAACCATATATCGATAACCGCTGCGGAAACCGATGCCCTATTGCGAGAAGCATTGGACGACCTCTCGGTAAAGGATGCGGCGGCAAAGGTTGCAACACAGACCGGACAAAAACGGCGCGATCTTTACGCCAGGGCCGTAGCGATTGCCGAAGACAGGAAAACTGTTAAGCTGAGCGATGATTGATGGGTGGACAATCATCCATCAGCGCCCCGAAAACGCCATGCAGCGCAAATCAACACCGGATCAGGTTGCAGCCAAATCCGCCAGCGCCCGCAAGCGCGCCCACACGCGCGGCATTCGCGCGGAATGGAAAGCCGAAGCTTTCTTGCGAATGAAAGGCTACCGCATCCTGGCGCGCCGCTACAATGCGCCCGGCGGCGAGATAGACCTGATCGCCCGCCGTGGTGGTGCGATTGCCTTTGTGGAAGTAAAACACCGCGCGACAATCGATGCTGCCCGCAACTCGGTTACCCATCAAAAGCGCCAACGAATTACCCGTGCGGTCAGGCACTGGCTGACCAAAAATCCGTCCGCGATGCAATTGACCTTGCGCGCCGACGCGGTATTTCTGGCGCCGCGCCGCTGGCCGGCGCACGAGGAAAACCTGTTTGAGCTATCCGTTTAATGAGAGTTTAGCGGATACTTGGAGCAACGTGTCCGCACTCTCAGGGCGCGTTATGCACCAACGAAAGGCAGGCCCCGCTTTTCCACCCGGCGCTCTAGTATCCCAATGCCGCAGCGCCAATCCGGCGGGTGTCGGCAGCGCCGAACAGCAAACCGTCCCTGCGTACAATCGTCTGCGTCGAACCAATTGCCCTGCCGCGCCGTACAGTGTGCCCCTTGGCCTCCAGCAATTTTATAGTATCGGACGAAAAGCCCTGCTCCACCCTGAGTACATCCGGATACCATTGGTGATGAATGCGCGGTGCGAGCGTAGCTTCCGCAGCATTCATTCCGTGATCGATGATGTTCAGGACGATCTGCAAGACCGTCGTAATGATTCTGGATCCGCCCGGCGTGCCGGTGACGACACGCAGTGCTCCTTTTTCAGAGAACACCATCAACGGAGACATGGAAGACAATGGCCGCTTGCGTGGGCCGGGAGCATTGGCCTTGCCGCCGAGCAGTCCATAAGCGTTGGGCGTATCCGGCTTGGCGGCAAAGTCGTCCAACTCGTTGTTCAGCAAGATGCCTGTTCCCGCAGCGACCATTCCAAGGCCGAATGTAAAATTGAGCGTATAGGTATTGGAAACTGCATTTCCAGCCGCATCCACCACGGAATAATGCGTCGTCTGCCCGCTTTCGTAGGGCAATGGATTGCCAGGCCTGATTTGCGCTGCCGCGATGGCCTTGTCGGGAGATATCCGTTTGCGAAGAACTGCCGCGTAGCTTCTTGAAGTC
>CAZTMN010000039.1:0-33280 GCA_964615275.1 uncultured Beijerinckia sp. | reverse complement strand
TCCTCCCTTACGCAATCACCCTGAACTGTCCCATAGGCGCTGATGTCGGGCAATCAAAAAGTGAAAAAGCCCGACACGAGGCCGGGCTTTCTGACTTCATTAGGGTGATGCTTGACTTCGATCAGTATTTGGCAACTACGCCACCAGCCGGACCATCGAAATGGTAAGTCAGACCGAGACGAACGTCGTGGATTCTAGAGCCTACTCTATAGTCAGCAATCGTATCATTCGGATCAATCTTTTTGAAATAACCATAATCTGTATAACGGTATTCTAAACGTGAAGACCAATTCCCAAAGAGCTTATATTCTAAACCACCACCAGCAGTCCATCCGCTTACAGTACGACTGAAAGTAGTACCATTAACTGCACCCTCGTTAAAGTGACTAGCTCTTGCGGTTGCCCAACCGGCAGCCCCATAGATATTGAGCTTTGGAGTTACAAGCAAGCCAACCCTTGCGCGTAAAGCACCACCACCTTTAAGCGTGGTACGATCTAGTAAGCCCCCATCACCTCCATCATCCCCGGATATACGCATCAGATCGCCATTGACCTCTAATCCAAATAAAAGGGATTTAATTCGCCAATTGTAGCCAACATAAGCACCCACAAGCCCGCCATCTGAACCATAGGTAACTTGACCCCCAGTATATCTCTGACGATGCTCTCGGCCCCATCCGTAACCGACTGACCCGCCCAGATAGAAACCGGTCCAAGTGAAGATCGGAGCAGCCATGACCGGCGCTGGAGCCGACGACCGCATGGAAAGGTCGGCTGCCGAAGCTGCCGAGACAGAAACTCCCAAAGTAGCTGCAGCCACGAGAAGATATTTTCGCATCATTTAGACGACCTTCGAATAGTTACAAACGATTGATAGCTAGATATCATTTTATCGCACAAGGCAATAATCAAAAAAGCGATAAAGCTATGGAGGTGACCCTTCGCTTGTGATTTTTCTTACAATGGTGCCTTTTAAGATACATTTCGGACGCGATATCGCCGGGGAAGCACCCAGCCGTCCGATGGCAACACATATGCCCCCGCCGTTACTCGCCTCCGGGAGGGTTTTTGCTGGACTCTGGGAGTCCGCTGATGGGCGTTTGTGTCGGCATAGGGGTGGAATGGCCGAAGGCGCCAAACAGCGCTTGGTGACTCTCTAAGCGCCGCTAACGGCTACAGGCTCAACCGTCAGCGCTCTTTGCAGCCTGACCCCCATGATAGAAATGGCCTCGAATTCGTGATCGGTTCTTGTTTCGGCGGTTACTTGTACACGTGCCAATGGTCGTCCAACAGTTCGAGCACGGCATTCTGGCCGACATCGAGCCTAGATTCACCATCCATCCGGGCCATCAGGATCTTGTCCGATACTTCCACCTCGTAGAGGACCGCATCGCCCAGATAAGTGCGGCTCTTGATCGTGCCGATCGGTCCGCCGGCGCTCACCTCAGGCGCCAGCCTGATATGCTGCGGACGGATCGCCAGGGTTATCCGGTCGCCGGAGCTACAGCCGTCGGGCAGCGCCTGGCTCCGTTCCCCGAGAATGCACGTGACCTTGCCGCCGCCAGTCACTTCAGCATCGATGAAATTCATTTCGCCAACAAACTCGGCCACGAACTTGTTCGGCGGCGTCGAATAAACCTCCTCCGGCGTACCGACCTGCTGAATCACGCCTTCGCTCATTACGCATATCTTGTCGCCCAGAGCCAGGGCTTCGGCCTGGTCATGGGTCACGTAGAGGGTCGTGACACCGGCAGTATCGGCGATCTTTTTCAACTCGATGCGCATTTCTTCACGCAACCTTGCATCCAGGTTGCTCAAAGGCTCGTCCATCAGCAGAACCATCGGCTGGGTCACCATCGCCCGGGCCAGCGCCACACGCTGCTGCTGTCCGCCGGACAGGTCGGTTACCGGACGATCTTCAAGGCCATCAAGCTGCACCAGCTTGATGCAATCCATGACCCGATCCTTGACCTGCGCTTTTCCCAACCGCTGCCGCCCGTCGGTAAGCGGCAGGGCGACATTCTGGAAAACGTTCAGGTGAGGCCAGACCGCATAGCTCTGGAATACCATGCCGATGTCGCGTTTTTCCGGCGGGACGAACAGGCCGCTTGCGGCTGAATTGACCAGCTCGCCGCCGATTTCGATTTCACCGCCGTTGGGCCGCTCAAGCCCGGCAACGCAGCGAAGCGTCGTTGTCTTGCCGCAGCCGCTGGGACCCAGAAGAACGACGAATTCGTTTTCGGCGACCTCCAGATTGATCTTCTTTACGGCCTGCACGAGGCCCCGGCTGGAGGGATAGGATTTTTCCAGACTGCGGATCGAGATTACTGATTTTCCGGACATGTTCTGTGACCTGTGACGAGCTAGAATTGGGCTACATGCCGCCGGCGATACGGCTGCGGCGGGCAAAGCGCCAGCTAATGACCATGAGCGGCAGCAGAGCCGCCATCATCAGAACGGTGATCGCTGCGGCCGAAGTCGGCGCGCCTTGCGTCCAGCGCCCCCAAACGATCGCGGGCAACGTGACGTTGTCCTGACTGATCAGAAATACCGCGACCGTCATTTCCCGGTAGACCAGCAAGCCGGTCCATATCCACACCGACAGCATCGTCGGGCGCAGAAGCGGCACCATGATCTTTCCGACGGTGCGCGCCTTCGTCAATCCCGATACATGCGCTGCCTCTTCCAGCTCGCGGTGAATCTGGATCATCGAGCTGTTGAGCGCGCGCGTGCCGAACGGCATCCAGGTGATCACGTATACGATCACCAGGATCCAGATCGTGCCGTAAATCGGTACGTAATTTTGCACCACGTATAGAGACAGGAGCAGTGCGCCCACCGATATGACGACGCGCGGAATCGTGTGCGGCAGGAATGCGCCGAACTCAAGGACGTAGCGGTAGGACGAGCGCGAGCGAACCACCAGCCAGGAAACGCAAAACGCGAAAAACAGGATTACCGGCGGCACGAGTACCATCAGTATGACCGTGTTTTTCACGCCGCGCAGGACGTACTCCCAGTTCATCTCGCGGAAATTGAGCAGCGTGGCGTTGTTCAGCGCTTCCCAGGTCGGTGGAGTGATATAGGGCTGGAAGGCCATGAAACAGACCAGCAGAACCGGCAGCAACAGGCCGATGAAGAAATAGATGCATATGAAAGACCAGCAGGCGAACACCCACTTGCCGATCGGGATTTCCTTCGCCCTGTAACCCTTGCCGGTAATCACCTGGTAGCGCTGGCTGCGGCGCAGCATTTGCACATACCAAAGCGTCAGTACCGCCGCGACCAGCACCATGGCTGTGCCAAGCGCCGCCGGAATGCCGTATTCCGGCAGTCCGTCTGGCGGGAACGCTTCGGTGAACACGAAGGTGCTGAATACGAAAATGTTGGCCGACATGCCGATGACGGCCGGTATGTCGAACGTCGCCAGGCCGATAACGAAGATGTAGAGCAAGGCAGCAAGGATTGCCGGGCGTGCCAGCGGCAACGTTATTTTCCAAAGCGTGCGCTTGAAACTCATTCCGGACGTCAGGGCCGCTTCTTCCAAAGCGGGATTCATGGTGCGAAACACCTGGACGCTCAGGACAAATGCCAGCGGCGCAAGTGTAAGGCCCTCGATCATTCCCATGCCTGCGGCGCTTTCAATATTGATCGGTCCCTTCTCAAGACCAAACAACCCCATGAGCGCCTTGTTCGCCAGACCAATTCTCTGGTGCGCAATAAACGTCCAGCCCATGCCAATGAAGATCGGGGGAACCAGAAGGCCTGTGGTCATCATCACGTAGATGAGCTCCTTCGGCCGGATTGTCGTGCGCTCGGTAATCCAGGCTATAGGCAAGCCAACGAACAGAGCGACAGCCGTCGTTACAACAGCAAAGATGAAAGTGTTTTCGAGCACCTCCCAGACGAATTCGTCGCCGAAAATGGACTTATAATTTTCGGTAGAATATTCCGCTTCTTCGGTGCCCAGCGTGCCGGTCTGAAAACTGACCCAGACAAAAACGATAACAATCGCGATCAGCGCGATCATCGGGATCAACGAGATCGGCAAGAAGGGTGATATCGATATGCCTCGTCTTGACAGAAAATTGCCTGCAGCCATGCTAGTTGAATCCTGCCCCGCTGAATTGCTTATTTTTGTTGCTTGTCCGGTTGCGGTGGAGCTGCAAGTTGGCGCTCACACTTTTACAACCAAGAGTCGCGGGACCCGCTAACGGGACCCGCGCTTCGCTTGTCGCTCGATTGGCGAATTACCGGCGCTTGCGTCCGCGCAAGATCCGCTTGACCTTGTTCTGGAACGCGCGAAGTTTCAGGCCGTCCTTCTGCTGCTGCACGGTCCGCTGCACCGTGCTGAACAGGAATTTCGCCTTCGGATACTTGGCCCGGAACTTGTCGACCAGTTCCTTCGACTTCGATCCTTCATAGACTTCCAGATCGTAGGCGCCGTGCTTCCACAGCAAATCCTGGCCGAGCTTGGTCTGCGTGAAGGCGATGAACAGCTTGCCCGCATTGGGATGTTCAGCATTGGCCGGCACACCGAGATTGATGATGTTGTTGCGGACAATTTCCTTTGGCACAGTATGCTCCAGCGGAGCGCCGCGGCGCTGATAGCGAACCGTGGCGTCGCGGCCGCAGTCGAAGATCAGCATCGCAAATTCGCCGCTGGCCAGCTTGTCGAGGCTGTTACAGCTGATGAAGCCGCCAATCTGCGGTTTCAGTTTCTTGGCATAATCAAGAATCAGCTTTTCACCGAAAACGTCAGGCGCCATGAACTGGTAGAAACCGGTTACATAAGGCGTGGTGACAACGAGCCCTTTCCACTTCGGCTTCAACACATCGTACATGCTGGTCGGCACATCGGCGCCCTTGACCAGGTTCTTGTTGTAGACAATGCCAACCACGCGTGAGGCAACGGCAACGCCAACACCGTCCGGATTGATCCGCTCAAAGGATGCGTTCTTCGGAGCCGGACGTTCGATCAGCTTGGCCCAATCAACTTTCATCAGCATGCCGGTTTTCAGGCCGGAGGCCATGTGGCTGCCGCTGCCGAGGAAGATGTCGGAGCTGGATTTCTGCTTTGCGCGATATTCCTGTGTCAGCCGGCCGAGGTTCGCCGGAAACGCCCTGCCCTGCGTGAATTGCAGTTTGACGTTGGTGCCGTACATCTTGTTCATGGCCTTGACCATGTCGCCGATGCCGACATCGCCGCCAAAATGACCCTCGGTCCACAATACCTTCAGGACGCCCTCCTTCTTGGCGCCTGCAATGACTTTTTCCAGCTCTGGCGAACGGGCGCTGACTGGACCGGCTGCCAACAGTGGCAATACGAGCGCGCCTGCGGCGGCAAGGCCCGTCAATTTTAATTTCCCTGATACTCGGCTTGGGTGCATGCCAAATCCTCCCTGTTGCAAATTTCCAGATCTCAGCCGTTGATCGGCGTCGTGCTTTTTCGGAAGTCGAATGGTGGGCTATCGGACCAAGGCTGTCAATACAATAGCCATGCCGGCCAGCGCGTCACAAAGACCACCGAAATTCTATCAAACCTGCGACCAGCAGCTTTGACAGCGCGCCGGGGCTGGTTCAAGGATCAGGCCCGCGCGGGGCCCAGCCGCCGCTTTCGATCAAACCCGCAGGTTGCCATTATGAGCCAAAACGATGCGATCGGTTCGATAGGTGATGCCGCTGGCGATACGTCCGGCGGCGAGCCGGCCAGCGCCGCGCGTCCCTTGGGCGGCATTACCGTTGTCGAACTTGGCCACAGCGTTGCCGCACCGTTTGCCGGGCAAATCCTCGCCGATCTCGGGGCACGGGTCGTAAAAATCGAAAACCCGGCAACGGGAGATGATGCGCGCAGCTGGGGCCCGCCGTTCTGGAACGATGCATCGACGATCTTCCAGTCGGTAAATCGCAACAAACTATCCGCTGCGGTCAATCTCAAGGACCCGGAGCAATTGGCGAAACTGCGATCCTTCATCGTCTGCCAGGCCGATGTCGTGATCCAGAACATGCGGGCAGGACTGGTTTCCCAATTTGGCATTGGCGAGGAATTGCGGGCGGAAAACCCCCGGCTCATCTACTGCAATCTCGGCGCATTCGGCTCATCCGGCCCTCTGGTCGGCAAACCGGGCTACGATCCGCTGATGCAGGCCTTCGGCGGCATCATGAGCGTTACCGGCAATCCCGGCGAGCCGCCGATCCGCGTTGGTGTATCGCTTATCGACCAGGGTTCAGGCATGTGGTCCGTCATCGGCATTGTGTCGGCACTGTACCGGCGCACTTTCAGCGGCGAAGGTTGCACGGTCGATACCTCGCTGTTCGAAACCGCCCTGGCCTGGACCAACGCTCAAAGCGCCAGCTATAACGCCACCGGCAAGCTACCCGGCCGCAACGGGTCGGAAAATCCCGGCCTCGTCCCTTACAGGGTGTTCGAGGCATCTGACGGCTATGTCATGATCGCGGCGGGCAACGACAACCTCTTCCGACGGCTCGCCGGCGCCCTCGGCCACCCCGAATGGCTGGAGGATGAGCGTTTCAAGACAAATCCCAGGCGCGTGGAAAACCGGGCGTTCGTCAACGCTGCCGTCCAGGACATCATCGCCACCAGGACCGCCGCCGAATGGATCGAGATTGTCGAGGCGGCCGGCGTGCCGATTGCGCCATTGCAATCCATGGACGAGGTGATCAATCATCCGCAGACGCAGGCCCTCGGTATCGTTCAGCAAGCACCGGAAAGCGGAATGAGCCTTATCGGATTGCCACTGCGCTTTAATGGCGAGCGTGGCCCGCTGCGCAACGCCCCACCCGCTCTGGGCGCCGATACGGCAGTCATACTTGGCGACGGGGAAAGCGCCGGGAACGATTGAACAACATTATTTTAACGAGCTATATGGTAAATAGACATTTAATCCTGCTAGGAACATTTGCCTTTAGGGAGGCATTCCTCGCCGGAATATATTCAGCAGGCGAGCTGTATTGGATGTGGAAAGGGCGGCTCCCTGGGAAGCCGCCCTTTCTCGATGGCGATTATTCCACCGTCATGTTTACGCCGTAGGCGGTTTCCTGGCCAGGTTTCACCTCAATCGTTGTCTGGCCGGAGATATTGCGCTGTTTTACGACATAGGCCCTCAGCAGGTACTTGCTGGCATTGAGATATGTTACCAGCCCCGAACGCTTGCGCCAGAAACCGGCGATCTTGCGCTGCTTGCCAGCCAGGTCTTTGGTCGGCTCTAGCACATCAAACGCCAGTTGCTCGTTGACGGGTTTCCCGTCGGCAGTGGCATCGAATCGTACCCTGGCGGCATTCATGATCACTTCGTGGGGCGTCTGGGCGCCAGCCTCGGTTTTCAACCTGGTTGCAAATTTCACGTGGCGATGGCTCGGCAACACGCCCTCGATAGTCCACTCGCCTGCCGGAAGAGGGAATACGTAGCTTGCACGCTTGCGCCAGAAACCGGCCAATTTTTTGCGTTTCCCGCTCAGGTCGGGTTTGCCATAGAAGATCGACCAACCGAGTTGGCCCTTGAAGACCGGCGCTCCAGCAACAAGCTTGGCGTCGAGGCGCACCAGGGCGGCATTCATGCTTTGCGTTATGACGTGCTGGCCGCCAGCCTCGATCTTGATGTTGGTTTGCAGCTTCATGTACCGGGCATCGGTCGCCAGGCCATCAAGCCGCCATGTTCCGGCCGGCAGCCAGTTCACGTGACCGGTCTTGACCCGCCAGAACGAGGCGATTTTCTTGCGCTTGCCGGCGAAATCGGCCGTCGTGGAAGAGACCGTCCAGCCCAGTGCCCAGTTGAACGGCCGTCCACCCTGCTTGAAGGTCACGTCCAGACGCACCTGGCCGATATTGAGCACGGCATCGAGCATCTGGCCGCCGCCGGTATAGGTTATGTCCCGGGAGAAAGTGATGTGGCGATGATCCGGCAGGACGATCTGCACCCGGTAATCGCCCGGTTTCAACGCCTTGACGATATGGCCGGATCGCACCCGCCATGCCGATGCAACCTTCTTGCGCTGCTGCGACAAACCTTCCGGCTTGGCCAGCACGGTCACGCCGAGAGTGCCCTTCCATTCAGGCCCGCCGTCCTTGATAAAGGCGCGGATCTTCAACCCGTTCAAGGCCGGTTTGACCGGCGCCGGTGGCGGCGTTTGCACCTTGACCGGCCGCGGCGGCTCCGCCTCAACCTTTTTCACGGTCGTTTGAAGGGCCTTGTTCAGCGATGACGCATTGTTGGCCGCGACATAGGCTCCACCTGTGTTGCGTGCCAGGCATTGCAGCCCGGATTCCTCGCCACGGCGAATATTGAAACCGACGACATGGACCTTGAAATCAATCCCCTGTTTCTTCAACTCGCGTCCGAGTGCGCACGGGTCTGACCCGCAAGTTTCCCTGCCGTCGCTGACGAGAATGACAGTGGCCTTTTCCTCGGTGTAGCGCATGGCCCTTGCAGCCTGCCGCACCGCATCGCCGAGCGGGGTTTTGCCTATCGGCCGAAGCCGGTTGACCGAGCGCATCATCGAGCGGAAATTGGGCGAGCCCATTGCGTGTATCATCTGGATGTCGCCGCAATCACCCTTGCGGCGGTGGCCGTAGGCAAACAGGCCGAGCTGCGTTTTAGCATCCATTTTCCCAAGGATCGAACCAACTGCCTGGCGGGCAATATCGATCTTGCGCACCCCGCCGATCTGGCCGGCCATGCTGCCCGATGAATCCAGTACGATCATGACTTTTTGCTGGGCTTGAACGGGGTTGACTGCAAACGATGCTGCGAGCGCAGCCGACGCGGCCAGAAGTTTCAACCTGCTGGGTATTTTTCCGGGTAGTGTAGACATGGGGAAGCTTCCCTTCTGCGTGTGCGTTTTGTCACGTCCGCCATGCCCGATATTTTTTTGTGATTAAGTGTGGCGCCGCACCGACCGCGCTTGTGGCTGTATTGCCGGGGATTCGCGCCGCGTTCACGCGCTGTTTGGCGCAGGTTGCGTTGCCTGCAGGCCGGTCCCGCCACTGGCTTCAAGAGCTTCATCCGCGCGCTGCCTCGAGACGCTCGTCAATCCCATGTCATCGAGGATCAGGTAGAGCGCGGGCACCGCCAGCAGCACGAGGACTGAGGAGGACAGCAGCCCGAACATCAGGCTGGTAACCAGCGGGATGAGAACCTGCGCCTGCAGGCTCGTCTCCGACAGGATTGGCAACAGACCGGCGATTGTCGTGCTGGTTGTCAGAAAGATCGCCCGGAACCGGGCCCGGCTTGCCTGGCGCGCCGCTTCCGCCAAACCCATGCCGGCGTTGAAACGGATCTTGGCAAAGTTCACGAGCAGGATCGAGTTGTTGACCACGACCCCGGCAAGGGCGGCAAATCCAAGCATACTCGGCATGGAAAGGTCGAGGCCCATCGCCCAATGACCATAAACAACGCCGATCAGCGCCAGCGGGATCGCTATCATCACGACGACCGGCTCGATGTAACTGCGGAACTGGAAACTCAACAGGATAAAGACGCCGATCAGGCCAATTAACAGCCCCCGCGCCATCGATTCCTGGGTCTTGCTTGCCTCGTCATTTTGACCGCGCAACTGGAAACTGACGCCCGGGTAACGTTTCAGCAGGCCAGGAACAAAGCGCTTGCGGGTATCTGAAACGATCGCAGAAGCATTGCCTAGCCGCGTGTCGACATCGCCCTGGATCGTGACCGCCTCACTGCCATTTATTCGCTGAATCCGCGCGTAGCCCCTGCCCTGCTCAAGATCTGCGACATCGGTGATCGGGATGCGGCGGCCGCCGCTTGCGCTGATGGTGAAATTGCGCAAGTCGCCAATGCTGTCCTTCTCGCTGCGTTGCATTCGCACGTCGATTTCGTATTGTTCCGACCCAACCTGTATCTTCGTCACGGTGGTGCCGAGAAATGCGCCACGCATTTGCGCGATGATCGTATCGGTATCGACGCCCAGGTTCGAAGCGCCCGGTTTCAGGCGCACACGGATCTCCGGTTTTCCCGGCCGCAGGTCATCGGTAAGATCGCGAACCCCGCGATAGCGCCGCATCCAGTTCTGCAATTCACTTGAAGCTTTTTTCAACTGCTCCAGGTCGCGTCCCACAAGCCGCAAATCGATGGCCCGTCCGCCTGGACCGATCGTCGGTTCGGTAAACTTGATGAAGCGAACGTCTGGCACGCTGCCCGTCTCGGTGCGCCAATCGCCAATGACTTTCGCCATAGCCGTATTGCGGCTTTCCGCCGCCAGAAGGTCGACGGTAATTGTCGCCACATGAGCGCCGGTTTCAAATGAATCGATATTCTTGTTGTAGCTGATCGTGACATTGCGAACGAGACTTTGCCCGCCGGGCTGATCCGGTGAATATTTCTTGTTCACGCGCCGCATGGCATCGACGACATGTTTGGCAACTGCTTCTGTCCGGGCAAGCGGCGTACCTTGCGGAAGCAGGATACGCGCCTCCAGCATATCGCCTTCGATGGCCGGAAACGCGCGGAACTTCACTTGTCCGCCGATCATCATCGCAATAGCTGACAGAAACACCGCTATCGCAGCGCCGGCAGTGAAATAGCGCCACGCAATGCAGAAGTCGACCAGAGGGCCGGCGATCCGGTCACGAGCGAAGGACAAGCCCTTTTCCATTTGCCGTTGCAGCCAACCGGCGCCAATCCCGGCGTGGGAAATCGCATGCAGCAGATGGTGCGGCAAAACCAGAAATGCCTCGATCAGGCTCACCGTCAGGATAACCAGCATAACCGCCGGAATGACTTTCAGCACCTGGCCGATGTCGCCCTTCAGGAATAACAATGAACTGAACACGCAGGCCGTGGTCGTGAAAGACGATATCACGCTTGGAAAAACTTCCCGTGTGCCGTCAACGGCCGCATCAAGCGGGGATTTGCCCCGTTGCCGATGCGCGGCAATGTTTTCTGAAATGACGATGGCGTCATCCATCAACAGGCCAATACCGATCAACAGGCCGACCATGGTCAGCATGTTGATCGACAAGTCGAGCCCGACCATCACGCCAAAACCGCCGGCGAAGGAGACCGGCAGGCCCATTGCAACCCAGAAGGAATATCTCAGGCCGAAGAACAGGAACAGCACGATAGCGACCAGCGCCAACCCTTGCGTCATATTGCTGACCACGAGGCGCAAACGGTCGCGAACGATGGAGGACACGTCTCGCGTGATGGTAAATGCCACGCCCTTCGGCGCGGCCTGGCGCTCGCGCTTCAAAAAGCCCTGCAAGGCATCCATCGCCTCCAGCGTGTCCTCGGCAGCCGCCTTCGTCACTTCGAGGATGGCAGCCGGCTTGCCATTGAACAGGACTTTGTCTTCATCCAGTTCAAACCGGTCGGAGATCGTGGCGATGTCACCAAGCTTGATTTCACCACCGCCGGGCGCAGCGACCACGACGATACTGCGGAATTCGCGCGGCTTGCGGCGCTCATCGGCGACGCGCAACAATATTTCCCGGTCACTGGCGCGCAAAATGCCAACCGGCGCATCCTTGCTTTGCCGGCGGATCTTGCCGGCCACATCGGCAATGGTAATGCCGTATTGGCGCAGCAATTGATCGGACAATTCGATCCTGATCTGATGATCGGAAAAGCCGCGAATGTCGACCTTGTTGATCCCCGGGGTTTGCTGCAAGCGCGCCTTGACATCTTCGGCATAAGCTTTCAGCTGCGAGCGGTCCAGCGGACCGGTCACCGCTACCGCGGCGACAAAATCGGTCCGTCCGAGTTGCTTGATGATCGCTTTTTCGGTGTTCTCAGGGAATGAGGTTATGGCATCGACCTGGGTTTTGATATCGGCTGTAAAGCGGTCGAGATTGGCGCCCTCGCGCATCTTGATTTCGGCGCGGCCGAGATTTTCGCGCGCCTCGCATTTGACTTCGAGAATTTGATCGACGCTGCTAACGGCGTCCTCGATCCGCCGGCAGATCGCTTCCTTTACCTCTTCGGCCCGGGCTCCCGGATAGGCCACGGACACTTCCACGCGATTGGGTTCCAGGCGCGGGAAAGTCTCGCGAGGAAGCATGGGCCAGGACAATATCCCGATCGCCAGAAACGCCACCATGACAAGGTTGGCGGCTGTAGGGTGACCTGCGAAAAACCGGATCACGGCTGCCCGCTCCCGTGCTTTTTCTCTGCCTTGCCGGCCGGCTCGACGCCGCCAGCAGGAGCAGCCCCGCCTCGTGCGGCCTGGGCAATGTCAGCTTCCAGCCCGCTGTCCCGGTCAGTGCGCAGCAGCATGTTGGGCAGTGCATACGGCATGTCCGATACGACGATTTTGTCCCCTGCTTTCAGCCCGCCGCGGATTTGCACAAGACCGCCGACGGTGAGGCCGGTCTGAACCTTGCGTATTTTCAGACGATTGTCCTTGCCGGCAAGATAGATCTTGCCGTCTTCAACCACTGCCGCCGGAACGACAATCCCGGGCGCAAGCGGCTTGCTGTGCAAGGAAACTTGAACGAACATCCCCTTGGTCAGCGGCGGGCGCTCGCCTGGAACGGCCTTGCGATAGCTGTCCTTGACTGCGGCAATGATCCCCATCGTGCGGGTCTGTGGGTCAAACGTGTCACTGACGCGGACGATATCGCCGCGCCAGCTTGCGCTTGCCGGGCCGCTCAGCATGCGCACCATCGCGTAATAACCTTGTTGTTTTACCAGCTGTGCGAAATCCACCGAGGTCCCGGCATTGGCCTGTCTTCCGTTGGTCACGTTGGCCCTGGCAAATTGCGCCAGCGGTGCAATCGGAAACTGCGCTTCGATCTCAGCCACTGCGATGGAATCAATAATCGCAAGCCGCGAACCGGCCTGTGCGAACTGGGTTCGCTCGATCGGCGCTTCGGCAACGCGGCCGGAGAATGGCGCCTTGATGGTGGTGCGGGACAGGTTGAGTTTGGCCGATTGCAGCCGCGACTTGTTCACCGCAATCTGCGCCCTTTGTACTGATTGCTGTGCGGGTAGCAGGGTTAGCTGATTCTTGATGTCCAGGACGCGGCGCTCCTGCGCGAGCGTGTCACGTTCTTCCTGTTCCACCGATAGCGCGGTTGCGGTGCCGCGCTTTTGCAACGCCTGTTTGCGGTTCAGCTGGGAGCGCTTCAACGTCAGCGACTTTTCCTCGATCGAAAGAACCTTGGTCAAATTGGACTGGTTGGTCGTCAGTTCGAGCAGGCGCGCCTCGGCGGATTCGATGTTGGCTGTCGCCTCGGCAATCGCCATTTCGAAATCGGCTGGATCGATACGGACCAGAACCGAGTCCTTTTTGATCAGCGCGCCTTTCTTCAGGTTTGGATGTACATAAATGATTTTGCCGCTGACTTGCGTGATCGCGTTCCAGACCCGTCCCGGTTTGACAGTCCCGTAACCTGTCACCTGGGGGTGGATTGCAACTTCTGCAGCCACGATAACACGAACATGCTGAGCCCTTTCCGCAACGGGCGTTTGCGCTGGCGGTTTGCGCGACTTGATCGCGTAGCCGAGAACCGCCACGCCTGCCGCAAGCGGAACGATTATGAGCAGTTTGCGCCAAAGTCCATGGCGCGGTTCGCGCTTGCCGGGAGCATCTTGCTGCTGCGCGGTCTCTACCGGCTGGTCAGATGCAGCGTCGTTCATCTTTAGGCTCCGACGGGAATGGCAGTTTCGCCCGCTCCATAGCAAGAATCGGAGGATGGCGCTAATCGGGATGCCGATATGACGCCCGCAATCATAGGCGTTTCTAACGTCTTTGCCAGCAGCGATAGACCGATGAAGCGTAAAGTATCGTAAATCCGTATCCCCGGCGTCTCAACGTGGCGATCCGGTCACGCCCGATACGACGGCAACGGCGCACGATCCTGCATGTCCACCATTTTGCGCATCAGAACATCCGTAAGTTCGGCTCTCGTTCCAGCATGGGATGGGTCGTCCCACAGGTTGACGATTTCGTCGGGATCATTCTCAAGATCGAACAATTCGCCCCAATCCTCGCCGTGGCGGTAGGTCATGCGCCAGCGCTTGGTAACCAATGTGCGCAATCGCTGCGGCCGCTTGAACACGTTGATCGGTCGTTGTGTATCTTCTTCGATCAACAGGCATTCAGGCGCTTCGCTCTCGGGCGCAAGCAAGTTGCGTCCCTGATTGCCGTTGAACGGCTGAATCCCTGCCCGCCGCATGATGCTGGCTGACAGATCAAGGGTGGAAGCAAGTCCGCTGTTTACCTGCGGCTGCATGCCCGGCTCGCTCCAGATAAGCGGAATGCGGATCAGCCCCTGATAGTGCAACAGCAGTTTCAGCATGATGCCGTGATCGCCCATGTAATCGCCGTGGTCGGCGGTAAATACGACAACCGTGTCCTGATCCAGTCCGAGCCGCTTGAGTGCGGCCAGCACGCGCCCGATCGAGTCGTCGATCATCGCGATGGAGCCATAGGTGAGCGCTATGATTTCCTGCGTCTCACGTTCGGTTACCGCAAATGGCGCCTGGTTGTCGCGCAAATCGCTGCCGTCGCGCATGACATCGACCATCTGCTTCAGCGGGGGCAAATCGCCCTTGCCGAACGATGCCGGCACCGGCATGTCGTCCGGGTTGAACATGTCCCAGTATTTTCCCGGTGGCGTAAACGGATGATGCGGATCGGGAAATGACATCTGGATGAAGAAGGGATTTTCCGCCTTTGCGCATTGTTCGAGGTACGCAATCGTCCTCTGCTCGATGTAGGTCGTGGAATAGAGCTCTTCCGGCACGCGTGTGCGCCAGGCCTGCGGTGCGTTGATCCGGTTGTCCGGATGGGCGTTCTCAGGTCCCACGAGGCTGCCGAAGTCCGGGTGCTGGCTGCGGGCCCAAAGCAGGTAGTCGCCGCCGGCCCGGTCCGCATGGTCGTCGGCGATTTCGACGTGCTCAAATCCGTAAAAATGCTCCTGCATGCGATCCGCCAGCGGCCTGTCCCATCTTGGCAGCACTTCCAGTTCGTAGGGAGGCCCCTTGCGCTGGTCC
Organism: uncultured Beijerinckia sp.; assembly: GCA_964615275.1. GTDB lineage: Bacteria > Pseudomonadota > Alphaproteobacteria > Rhizobiales > Beijerinckiaceae > Terripilifer. Next base: position 18,305 of record CAZTMN010000039.1, on the reverse strand, counting down.
TTGAAGGCGTCGCGATAGGCCTCCGATGGTGCGCTCAATCCATCGTCGACCTCGAATGACATGCCGGGTGGCATACCGGTCATCCCCTGCAAATGCGATTTGCCGATCAGCGCCGTCCGGTAGCCTGCGTCACGCAGTACTTCGACAAAAGTCGTGTGTTCCCGCGACAAGGCGATGCCATTATGGCGGCAGCCATGAAGCGACGGCATTCGCCCGGTCATGATCGAGGCCCGGTTCGGCATGCATACCGGGTTGGCGACATAATTGCGGGTGAAGCGGATGCCGCTGGCTGCAAGGGAGTCAATGGAAGGCGTGCGGACGATGTCGTTGCCGTAGCAACCAACGTGATCGGCCCGCTGCTGATCAGTGATGATAAACAGAAAATTCGGCCGTTTCGCCATAAAGTCCCCCAAAATCAATTCCAGTTGCCGGCGCCGCGGCTATCAGTGAATGCGCGCAATGTAGACCAAGGCGCGCGATCTGGTATAGGGGCTAACGCCGGTTTAGTCGAACTGCGCCGAAACGCGGGATATCCTCCCGTTGCCGACCCAGCGGCGCAGATGACAGAGTAAATTCCGCGGTACTGAAAGCAATTCATGGCAGCACGGAAAAACAAGCCGTCGATCCTGGGGCGCGAAGCCCCGGTTCCCGCCTCTCCCGAGGAAGCGCAGCTGGACCGGGTCCCAAATCCGCATACTGACACAAACTATCTGGCCCGCTTCACAGCCCCTGAATTTACCAGCCTGTGCCCGGTAACCGGCCAGCCGGATTTTGCCCATCTCGTGATCGACTACGCGCCTGGCCGATGGCTGGTCGAGTCCAAATCGCTGAAGCTTTACCTGACCTCGTTCCGAAATCACGGCGCGTTCCACGAGGATTGCACGGTGCGCATAGGTAAGGACTTGGTAAAGCTGTTGCGCCCGAAATGGTTCCGCATCGGGGGCTATTGGTATCCGCGCGGTGGCATGCCGATCGACGTATTCTGGCAACACGGGCGTTTGCCGGCTGGCCTCTGGGCGCCCGATCAGGGCGTCGCACCGTATCGCGGAAGAGGTTAACCAGATTGTTTCGCGCGCTGTTAACTAAAGCTTCCGAAACAGCCGCAGAACCGCCGTGTACCGGTAAAGACCGGCCCTTAATTCACCTTCCCGTAAGCCCGATAGGATGGACTGGCGCTACACAACCAATAGCGCGGGAATGGCATATGCAACCGGTTACATTTGACAATTGCTTCGGTCTTTACAGCCCGGGGCGATCCCACAAGGGCGTTGTGATTTGCAATTCGTTCGGGTTGGAAGAAGTGCGCTATCGGGGCGCGCTGGCTGAACTTTCAACCGCCTTGAGTGAACGCGGATTGCACGTGCTTCGGTTCGACTACAGCGGCGCTGGATATCCCGCGGGCACAAGTCTCGACCCCGGTATTTTGCGCCGCTGGAGTGATAACGCGACGTCGGCCTGCGAGTGGCTGATCAAGCATGCCGGTGTCGAACAGATTTCGTACATTGGTCTGCGCCTGGGTGCGATCGTGGCAGTCCAGGCTTGCAATGCCGGGTCGGTTCCCGAGGAGCTGGTGCTGATGGCCCCACCCGCATCGGGAAGATCGCTGGTCGCTGAAATGACACGCTCCGCCGGCGCCGGCATTGAGGAAGATTTGCCGGCCGGTTTCGCGCAACTGCCGTTTGAGGGTGTCGACATGGCCGGATTTCGTCTGGGAAGGCAGACCCTCGACGAACTGGAGCAATTCGAATGGGGAAAACTTACCTCCTGTCCGGCGCGAAAGATCATCGTTCTGGCCGAAAACCGGGGCGAAGATCGCCAGTTGATCGCCGATGCCTTTGTTGCGCTCAACCGCCCGGTTGAAACCAATGACACGCTCGAGGGGTTTGGAAGGGCTTTGTCGGACATGCGGGCGGCAAGCCGCGCCACGCCGCACTGGAGCGCAATCGCGCACCTCTTGAGCATCCCGGGCGGCGCTCCCGGCGTTCACCCGGTTGCTCCGCCGATCAAACCAATGGCGGGCCCGGGATACCTTGAAACCCCGGTTTATCTCACCTCAAATGAACAATTTGCCGGTATCTTTTCGCGCGCCAGCAGCGGCAAGGAACAGGGCGCCGCGGTCCTGATGCTGCCCTCAGCCGAAGGTCAGGCCCTCCACTGGCCGCGTTTGCGTGTCGATCTGGCGCGCCGGCTTGCCAGGTCCGGAATAGCCTGTCTTCGGCTTCAAGACCCAGCTTCATCGGATTTGCGCATTTTCGAAACACCGGCCCGGCAGCTTCAGGCTGCGGTGAGCTGGCTGAAGGGCCATCGCTATGGCGATATTGCCGTACTCGGTGGCAGTGACGCCGAACTCGAGGAACTGACGCTTGTTGCGGGCGAACACCGGGTCGCGCGCCTGCTCCTGTTGGACAAGCCGCCCATGCGGACTGGCACGGGCCTGGCCCAGCCAGATGTGCGCAAGGGCGATGCGGCAGCCGCTGCCCAGAACCCTGGCAGCATTGAAGCCCGAATTCCCGAAACGATGCGGGCCATTAGTCACTCCGTCGAATCCCTGCAGCAAATTCGCGACCTTGCTGGCGACCGCGACACGTCCACCGAGCGGTTCGAACGGCAGATGGAAGCCTTCGCCAACACCGGCCGCCCACTGGCGGTGATGGGCTGCCGGCGTTCACTGGAAGATCTCGTGCCGAGCGGATTAACAGCCTGGGTACACAAATTTACGGCCGCTGAATCGGGACCGCGTACGCTGAAACCTGATGTGACCGGGTGTGACGGGCCAACAATTCTTAGCGTCGACAGTCAAGATGGCATGCTGGCGACCGATGCGGCGCGTGCGAAGTTCGGCGCGCTGCTTATCGAGTATGTCCAGCGGGACACCGCCAGGACGACGCCGGGCGTCAGGCTGGCGCTGCAGGCCATATGACTTGCAACTTCGATTGACCTTCAGGCCAGCGGAGCGCAGGATTGACGAATTCGCGCCGACCGTCCCTGGAGATTACCATGAAGCGATCCAAGCCGCCGTTTCGAGCCGATCATGTCGGCTCCCTCTTGCGTCCCGAAGTCATCAAAGAGGCCCGGCAGAAGTTCGCCGATGGCAAGATCGATGCCGGTGCGCGCAAGGCGGTTGAAGACCAGGAAATTGTTCGCGTCATCAAGAAGCAGGAGGATGCCGGTCTTCAGGCGGTCACCGACGGAGAGTTCCGCCGTAGCTGGTGGCACCTTGATTACCTGTGGGGTCTCGACGGTTGCGAACGCTACATCATGGACCAGGGCATGGCCTTTAGCGGCATGAATACCCGGGCCGAAGGCGTTCGCTGCACCTCCAAGGTGACGTATTCCACCCATCCGATGATCGACCACTTCCGGTTTGTCCAAGCCAATACGGACAGGCTGGCCAAGATTTCCATCCCTGCCCCGTCGGCGATCTACGGCCGCACCGGCCGCAAGGCGTTGCCTGAAAGCGTCTATCCCGAGCTCGAGGAATTCTTCGATGACCTTGGCGCCGCATATGCCAAATCGGTGCGCGACTTTGCCGACAACGGCTGCCGCTATTTGCAGCTCGATGAAGTCTTCATCGCCATGGCGTGCGATGAACAATATCGCGAAGGCGTTCGGGCCAATGGCGATGATCCACAAACAATGACTGAAAAATATGCCGACGGGATAAATGCGGCAATGTCCGACATTCCCGATGACATGACCATCACCATGCATTTGTGCCGCGGCAATTACCGTTCCACATTCATGGGATCGGGAGGCTACGAGCCGGTTGCAGACATCCTGTTCAACCGCATCAATGTGCACGGTTACTTCATGGAATACGATACCGACCGGGCGGGCGGATTTGAGCCGCTGCGCCTGGTGCCAAAAGATCGTATTGTCGTGCTTGGGCTGGTCACCTCGAAGAGCGGCGCAATGGAAAGCCGCGCCGATGTCCTGCGGCGCATCGAGGAAGCCGCCAAGTTTATCGACATCGACCAGCTTTGTCTTTCGAGCCAATGCGGCTTTGCATCCTCCGAGGAAGGCAACACGTTGAGCGAAGACGAACAATGGAAGAAGCTCGAATTCATTGTCTCCATCGCTGAGGAAGTGTGGGGCTGAACATCGCCTGCACTCTCCCCGGCCTGAAAAGGATGCGGGAATGCGATTTGCGCCGAAACGTATCTTGCTGAACAGTATTGCTGGCGCGGGCTTTGTCATCGCCGCCGGCCTATCGAACGCCGTGGCCCAGATTGCGCCATCGAAGGCGGAGATTGCCGCCTATACCGGTCTGCACAAAGCAGCGTACGATGGCGACGCCGAGATGATCCGGGCGCTGGCAAAGCGCGGCGCCAATCTGGAAGCGAACGACAGGTTCGGCCGTACCGCTGTTCATATCGCAGCCTTCGCCGGCCGAGCGGCAGCACTACAGGCATTGGCGAATGCCGGCGCGAATATGAACGCGCTGGTAAGACAAGCCTATGACGCGGCAACCATCGCTTCGGTCGCCAACAATGTGAATATACTCGATCTCGTTTTGAAGCTGGGAAACAAGGCCACGAACATCACCAGCCCCTACCACGGCACCGCCCTGATCGCCGCCGCGCACCTCGGACATCATCAAGTTGTCAAACGCTTGATAAGCTCCGGCGCGCCGCTCGACCACTTCAACAATCTGGGTTGGACCGCGCTGATGGAATCCATCGTTCTCGGCGATGGCGGCAAAAACCACGTTGAATGCGCCCGAGCCCTGATCAAGGCTGGCGCCAATCGCAATATCGCCGACCGGCAGGGCGTCACCCCGCTCGCCCACGCGCGCGCCCGTGGCTACTCCGAAATGGTGCGCGTGCTGAGCACAAGGTAAGCGCGCATCCGGCGCGCGCTCACGCGGCTTGATTGCTTGACGCCGTTGCCAACGCCCGGTGCCAAATCACAAACACAAGCGCCAGAGCCACGGCCGGCCAGTGAATCCACGGATTGACGACCAGTATGGCAATGGCGAGCGCCAGGCGCAGCGCGATTTCCCATCCCGGCAGACGCCGGTAGTCGAACGCAATTGTCGCGCTCGACACCAGATAGATCATCAGCACCAGCCGCGTGAGGATCGAAAGGAAATCAAGGGCGTCAAATGCGACACCTGATTCCTTGACGATCAACAACACCGGGTAAAACGCGAACACGAATGGCACGACAAATTTTACCAGGCCAATGCGCATGGCGTAGACAGCGGTTCTTAACGGCGCGGCATCGGCGATAGACGCAGCAGCATAGGCGGCGACAGCGACCGGCGGCGTGATCGACGAGGCAACGCCGTAGTAGAATACGAACATATGACCGACCAACACCGACAGGCCGAGGTTCTGCATCGTGGGTCCCATGATCAGGATGATTGTCAGATAGGCTGGCAGTGTCGGCATACCCATCCCGAGCAGCAATGCGGCAAGCGCTGCGATGAGCAAAGTCGCAAACAGGTTCGATTGCCCGCCGGTGGCGACAACGTTGGCGAAGTCGATTGGCAAGCCAGTCGAGCCGAGGACCGCAACGATTATTCCAACGACGCCAATCGCCATCAACAGGCGGCCGAATGTCTGGCCGCCATAAGCCAGGGCTGCGATGATACGGAACGGTTCGCGGCGAATTTCAGGGTTGAAGAACGCCAGCGGGATCAGAATGAACAGCGCCATCATGCCCGAACCTGCAGGGGAAAACCCGATCAACAGCGCGCTCACAACAACAGCAATCGGGACAATCACCATGATCAGGTTGACCAGATCCTGTCCGGCAATTTCCAGATCGGGAGTCTGCTCGGCTTGTGCTTCAATGCCGAGCCGGCGCGCTTCGAACATGACGCTCATGAACAGGCTGCTGTAATAGGCCAGCGCCGGAATGAGCGCGGCAACGATAATCGTCAGATAGGAAATGCCGGTAAAATCAGCCATGACCAACGCCGCGGCGCCCATGATGGGCGGCATGATCTGCCCGGCGCTCGAGGCTGTCGCCTCAACGCCGCCGGCGAAATGTGGCGCAAACCCGCGCTGCTTGATCATTGGAATGGTGATCACGCCGGTCGCGACCACGTTCGTCACCGCGCCGCCCGACATGGTTCCGAACAGGCCCGACGCCAGGATGGCCGCATGGGCGGGTCCGGCGCGAAAACCGCGGGTCACGAATATGGCCATCTTGATCAGCGAGCGCCCGCCACCGGATCGCTCAAGCATCGTGCCCAGAAGAATGAACGGGAACACCGTGAAGATCAGGATTCCCATAATCGTGCCAAGCACGCCATCGTTGAGATTGAACCAGAGGTCCTCGGCCGAAGCCACGAAATCAGCCGGTGCGGTCTCGAAAATCCATGGCCAGTATTGGCCGGTATACAGGTAGATCAGCGCGACGATACCGCAGATCGCCAGTGACGCTCCCCACACCCGCCAGCACAACAAAATGAAGATGGCGCAGGCGGTAAGCGCAATGATCGGATGGATCAGCTCGAAATCGAAAAGCCCGGACTCGATTTCGGAGACATCTACGTAATAGCGCCAGAAAACCCATGCTGCGGCGACAACCAGAACTGCTTCAATCAGCGTACCGAGCCAGGCCAGTTTTTCATTGCGCACAGCCAGCATCTTCGCAAACGGCTGTTGGAGGACAACCACCAGCACCGAAGTCATCAGGAGCAACGGTCTAATGGTGGCGCTATCGAAAGGTCCCAGTTTCGGGACAATCCAGAAACTCGGCATCGAGTTGGCGATCCCGGTTATCGCCATTCCCAGACCAATGACAAAGGACAGTGATGTACGCCAGCTTGCGAATAGGCCGTCCGAATTCTGCCCGCTCATGTGCCCCCGCCCTCTCGCACCCTGCATCCGGCAATCCGGTCTGCCTGCAGGCAAACCGGATCAAAACATTGAAGTCATGCTTTGCTCTTTCCGTGTAATAGCGTCCGGCACCCATTGCATATGTTGCCGGCGCCGGTGCAGCTTGTCACACCGGCGCGCCTGTCACAGACCGAGTCAGTGACTTGTCCTATTTCGGCATCAACCTGGCCGGAATAGCAACGCCCTTTTCCTTGTAATAGCGTACAGCACCGGGATGCAGCGGCGCGTTGACTCCAATGAATGGCGTCTTGAACGAAATCGCTTCAAGGGTCTTGGCGCTCTTGTGAATTTCGGCAAGGTTTTCCCATAGGCCCTTGGTCATATTGTAGGCCATCTCATCGCTGAGGCCGGCACGAACGCCAACCGTGAACAGCGCACCGCCGATAGTGACATCTTCCTTGTTGAGCTGGCCCTTGTACGTGCCCTTGGGGATGGTGCCGACGACCCGTCCAACGCCCTTGGTGTATTTCCGGTCCCATCCGTTTTTGATCGGTCCGGCATTCAACAGGTAAAAGCCCTTCTTGCTGCCGAGCTGCTCGATATTGGCATCGCCGATGCCAGCCGGGCGGATATAGACATCAAGCTTGCCATCCATCATGGCCTGCAGCCCCGACCCCCAGGGCAGGCGAATTGCCTTGTAATCCTTGTTAGCGGTATAGCCGACCATCAGCTTGATCAGACGCTCCGATTGCACGGCAGCTGCGCCTGAGGGCGGTCCGGTGAAGACGCGTTTGCCCTTGATGTCTTTCCACGTCTTGACGCCTGCGCCATCGAAAGCGACGGCGTGATACAGGTTGGCCTTGTGGCCCATCAGCATGCGAACGTTCTTGGAAGCGGCGATCGCCTGCTTGTGCAGCTTCTTCTTGTACATCGCCGCACCCTTGGACATGAAGTGATAGATGATCGGAGGGAACGGCATCATGTCGACTTTTCCTCGGCCCAGTTTGAGCGCCGAACGCGTCAGCGTCTGACCGTCATTGATTTGCAACGAATAGCCAAATTCGCGCTTGTAGATTTTCGAAAGAACCGTCATCAGCGACGTCGTCAGGCTGCCAGGATTTCCCGCTTCCACCCGCACGATCTTGCTTTGCGCTTGCGCTGAACTTGCCGCAATCGCCAGTCCAGCGGCGGCAGCGAAAATAAAGAATTCGCGTTTCATGCATTTCTCTCCCTGTTCCAGACGTATGCCGATTATTGGCTGGCGCCGGCGCTACCCGATTTGCTGCAGGTTGTTTTCTGGGCGCGTGCGCGAACCGAAATCCTAGGCTGCTTGCGGCGTTCACGCAAATTTTTCGCACGAAAGGCGGGCACAGCACCGGTCAGCGGCACGATTTGGGTACCTGGCCGTGTCACATTGGCCGGGGTGACGCATCAATATTTCTTGGCCAGGACGTCGAATTCCAGCAGCCGCTTGAGAAGATCCTCGAATTCGCCGAGCGGCACCTGGTTCGGACCGTCGGAGAAAGCATTCTCCGGATCGTCATGGGTTTCGAGGAATACCCCCGCAACGCCAACGGCTACTGCGGCCCGGGCCAGAACCGGCACAAACTCACGCTGGCCACCGGACGATCCGCCCTGCCCGCCCGGCTGCTGTACCGAATGGGTGGCGTCGAAAATGACCGGCGCACCGCAATCCTTCGCCATGATCGGCAACGAGCGCATGTCGCTCACTAGCGTATTGTATCCGAAACTCGCGCCGCGCTCGGTCACCAGGACATTGGAATTGCCAGCGCCGGTTACTTTCGCCACGGCGTGTTTCATGTCCCAGGGCGCCAGGAACTGTCCTTTTTTTACATTGACGATCTTCCCGGTCTCGGCGGCGGCAACGAGCAAATCTGTCTGGCGGCACAAAAACGCCGGTATCTGGAGAATATCCACGGCGCCCGCAACTGACGCGCACTGGTTGTTTTCGTGCACGTCCGTAAGAACAGGCATGCCAAACTGCTCGCGGATTTCTTGGAATATCGGCAATGCTTCATCGAGTCCGACACCGCGTTTGCCGTCGAGCGAAGTCCGGTTGGCCTTGTCAAAGGACGATTTGTAGACCAGACCTATATTCAGGCGCGCCGCTATTTCCTTCAGTGCCGAGGCCATCCGCAGGGCATGGTCCCGGCTTTCGAGCGCACAGGGTCCAGCGATTATTCCCAGCGGCAGATCGTTTCCGAATTCAACCGTACCGACTCCCGCAGCGGCCGACACACGTGCCTTGGCGTTCATTTCAGATCCTGTCCCGGCGCTCGACCCGGCGCCTAATCGATAATCGCATGCGGTAGATAGCGTGAATCATCGCTCGTGATCAATTTGCGGTCCTCGCGCAGGCTGAGCCCGCATACCGTGCCATCGACCAGCCAGCATCCTAGCACCGGATAATTTCCGTCAAATTGCGGCAGGTGCGCCAGCCCCTGGCGGATAAATCCCTCGCCGCCGTAGTCGCCGCCGGTACGGCCGATGATCTGGTCATTGTCGATCATGAGAATGTTCGCCCCTTCCCGGGAGTAGATCGGTTTCTTCACGAAGGAACCGCCAATTTCCATTCTGTTCGGATCGTCCTCGAAACAGACCGGCAGCAGGTTCGGGTGCCCCTCCTCCATTCGCCACAGATGCACGAGCATGGCCTTGTTCGACAAAACCGACTTCCATGCCGGCTCGATCCATCGGGTACTGCGAAGGGCCGGAGACGTACCGAACTCGTCAGCGAACATCCACTCCCAGGGATAGGCCTTGAACATCCATTCTATCAGTACTTCCCGCGCGTCGGTAAACTGGCCCTGATCGTTAAGCCCAATGTCCTCGATCGTCATTTTGAAAGTTTCATGACCGGCCTGGCGCGCGCATGTTTCGACAAAGTCGACGATTGCCCGGTCCTCGAGGGAATCGGACAGATTGGCCAGATGCAGCACATTATCGATTTCGATTGTACCCAAGCGTTGAACAAGCGCTTCGTGCAGATTTGCGCATTGCCTTGCCGCACCGGGCAAGTTTCCGGCTTCGATGCAATCTTCGAGCCACGATTTTTGAAAGACGGCTGTCTCAAACAGGCAGCCTGGTGTATCGGCATTGTATTCCAGCAGCTTTGCCGGACCGGCGACGTCGAAGGCAAAGTCGAGCCGCCCGAGCAATGCCGGTTCGCGCTCACGCCAGCTTTCCGCGATGATACCCCAGGCGTGTTTCGGAATTGCATGGCTGCTCAAAATTTCTTCATAATTACAGGCACTTGAAGAAAATTCCAGACATAATGCTTCAATTTCATTGCCCGGCTGGACTATCCCTGTCTCAATCTCTGCCCCGGAAAACTGGTAGAACGCGCTTTCATCCCAGTAGGCGTAGCCATCCATCGTGTGATGATGAAATCCGAGTCTCTCGACCCGTTCCAGAAAGTTGACGCGCTTGGAAATTGGAATCCGGTACATGGATCATCGTCCTGCAATCGCAGATTGAAGGGCGGACCTGACCGTTTCAGCTCGCGCGCCAGAAATGCGGGAGCCCCTGCTCGTGCCCTAGCCGCGGGCTGAACGGCCGCGAGACGATCCACCAAACCCGCCGCGCCGGGATGGCGCAGCGGCAGAACGCGTCGGGCGGGACGGTGCCACGCTGCGCCGGATCGGATTCTTCGGACGCCCGAACAAGGGCCGTCCGCGAGCCGGCGACTTGGCCTTGGAATTGGCATTCGCGCGCGATATCCAGACAAACGCGCTGACGCGCCTGCCTTGACTGTCCCGCACCGGTTCCGGTGCCGCGGACATGCGGTATTGCTTGGCCAGATCGGTTTTTCTCTTGTAGAGCGGCGCTGCCTGGTACCCGCCGAACGCCAGACGGCCCATGGCGTAGCCGCTCATGCGCGGAATGTACATCGCGCGCCGGGCAGAGTCTTGCGCGCCGGATGGCTGTTCACACCTGCCGGCGCCATGCACGGCTTCGCACTTGGCTTGTGTCGGGTAAGTCGGAGCCTTGTTCTTGTGGAGAACGAGCGCTTCGCGCCACAGCCGCGCACAGTTCGCCTGACCGACCGCACCATCAGCGGCGCATTCCCGCGCGGAAGTGTAGATCTTGCCGTGCGCATCCTTACCACTGCTGCTGGTCGCAAACGCCCAAATGCCGAACGCCCCTGCTCCCAGCGCGACGACCAGCATGGCGGCATTGCGCTTGGCCTCGCCCGGGTCACGGACCGGCGTTTTTGACTTTCGCCATGTCGCCTTGCGGCCAAGGGCGCCCTTTTCCGGCGTTTCAACACCCCTCATCCCGAAACTGGGACGCGGCGGTACACTAACACTGTCACTAGCCATGGGGCCTCGCAAAGCAAACACATTTGCGGCACGCATCGTATTGCCAGGATGCGCCTGAGGCCGGTACTGGCCGGCCGCCGAAAATAAAGTTTCTGAACGGGACGGTACGGATTGCAGGTTAACGGGCCGGAAATTCAGCGCTTACGCGATGCCAAACCGCTTCCGCACCCGGCCCTCGTCAGAATTATGGTGAATGGTTTCTTAAAAACAGCCGCTTCAGCGACCCGCCACAGCAGACAAACCGCGGTCGCTTTTCCACCCGGGGTTGGAAAAACCGCGTCTTCAATGTCGCTTGAAAGCGGCTGATGTCAGTCCGGCAGGCGTTCCCAGGCGATATCGCCAAATTCCTCACGGAACGCGAACCGCTTCAGGTGGTTGACGACAGTGTTCTGGGTACGCTCCAGCTCCTCGTCGGCCTGCGTTATTACACGCATCGAAAGCCGGGCGCCGTCGGTCTCAAGCTCACAGACGCGCCCGCCGTCGAACTCGATACGGCCTGCCTGCTCGTCCCAGGTCACGTTCAACTTGTGACTCCAGTGCTTGCACAACTGAATCATGTACTTGCGCGAAGAAGCAGACAAAATTTCCGATTTTGACGCTGGCATTCTATGTCTCCGTGGAGCGGAATCAGCCGGTTTCCGTTTGCCGGACAGGAGTGACGGCCGATCAAAGCAATATGCGGCATTTCGCTGAAGTCGCCAAGCCCGCCGATGAAACAGCGGCTCGATGTTGCTTGCGATTGACCGTTTTCAAGCACGCCCGCCCATGCTATCGGGGCCGTCAGGCTATTCAAGGCATCGGTGAAGGCAGCCTGGATCGGGGGCGGGCCCTTAACAAATTGAAAGGAAACCGGGATGAAATTCTGCATCAGCGGCAGTGGCGCGATGGGTGTAGCCCACCTCAAGGCAATCGCGGCCATTGATGGATCAGAAGTGACGGTTCTGCAGAGCCGCACGCAGGAAGGGGCTGAAAAAGTCGCCAAGGAATACGGCGTGCCGGTGGCGACCACCGACTACGACGCGGCTATCAAGCGCGACGATGTGGATGCGGTAATCATCACAGGTCCGACCCAGATTCACGCCGATCAGGCTGAAGCCGCCATGCGCGCCGGTAAGCACATTATCATCGAGATTCCGATTTGCGACTCGGCCGCCGATGCCGAACGCATTGTCCGGGTTCAGAAGGAGACAGGCGTAACCGCGATGGCGGGCCATGTACGCCGGTTCAACCCTTCACACCAATATCTGACCAAGAAGTTCCGCGCCGGCGAAATCAAGCTGCAGCAATTGCAGGCGCACACGCATTTTTTCCGCCGCAAGAACATGAACGCCCTGGGTCAGGCCCGGTCCTGGGTCGATCACCTGTTGTGGCATCACGCCTGCCACACCGTCGACCTGTTCGCCTACCAGACCGGAGAATCCGTCTCGGAGGCATTCGCGGTCCAGGGGCCCTATCATCCGGAGCTCAAGATCGCGATGGACATGTCGATTATCATGAAAGTTCCGTCGGGCGCGGTTTGCACCTTGTCGCTTTCGTTCAACGACGATGGCCCTATCGGTTCGCCATACCGGTACATGTGCGACAACGGCACGTGGATTTCCTTCTACGACGACCTGACCGATGGACACGGCAACCCGGTCGACGTGAGTAATGTTGCGGCCTCGATGAACGGCTTTGAAAACCAGGATCGCGAGTTCATCGCTGCCGTCCAGGAAGGCCGCGAACCAAATTCCTCGGTCGAGAATGTGCTGCCAACCATGCTCATGCTGGGCAAACTGGAAGAGCAGCTGATTGCTGCAAACGGAACACCTGACTGAGACTTCACGGAAACAGCGCAAAACCTGCGCATGACACAAAACTGCAGGGGACGCTTCGGCGTCCCTTTGTACATCAGGCGACACTAGAGCCGTTGACGATTTCATGGAATCGTTTCGCGGCTCTTGATTCTTGATTTGTGGCGTTTCACAGCGGAAAACCGGCCTCCACCATTCCTGGAAACGGATAGCAATGGCGCAAAAACTCGTGACCCGAGACCAGGGTCCGCCACAATCCATCCTTGGCGGCCTCGCCGTCAAAATTCTGCTGGTGCTTGTGCCGCTCCTGATCGGCCTTGGCGCAGGTTACGCGCACCTCCAGGTCCGTCAGCAAATTCGCGCCCAGGAAACGGTGGCCCAATTGGGCGTCGGCGTCGAAGCGACCGTCGAAAGCGTTGAGATCCGTTCCCAGCCGATCAAATCGGACGGCAAATCAAAATCGGGAGCGGTGCGCGATGTCTGCCAGGCTGCATTCCGCTATTCGCCGCCCGGCGGCAAGGCAATCGTCACCAAAAGGCTGCTGGCCGCACCAAAGGAGATTTGCAAGCGCTATAAGGCCGGCGACAAGACAAGAGCCTGGGTAGTGCCCGCCGACAACCGGATTTTCATGCTCGAAGGCGACCGGATCAGCCCCTGGTGGTCCTGGGCCAGCCTGTTCCTGTTCATGGCTTTTTGCGGCTTCGCCATCGTCATGTTCCGCCGGGTGTTGGGCATAACCCGGCGTACCGCGCGGCACAACGGGCGAAAATCCTGATCATAGGGCAACAGCGTTCTGTCCAATATTTTGACCGGCGAACCTGTTTCGATCGGGTTTAGCCAAAATATTTCTGGCTGGCGATCGCGGTACCGTCCGACAAGGCCTTCAATTTCGCCCAGGCAATTTGCGGATGCGAGCGACCGCCAAAGCCGCAATCGGCGCCTGCAATGACGTTTTCCTCGCCAACCAGGTCGGCGTAGCGGCCAAGGCGCTGGGCGACCAGTTCCGGATGTTCGATAGTCTCCGTTGCATGGCTGATAACGCCGGGGATGAGAATCTTGCCCTCCGGCAGTTTGACGTCTTCCCACAATTGCCATTCGTGTTCGTGGCGAACATTGCCGCCCTCGATCAGGTAGGCCTGCGCGGTGACCGACAGCATAAGATCGACGATATGTTTCAGTTCCAGGTCATAGGCGTGCGGACCATGCCAGGAACCCCAGCACAAATGATAGCGGATACGATCTTCCGGAAGACCTTTCAGCGCATGGTTCAACACTTCAATGCGAAGGGCGCAGCGCTTGCGAAACGCCTCCATGCCCATCGCCATGCCAATCCGGTCCCAAAGCGCCGGCAACCAGGCATCGTCAACCTGAAGGATGAGACCTGAATCGACGATTGCCCTGTATTCCACCGCCAGCGCATCGGCGATGGCGAACAGGAATTCCTCCTCCGACTTGTAATGATCGTTGCGGCGGTATGGTTCGAGGCTGGCCGGTGCGGTCGACGTCAAAAACACATTGTCGCTACCGGCCGCCTGCTTGGCAATGTCGATTTCGCGCGCCAGTTCTTCGCCGCCCGTATAGGTGATGGGCGCGTTGCAAATCCAAAGCTTGCGTTTGGCGAAATGGATCTGGTCGCTCGGGGTATAAAACAGGATCCCCTTCTCGGTGGCGTATTGATAATAGGCGGCGAAATCCTCGCGGTCCTTGCCCGTCAACTGGATGGGCGTGACATCGGATGGCCAATCGTGCGCGTCGAAACCGCCGAAGCGGCTTTCGACGAATGACAGCCAGTCGCCGCCCTTGGTATATTCACCTTCGTTCACGATATCGATGCCGAGGTCGCGCTGTTTGGTTACGACTTCGGCAACAGCGGCACGCAGTTTTGTATCGTAATCGGCCGCGCTTTCGTCCAGCGCCGTAATCGCTGGTAACGAGCCAACATGCGTCGTGAGGAATTTGCCATCGCTTCGCTGCATGAAGCTGCGCCCTTACACCAACATTGCCACCGGGTTCTCGATCATCTGCTGAAAGGCGGCAAGCAGTTCGGCCCCCAAAGCGCCGTCGACCGCCCTGTGATCCGTGGAGAGTGTGACGCTCATCAGGTTGGCGACTTCCATTTTTCCGCCGCGAACTACCACGCGTTCCTCCCCTGCCCCGACTGCAAGAATGGTTGCGTGTGGCGGATTGATTACGGCGGAGAAATTCTTGATTCCGAACATGCCGAGGTTTGAAACGGCAGAGGAACCACCCAGGTATTCCTCCGGTTTCAGTTTACGGGCTCGCGCCCGGGCAGCGTAATCCTTCATCTCGTTGGAGATAGCGGCAAGCCCCTTGGTCTCGGCCTTGCGCACCACTGGCGTGATCAGCCCGCCCGGGATCGATACGGCCACACCGATGTCCGAGTGCTTGTGTTTGAGCATCGCTGCGTCAGTCCAGGAGACATTGGCGTCCGGAACTTTCTGCAACGCCATGGCCAGCGCCTTGATGACGAAATCGTTGACTGAAACCTTGTAGGCCGGCTTGCCGTCCTCGCCTTTCGGAGCCGCCGCGTTGATCTGCGACCGCGCAGCGAGCAACGGGCCGATGTCGCAGTCAAGCGACAGGTAAAAATGCGGGATCGTCTGCTTTGCTTCGACCAGGCGGCGGGCAATGGTCTTGCGCATGGAATCGTGCGGAATTTCCTCGAAGGTTCCCGGCTCGAACAATTTCCGCACCATGTCGTCGGCCATACCCATGGCGATTGGTGCAGGCGCTGGCGCAGCCCCGGCTGCAGCCGTGCCCGACTTTTTGGCCTGTTCAACATCGCGCTCGACAATCCGGCCATGCGGACCTGTTCCCTTGATCCTGGCTAGGTCGAGATTGGCTTCCCGGGCAAGCCTGCGGGCCAGCGGCGAAGCGAATTCGCGCCCGCCGCCGGTATCAGCGGGCGCCGCAGGTGCTGGCGCCGCGGGTGCTGGCGCCGGCGCCGCAGCAGGCGTCGCGGCCGGGCTGGCCGTTGCAGCCGCCGCCGGCTTTGGCACTGGCGCCGCACTTGCGCCTGATGCAGCGGCCTCGGCAGGGTCTTCCCCGTCCCCTGCAATTATCCCGATCAGTTCGTTGACCGCCACATCCTCGGTTCCGGCTGGAACAACGATCTTCACCAGAATACCCTCGTCTACCGCCTCGACTTCCATCGTCGCCTTGTCGGTCTCGATTTCGGCAATCACGTCGCCGGCGCTGATGGTGTCGCCCTCCTGCTTAAGCCATTTGGCAAGATTGCCTTTTTCCATGGTTGGAGACAGGGCGGGCATCAGAATTTTGCTTGGCATCTTCAGTCCTCAGTCGGGCATCGGTCCGGTGCTTTGAAGTTCATCTCCGGCTCCGCCTCGATTCACCGATACAAAACCGCCTTCGCAGCCTCAACTACCTCAGGAACACTGGGCAGCGCGAGCTTTTCCAGATTGGCGGCATAGGGCATTGGCACGTCTTTGCCGGTAACCCGCAACACGGGCGCATCGAGATAATCAAACGCTTCGGCCATGACCTGCGCCGCGATTTCTGCGCCCACACCGCATTGCGGATATCCCTCGTCAACGGTGATGCAGCGGTTTGTCTTTTTCACCGATTCAATCACCGTACCGATATCCATGGGCCGTATGGTGCGCAGATCGATGATCTCGGCCTCGATCCCGTCTTTCGCCAACTCCTCGGCCGCCGCCAGCGCGTAACGCATGCCGATAGACCAGGAAACAATCGTCACGTCCTTGCCCTCGCGGGCGATCCTTGCGCGCCCGATCGGCACAAGATAATCGTCCATGTCAGGCACTTCGAAAGACTGCCCGTACATGATCTCGTTTTCGAGAAACACCACCGGGTTCGGGCTGCGGATCGCGCTTTTCAATAGGCCCTTTGCATCGGCCGCGGTATAGGGCGAGACAACGGTCAGTCCAGGGATGTTGCAATACCAGGCGGTGTAATCCTGACTGTGCTGCGCAGCGACGCGCGAAGCCGCGCCATTGGGACCGCGAAAGACGATTGGGCAACCCATCTGGCCGCCGGACATGTAGAGCGTCTTGGCGGCCGAGTTGATGATCTGGTCGATCGCCTGCATGGCAAAATTGAATGTCATGAATTCAAGCACCGGCCGCAGACCGGACAGTGCCGCACCAACCGCGACCCCGGTAAAGCCATGCTCCGTGATCGGCGTATCGATTACCCGCTTGTCGCCGAATTCCTGGAGCAGGCCCTGGGTAACCTTGTAGGCGCCCTGGTACTCCGCAACTTCCTCGCCCATTACGAACACGTCGCCGTCGCGGCGCATCTCCTCGGCCATTGCGTCCCGCAAGGCCTCGCGCACGGTCAGGGTAACCATCTCGGTTCCCTCAGGTATGGTCGTGTCCGGCGCAATTGTTGTCACGGAGGCGGCTGGCGCGGCAGTAACTTCGGCCGCGGGTTCAGGAGATTGCGCAGGCGCCGGCGCGCTTGATTCAGCAGCAGCACTGGCATCTTCGCCATCGGCGGCGATAATGGCTATCGGCGTATTGACGGCGACATTTTCGGTGCCGTCGGAAATCAGGATTTTGGCGAGCACTCCCTCGTCGACCGCCTCGACCTCCATAGTCGCCTTGTCGGTCTCAATCTCCGCCAGCACGTCACCGGCGCGGACTGCATCTCCCTCCTGTTTGACCCATTTCGCCAGGGTTCCCTGTTCCATTGTAGGCGACAAAGCCGGCATCAACACATTGGTAGCCATGGACTTTCCTCATAACGGCCGGTTCGGGCCAGCGAATACATTTTTGATCTGACCTTGGTGAGCGGCCATCCGGTGGCCGCTCCATGCTTGTTCCGCCCTATTCAGCGACCAGGATATCGGTGAACAACTCGGACGGATCGGGCTCGGGATCGTTGGTTGCAAATTCCGCCGCCTCGTTCACAACAACCCGCACGCCGGCATCAATGGATTTCAGCTCGTCTTCGCTGGCAATGCCGTTGTCGAGGATACGCTTGCGCACCCATTCAATCGGATCCTGTTCTTCGCGCACCTTCTGAACTTCCTCGCGGCTACGGTACTTGGCCGGGTCCGACATGGAATGGCCGCGATACCGATAGGTCAGCATTTCCAGGATATAGGGCCCCTTGCCGTCGCGGCACCATTGAATGGCTTTTTCGCCGGCAGCCTTCACAGCCCTCACATCCATGCCGTCAACCTGCTCGCCGGGAATGTCGAAGGACAGCCCGCGCCGGGAAAAATCGGTTTGCGCGGATGCACGCGTTGTTGCCGTTCCCATTGCATATCTGTTGTTTTCGATAATGTAGACAACGGGCAGCTTCCAAAGCTGCGCCATGTTGAAGCTTTCATAGACCTGGCCCTGGTTGGCCGCGCCGTCGCCGAAATAGGT
>CAZTMN010000038.1:0-33347 GCA_964615275.1 uncultured Beijerinckia sp. | reverse complement strand
CCGGCGGCGAAAATTGCCGGCGCACCAGAAACGCGACGGTCCCCGTCCGTCAGGAGGCGGCCCAAAGCGGTCAGCTGATGGCTTTCAAGCCCGGGCGGAACATTGGCGGCCAGGCCTGCCGTCAACACGCAGGCATCGACCGGTACTTCCGAACCGTCAGCAAACTCGAGGGAATCAGGTTTCAGACGCGCGATATCAACGCCAGTGTGTACTTCAACCCGCGCTTCCTTCAGGGCCTGTTCGATCTGCGGACGTGGACCGGGACCAAGGTCGGGGCCGATATCAACGGCCTTTTCAAACAGAAACACCCGGGCGGATTGCGCTGCCGCCTCGCCGGCATGCACGGCGATGCGGTCGCGCATTTCACACGCGAGTTCTATTCCGGTGAAGCCGCCCCCTATAATGGCGATGGTGAGCGGATTTTGCGGCGGCCTGTTCTTGAGCAGGTCCGCCAGTTGTCCATCGAAGCGGACGGCTGAACCGAAATCGTCAATCGACCAGGCAAATTCTTCCAGCCCCGGAATGGGAGGCATACTCGCCTTGCTGCCGGTGGCAAGCACCAGCCGCTTGTAGGGAACAATGGTCTCAACGGCATCGGCGGATTGTACAACGGCTCGAGAATTCAAAGCGTCGAGCCGTATTGCTTCGCCTTGCAGCAACGAAACGCCGGCGTGCTCCAGTACTGGACGCAGCGGCGTGCGCAAATCGCGGGGACTGCGTTCATACAGCCTGGGGCGGATCGTCAGATAAGGGTCGCGCGACACCAGGGCAACCGATTGTCCGGCACCGTGCAATCCAATTTCCCGCGCAGCTGACAGGGCCGCCCACATGCCGGCGAATCCGCCGCCAAAAATCAGAATATCATGCATCTACCTACCCTTTCGGTTTTCGCATCCTGCGTTGCTTGCGCCGGGCTTCGAACCATTCTCCACCACGCTGTTGGAAGTCGGCTGGAATCGTCTCGCCCGCACGATCAGCAATGGCGGCGAGGGTTACGCCATCCAGGCGTTTGCGCAGCGCCTGTTCGGCATCAATCATGACAGCATGAATGGCGCAGACGCCGCGCGTCGACCAATCGGGCGCGTCACCATTGAAGATCGCGCAATCGCCGCGGATTTCGCGGCAATGAAAAAGACGCTTGCGGCCGTCTATCGCCTCGACGACCTGCAATACCGTGATCTCGGACAAGGGCCTGGCGAGGACAAATCCGCCCTCGCGCCCCTCGCTGGCCGTTACAATCCCGGCCTTTTCGAGCTGCGTGAACAATTTGGCGGCAACCGACGCCGGCTGATTGTAAAAATCCGCCAGATCGCGAGCACTCGGCCGAAGCGATGGCGCTGCGGCGCCAGAGGCTCCGTTATCAACAAGCCTGACAAGGTAGTGCAGGGCCTGCTCAACCCCGGCGCTGAAATACGGCATTTTAACTCCGAGTTATTTCTTCGTAATTAAAAATCATTTCTCAACGCCTTTCAATTATCGTTCGGTTGTTGCCGAATTGGCCAATTTTCAAAGGGTTGAAACAAAGATTGTCCCATTCAACCAAAGCGGCAGTTGCGCAGGTTTGCCGCTATTGGCTATACCCGGCGCAACGTTCCGGCATGGGAATCGATGTCCGGGAGCGGGTATTGCGCTGGCCTATTGCAGGACCCTGACCAGGCCCGGCATGAAGTTTGCTTTTTTGCGCCTTACCATTGTTGGAATGCGGCGCCAGCCCAGGCTGGACAGATGAGACCGATAGCTGATGACACCGCGCAGCGCGCCTGGCGGACCACGCCTGCTATTGCGCAGGCTCCGGGAAGTTATGACCGAACCTGTCAACGCGCAGGTGCGGCTGGACAAGATCGTCGTACAGGTCGCCGCAAACATGGTCGCCGAAGTGTGTTCGGTCTACGTTCAACGCAATGACGGATCGCTCGAGCTGTACGCAACCGAGGGCCTGAGCCGGGACGCGGTGCACCAAACCACCATGCGCACCGGTGAAGGCCTGGTGGGCGCGATCGCACAAACCGCCGAACCTCTGGCGCTGACGGATGCGCAGCAGCATCCGGCCTTTTCATACCGGCCCGAAACCGGCGAAGAAATCTATCATTCATTCCTCGGTGTACCGATCTTGCGCGGGGGCAATACGCTCGGCGTTCTGGTCGTCCAGAACCAAACCAAGCGCAATTACAGCGAAGAAGAAGTCGAAGTCCTCGAAACCATTTCGATGCTCCTGGCCGAGATGATCGCTTCGGGCGAATTGCAGGCGATATCCAAGCCAGGCACGAATATCGACTTGCGCGCGCCGACAGCCTTGAAAGGCTTGCCGATCGCTGACGGAGTAGGGCTCGGCCATGTGGTTTTGCACCAGCCGCGCGTAACGGTGGACAAAATCGTTGCCGAGAATATCGAACTCGAGCAGGACCGCCTGTCGGCGGCACTGGAAGAATTGCGCAGCAGCCTGGATACCTTGATCGAACATCAAACGCCGACAGGCGAATCGATGGAAGTGCTTGAGGCCTATCGCCTGTTTGCCAATGATCGCGGATGGCTGCGGCGCCTGCGCGAAGCGATCAACACGGGCATTACCGCCGAAGCCGCCGTCGACCACGTTCAGAGCGATGCGCGCGCGCGCATGCTGCGCTCGCGCGATCCCTACCTGCGCGAGCGGCTGCACGATCTGGACGAGCTCGCAAACCGCCTTCTGCACCAGCTTGCGGGCCAGGACCTCGTCGCTGCGCCGGACAGTCTTCCCGACAACGCAATTCTCGTCGCCCGTTCGATGGGTGCAATGACGCTGCTGGACTACGACCGCGACCGGTTACGCGGTCTTATCCTCGAGGAATCGGGACCTGCAAGCCATGTGGCAATCGTCGCCAAAGCACTCGGTATTCCAACGGCAGGGGAAGTGGAAAAGATCACCGATCTCGTTGAAGAGGGCGACGCGGTCATCGTCGACGGCACGACGGGAGAAGTTCAGGTCCGTCCGCAATCCGATATCGAAGAAGCCTACCGCGAAAAGGCGCGGCTGCAGGCGCGCAGGCAGGAACAATACCTGGAATTGCGCGACGTGCCGGCCGTCACCAAAGATGGCGTCAAGATCGGGCTGCACATGAACGCCGGTCTGCTGGTCGACCTGCCACACATGGAAGAAACCGGCGCACAATCCATCGGACTGTTTCGCACCGAATTGCAGTTCATGATGGCGGCGGAGTTTCCCCGCCAGGAACGGCAATACGAACTCTACAAGACGGTGATCGACGCAGTTCCGGGAAAGCCGGTCACTTTCCGGACGCTTGATATCGGCGGCGACAAGATCCTGCCGTACATGGCGACCTACGAAGAGGAAAACCCAGCCCTCGGCTGGCGCGCGATCCGGCTTGGCATCGACCGGCCAGCCCTGCTGCGCGTCCAGTTGCGGGCGCTGCTGCGCGCTGCGTCCGGCAGCGATCTGCGCATCATGTTTCCGATGGTCACAACCGCGGACGAGTTTCGCATGGCCAAACGCATGGCAGAACGGGAAGTCGAGCACCTTCAAAAACACAATTACAAGGTGCCTGCGGACCTGCAACTGGGCGTGATGCTGGAAGTCCCATCGCTGCTTTGGCAACTCGACGAATTATTGCAGGACGCCGATTTCATTTCCGTCGGCTCAAACGACTTGATGCAATACCTCTTTGCGGCCGATCGCGACAACCGGCGGGTTGCGCATCGCTATGATCCACTGTCGGCGCCGGGACTGCGGGCGCTACAGCACATAACTGATCGCGCAGCGGTGGCGCAAAAGCCCGTAACATTGTGTGGCGAAATGGGCGGTAAACCGCTGGATGCGATGGCGCTGATGGCGATTGGCTACAGGAACCTGTCAATGGCGCCTGCCAATATCGGTCCTGTAAAAGCCATGCTGCTGGATCTGGACCTGGCGGAGGTGAGCGATCACGTTGCCAGCCTGCTAACGGAAAAATCTGACGCACCCAGCCTGCGCAAGGAACTGCAAGCCTATGCGGAAGCCAAGGGCGTGCCCTTATAGCCGCCTGCCTTGTTGCCGCCCGCCGCGCGATTTTCGCTTGCACCCGCCACACAAAACGTTGAACCGCCATGCTGCCCGAAGACAAACTCGATCTTATTCTGCGACGCCACGATGAATTGTCCCACCGGATGATGGAGGGATTGAGCGGCCAGGACTATTCCCGTGTTTCCCGCGAGCTCGCCGAACTGGATGGTGCCGCCGGCGCCATTCGTGAATGGCGGCAGGCGCGCGAGGACCTGGCGGAGGCACAAGCCATGCTCGACGATCCAGCTCTCGACCGGGACATGAAGGATTTCGCAGAAGAGGAAAAGTCACAGCTTGCTGACCGGCTGGAAGAACTTGAACAGCAATTGCGGATCCTGCTGCTGCCAAAGGACGCTGCCGATGAAGGCGGCGCCATTCTCGAAATCCGGGCCGGCACCGGGGGCGACGAGGCCGCCCTGTTTGCCGGCGACCTTTTCCGCATGTACTCGAACTACGCTGCCCAGCACGGCTGGACGGTTGAACTGATGTCAGCCAGCGAGGGCACCGCAGGCGGATTCAAGGAAGTCATCGCCTCGGTGGAGGGGCGCGGCGTGTTCGCTCGGTTGAAATTCGAGTCTGGCGTCCATCGGGTGCAGCGGGTGCCCGATACTGAAACGCAAGGGCGCATTCACACCTCCGCTGCAACAGTCGCAGTCTTGCCCGAGGCACAGGACGTCGATATCGAAATCAACGATGCCGACCTGAAAGTCGATACGATGCGCGCGCAGGGCGCCGGCGGCCAGCACGTCAACAAGACCGATTCGGCCGTGCGCATGACCCATATACCGACCGGTGTCGTGGTGTTCGTTCAGGACGAGCGCTCCCAGCACAAGAACCGCGCCAAGGCGCTCGCCCTGTTGCGCGCCCGGCTTTACGACGACCAGCGCCAGAAACTCGACAGCGAGCGCGCCGAGGATCGCAAAAGCCAGGTCGGGTCAGGCGACCGGTCGGAGCGCATTCGCACGTATAATTTTCCGCAAGGCCGCGTCAGCGACCATCGCATCAACCTGACCCTGTACAAGCTCGACAAAGTGATCACCGGCGAATCCCTGGATGAAGTAATCGAGCCGCTGATCAACGCGCGCCAGGCGGAGCTGCTGGCGGAAGCCGGCGAGGCGTAATGCATGGCTGTACGCGTTGTTGTCATCGCTCTCACGCTCGCCGGTCTGGGCGCAATAACGTTTTGTTATTGGGGGCTGGAAACGACAGCGGGCCGCAAGGCTTTCGACGAAATGGACGGGCTGATACCGTTTTTCGCCGGTGTTGGCGGCCTCGGGCTGTGGGGATTGGCGCTCGTAATCCTGGCGATAAACTTGTGGATTCAAAAGCAAAAGCGGCAATAAGAGCACTGTACCCACAGCCCGCGCGCCGTTCACGTTAGTTTCACATTCGTCCGATTAGTTTTTCGCATTCGGCAACAAGCAAATTACATCCGACAATCCGCTACCTGACAGGGGGGCTTCATGGGCATAACGGCTTTCATCATATTCCTGATCGTTGGCGCGGTCGCCGGCTGGCTGGCAGGACTGATCGTCAAAGGCTTCGGCTTTGGCCTCGTCGGAAATATCATCGTCGGCATCGTCGGCGCCTTCATCGCCGGATGGCTGCTGCCGAAGATCGGCATATTTATCGGCGGCGGGATCTTGGGTGCGATCATCAACGCCACCATTGGCGCGGTGATCCTGTTGTTCGTAATCAAGCTGGTGAAAAAGGCCTGAATGCGCCCGGCGGGTTCGAGCCGCTTAAAATCCCCGGGTTCTACGGGCCTTTCACGTTCGATTGAAGCGGCTCACGCCGCTGGCCTTTTGCCGGGCCAGCGGCTATAGGCTTTGCACCTCAAGTGACTCCAGTTTGAGCAAACCTGGAAATTTCGCAGCAAAGCCATGCCATCCTATCTCTACGATCTGATCCGTTCCCGCGCGCCATCGCCGGAAAAAGTGTTTTTGGAGAACCACGACGGGCGGGCGATCACCTATGGCGGCCTGCATGACGGCTCCGCACGTATCGCCAATGCCCTGGTCAGCCTGGGCGTGAAACCCGGCGATCGGGTGGCGGTGCAGGTAGAGAAGTCGCCGGAAATGCTGCTGTTGTACCTCGCTTGCGTTCGCGCTGGGGCAATCTTCCTGCCGCTCAATACCGCCTATACCGCCGCTGAAATCGCGTATTTTCTTGGCGACGCAAAGCCACGCGTTTTCGTTTGCGGCCCAACAAAGAAAGATGCGCTACAAACCGTGGCGGACGAGGCCGGGGTCGACCATGTCGAGACATTGGGCGTCAATGACGACGGTTCACTGGCCGACATTACACGCAGCCAGGATTCAAACTTTGCGGACGCGGATCGCAGCGAGGATGATCTTGCCGCCATTCTGTACACGTCCGGAACGACCGGACGATCAAAGGGTGCGATGCTGAGCCACGACAATCTGGCGTCGAATGCGCTGACACTGGTTGATTACTGGCGATTTACCGCCGATGACGTGCTGATCCACGCCCTGCCGATCTATCACACGCACGGGCTTTTCGTCGCCACCAATACGCTGCTGCTGGCCGGCGGATCGATGCTGTTTCTGCCCAGGCTTGATACGGACGCCATCCTCGGCCTGATGCCGCGTGCAACATCGATGATGGGCGTGCCGACGTTTTACACGCGGCTATTGCAACACGAAGGCCTGACAAAGGAAGCAACCTCCCACATGCGGTTGTTCGTTTCCGGCTCCGCGCCACTTCTGGCGGAAACCCATATCGAATGGCGCGCCCGCACCGGCCACGCGATCCTCGAACGCTATGGTATGACCGAAACCAACATGAATACATCCAACCCTTATGACGGCGAGCGCATCGCCGGTACGGTCGGCTTCCCGCTGCCCGGCGTGGATGTACGCATCACGGAACCGGAAGATGAGAAAGTCCTTGCACAGGGCGAGATCGGCATGATCGAAGTGCGTGGCCCGAACGTCTTCAAAGGTTACTGGCAGATGCCGGAGAAAACCAGGGAAGAACTGCGCGACAACGGTTTCTTTATTACCGGCGACCTCGGAAAGATCGATGAGCACGGCTACGTCCACATCGTCGGGCGCAACAAGGACCTCGTCATCACCGGCGGATTCAACGTCTATCCGGTCGAAGTGGAAGCCGAGATCGATGCCCTGCCCGGTGTCGTCGAAAGCGCGGTGATCGGTGTTGCGAATGCCGATTTTGGCGAGGGCGTGACGGCAATCGTCGTGCCCGACAACAGGACACCCGTGGACGAAGCAGGTGTCCTACAGGCGCTTGATGGCCGGCTGGCGAAATTCAAGCTGCCAAAGCGTGTCTTGTTTGTTGACGAACTGCCGCGCAACACGATGGGCAAGGTACAGAAAGCGGCGCTGCGCGACACTTACGCCGAATTGTACAAGTAGACGCTGATACGGCGCGCTGGCCCGGCGTCCGCTTGCTATGGGCGAAGCGCTGTGATTATCATTCCTGATGCAAAATCAGGACGTTGACCCGCTGCAGGCAAAGCAGGACATCATCGCCTATGCGAAAAGGCGCGGCGCGCTGGTTGCCGGAATTGCAGATCTCGCCGCGATCGAGGCGATTGCGCCTGCCGGGCATCGGCCGTCCGACATCATGCCGCGCGTCAAGTCGGTGATTTCTGTCGGTGTCGGCGGGCAGACACAAGGCGCCTGGAGCGTACCGGCAAAGGCGCTCGGCTATTTCGGCTCGACTGAAACACGGGCGTATTCGGCCAGCTATGCGCTGGCCTTTTTCATTGAGACAAATTACGGCGCGCCCTCGGTCTATTGCCCGCCCGACATGGACAATGAGGCGGGGCCGCGGGTGCCGCTGCAAAGCCTGAAGCTGCACGCGGAACTGGCCGGCATCGGTGCGCGTTCCCTGGCTGGCGACATCCTGCTGCATCCAGAATTTGGTTATATGTATTTCGCTTCGGTGTTCACCGAATTGGAACTTCCACCGGATGAACCGATGGCGGAGAACCCGTGCCCGGCGCCTTCCTGCGCGGACATGTTTCACAAGACCGGCCAGACACCGTGCATGAAATTCTGTCCGGTTCAATGCCTGTCCGGCAAGATAACCAGCGATGGCAAGCAAGAGGAAATGCATTACGACATGGCCGCTTGCGCCGAGATGACCCAACAGTATGAGGCCGTCCCGGCAATGCTTGCAGGCGCGCTGGCAGCCGAGACCGAAGCTGAGCGCACCGACGCCCTGTTCGATCCGGACAACAAGATGCTGTGGTACAAGATGTCTGTCGGCTCCGGCGGGCTGTTGGCGCAATGTTTTGAATGCATGCGCGTGTGCCCGATCGCCACCCGCTCACCGCAGGCCGATCCCATTCGCCGCAGGCAGGCCAAGCAATGACGCAGGGACTTTCACGCGATCAGCTTGGGGTGACCGACGCAATGATCGAGGCTTATGCCGCGATCATCTTCAGGCTGAGCAACAATCTGCAAATCCGCCGCGGCGATCCGGTCCGGCTGCGCGACATAGCCGCTATAGGCGCGCATCGGCACGAACTGGGCATGAGCGATGCACAGATCGCGGCGCGGATCGGATTGCGGCCTGCGCAGGTGACATTTATCCGTAATCTGGAAGAACGCCGACGCTTTCGTACCGGGTATTATCATCAATTGAACAAGCTCGGCGGCAGCAAACGATTCAGGGTTGAGCGCATGACACCATTGCAGGATCATTTTCGTTACAGCGAAGACGCGTTGTCGCTGCGTTCGGCTTTCGCGTTCGAAGCGGAAACAGTGCGCAGCTATGTCGAGCAAGGCTATTGGAAGAATGACACGCTGCGCAGCTGGCTGAACCGCAATGCAGACACCAATCCCGGCGGACTGGCGATTACCGGCGCCGGTGGCGACGTGAGCTATTCGGAACTTCGCGATCGCGTCGAGAAGCTCGCCGGCGGCTTCTACCATGCCGGCATCAGGCCCGGCGATGTCGTGGCCGTACAGCTGCCAAACACCCGCGACTATATCGAGAGCTTCCTGGCCCTGTGCTGGCTAGGGGCGGTATTGACCACCCTCTACATGACGTTCCGCGACAACGAATTCAAAAACCAGCTGACCCATTCCAGGGCCAAGGCTGTCATTGTTCCCGACACTATCGGTGATTTTGCAGCGGCGGAAACGGCGTTGCGTATGCGGACAGACATCGCGACGCTTCAGACAATCATTGTCGCGGGAACGCCACCGGCTGGGGCGATGGACCTTGCCTCGCTGTTCGAAACTGGGACTGGCTTGCCGAAGGATCTGCCGCCGCCCAACGCTTCGGATCCGTTCCTGCTGCTCTACACTTCGGGGACGACTTCAAGTCCGAAGGGCGTACCGCTGAACTATCACCAGATGCTGTCCAATGCGCGGTTTGGCGTCACCGAGCATGATATCCGCCCCGGCGATGTCGTGATGTCGGCGGCGCCCTTCGGGCACCTGTACGCGCTCTACTCCGTGCAAATGGCCCTGTGTGCCGGCGCAGCAATCGATCTGTTGCCGATGTTCTCCCCACCGGCCTTCATAGAGGCTGCGGCGAAGGACCGGCCAACGCACGTGTTTGCCGGGCCGGCGCATCTGGCCGCCTGTCTCGGCATGGGCCTGTTCGATAAAGCCGACCTCGGTTCCATCCGCGTCACTGTATTGTCCGGATCGGCGGTGCCGCCGGAGCTGGTTCGTTCCTGCGCGCCCTATTTCAGCGGTGGCGCCATAACCCAGCTCTGGGGCATGACCGAGACCCAGGCCGGGCTGTACACGCGGCCCGGCGACGATCCCGAGATATCGGCCACCAGTGCAGGGCGGGAATCGCCGGGTACCAGCGTGCGCATTGCCGGTGCAGACGGCAAAGAACTGGCGGCGAGCGAAGAAGGGGAATTGCAGGTGCGCGGCCCGTCCGTCTTCGCCGGGTACTACAACAATCCCGAAGCCACAGCAGCAGCATTCACAAGCGATGGATATTTCCGATCCGGAGACCTTGCACGCAAGGATGGCGATGGCAACGTAACCCTCTCCGGCCGGCTCAAGGAAGTCATCAATCGTGGCGGCGTCAAATACAATCCGCAGGAAGTAGAGCTGCTGATCGATCAACACCCCGCCATCGCCCAATGCGCAATAGCGCCCGTACCGGACGAACGTCTTGGAGAACGCGCCTGTTGTTACGCGGTCCTCAAACCGGGCACGGACCTTGCGCTGGAAGACCTGTGCAGTTTCCTGAGCGGGCGGGGACTGGCGAAACACAAATTGCCCGAACGGCTGGAATTGCGCACCGAACTGCCCATGACGGCGACACGAAAAGTCATCAAAGGCCAGCTCAACCCGGCCGGATGATGGGCCGGGCGGCGCATCTCGCATCAACTGGCGGTGCGGTCGGCAGCCCCAAGCGCAGACCAGCGCGAACCCGTGCGAATCCCGGGTGAGCCTGGTAGCGGGGCCTGCTGATTAGCAGTTCGGAATGTGCGAGACGGCTGGAACTCTACGTGAAAATATTTGACAACCCCCAGCGCCATCGCGGATTGGAACGCGGTGAAAACGCGCCTGGCCCGCCGTCGCGAAAAAGTTTCATTCCAGGGGTGATCTGGTGCCCAGGAGAGGACTCGAACCTCCACGGCCTAGCGGCCACTGGCACCTGAAGCCAGCGCGTCTACCAATTCCGCCACCTGGGCAAGGTGGCCGCACCTCTCGGGGCAGGCAACGGGCTCTCTTAAGCGGCGCGCCGGAGGGTGTCAATGCGCATTGTGGACTTTCGAGGCGGGCCCGGAATTGTCTGCTCCATGCGATTTGCCCGCTGTTCCAATCCGAGTACAAATCTGATTGAAAATCACGCACGCAGGGCCGGAACAACAGTTGAGCCGCCAGGAACCGGGAGGAGAGGTTGGAAACAGCAAAAAGAATAGGGGTCATTGGATTGGGCGCAATGGGCTGCCCCATGTCCAGGCATCTCATCGCGAGCGGTTTTTCGGTATCGGGATGTGACCCGAACGAACAGGCGCAGGCAAAGGCGGCGGCACTCGGTGTCAATGTTCTGCCAACGCCCGCCGGCGTGGCGCGGGAGAGCGACGCGGTAATGATCGTTGTCGGTTTCGATTCCGATGTCGAACGCGCGTTCTTTGGAGCCGGCGGCCTGATCGAGGCAGCCCGGGAGGGAATGATCATAGGCGTCGGCTCGACAATCTCGCCATCCTACGCGCGCGAACTCGGCAACCGGACGGAAGGAACCGGTATCATCCTCCTGGACATGCCGCTGACCCGGGGAGAAGCGGCAGCGGAAGCGGGGCAGATGCTGGTGTTGGGCGGCGGCGATGAAACAGCGTTCGAGGCGTGCCGCCCGGCTTTCGATACATTCGCATCGGATGTCTTCCACCTGGGTGCATTCGGCGCCGGACAGACTGCCAAGATGGCAAACAACATGATCCTGTGGGCCTGCATCGCCGCCAATGAGGAAGCATTTGGACTAGCTGAAAAGCTTGGCGTGAACAAGGAGCGGCTGCGTACTGCCCTTGGCCATTCCAGCGCACAAAACTGGGCGATGGACCGGCAAATTCAAGACAACCCGATGCCTTGGGCAGAGAAGGACATGACCATAGCCCTGCAAGAAGCTGACGAGACGCGCATCCCCCTGCCGCTTTCCATGCACGTGCGCGAATTGATCAAGGCGTTTAAAATTCGCAGGAATTATCCAACACCCCGGGCACCCAAATAGGTGTCCCCGGGTGCGTTCCGCTCACGGAGCCACACAGGGCGCCCGCCTGCCAGGCGGCAATGCCCGGCGATGACTTACCGCTTGTAAGTTTCAAGACCGCAACCTAATCTTGCATCATTGGAGCTGTTCGCAATGTTGTTGAATTGGCGTCGGCCCTAGACTTTTGATTTGATGCGTTTCCGGCACAGGGCCGGCAGTCACCGTTCCGCCAACCGCCAGTAAACCTGCGGGCCGGGATCCGTGGACTTTGGGAGGCGTGAATGAACCCTGGCGTACGCAAGCGAATAGTAGCCGCAGCTCTGGTGATTGCCGCAGCCAGCTCATCAAATGCTGGCGCGAACGACGCCGCCGAATATTACAAGGGCAAGACGGTCACGATCGTCGTCGGCCACCAGGCGGGGACCGGGTTCGACGTTTATTCGCGGGTGCTGATCCGTCATTTTGGCCGATATATTCCAGGCAATCCAAAACTCGTGGTCCAAAACATGCCCGGCGCCAGCGGCATCAATTCGGCAAACTGGCTATACAACATCGCGCCGAAAGACGGGACGGTTTTGGGAACAATGTCGCAGAACGTTCCGTTGGAGCCCGTGTTCGGGAACCCAAAGGCTAAATTCGACACCGCCAAACTGATATGGATTGGCAACATGGAGAGCGGCGCCGGCGTTTGCGGTATTTCCGGCAAGGCTGGTATCGCCAACTTTGCAGAGCTGCAAAGGAAAGAGGTCGTGTTCGGCGCAACCGGTGCGACCGGCCCGCTCAAGAAAACGGCCAATGCTGTGAAGTACCTGCTCGGCGCAAAGATCAAGATCATTGCCGGATATCGCGGCTCAGCCAGCGTGAAGCAGGCGATGGCCAAAGGCGAGGTATTTGGAATTTGCGGCTTGCCGTGGTCGACCGTGAAATCCTTCTGGCGCGCCGAGCTCAAAGCCGGGATGTTCAAGCCAATCATTCAACTCAGCGGCCCCAGGAATCCGGAGATGGGCGCAATTCCCCACGCGTCGGACTTTGCCAAGACGGACGAAGAAAAAAAAATGTTCGCCATCATATTTGGTTCGCAAGTGCTTGGCCGATCCTACCTGCTGCCACCGCGCGTTCCCGCCAACCGCGTTGCGGCGCTGCGCAAAGCCTTCATGGAAACGATGAAGGACGACAAGTTTCTCGCCGACGCAAAAAAGACAGGAATTGATATTTCCCCGATGTCGGGCGAAGACGTTGCTGCGATGTGGAAACGGTTCGCCGCAACGCCCAAGGACCTGATTGCCAAAGTCAAGAAAATTACCCTGCCTGACGCGAAATGACGGCACGCCGGCCACTAAGGATTGCAAGCGCTGGATCAACCCTTTTCGGCGCCCGCGCAGCGGCAGCGGGACATTCCGGCTTGAATGGAGCCGCGGAGATCGCAATTTCCACCGACCACGGCCATCTGCTACTCGAGCGTGCCCGTAACGGCCAGCTGGACGCGGATATCATCATACTGCCATCGGACATGATCCTCGATCTTGCCGCCCGCGGATTGGCTGACGCCAGCAATGTTGTTGAACTTGGAAGCGTCACTATCGGTGCGGCAGTGCGACAGGGTGCTTTGGTGCCTTCTGTTGCCACAACAGAAGATATAAAGACCACATTACTCGTAGCCCCGGAAATCGTATTGACTCAAGCCCCGACAGGCGAGCACCTGATGCGGGTAATCGACCATCTGGGGATCATGGACAACGTGAAGGAAAAACTGAAACGTTTCGACAAGTCGGTTCACGTCAATGCATATCTGCTAGATCAGCCGCCGGGTCCGTTGGCGTTTGGTCCGGCGACCGAAATCATTGCATGGGCGGATCGGGGGATAGTCTGGTGCGGACCTATCGCGCAGCCGCATCAAGTGGCCCTGCCCTACAGCGCGGCTTGCCTGACAGGTTCTTCCAACAAAAATGCCGCCAGGGATTTCCTGGAGTTTTTGAAGAGCGCGCTTGCACGGGCCTGCTTTGCAGCCACCGGAGTGACAACATCAGGATGAACCGCGGGTTATCCTTGCGCGTTAAAACGCTTTTCAAGATGCGCAACCAAACCACCGCTGGCGATCATATCAAGCAGGAATTGCGGCAGAGGATCAGCTGAATACGTTTCGCTGCGCGATATATTTTCTATCCGGCCAGTAGCAGGATCCACGCGCAATACGTCTCCGCTGTGTACCTTGTCGGTATCGGCGCAAACCAGCGCCGGCAGTCCAAAATTAAGAGCGTTACGGTAGAAAATGCCGCCGTAAGACTTTGCGATCAGCGCACCGACGCCGAGATGTTTGAGCGCCTCGGCTGCCTGTTCCCGCGACGAACCAATACCAAGCCCTGCGCCGGCGACAACAATGTCACCCGGACGAACGCTCCGGGCAAAGCCGGGATCAAGCGATTCCAGGCAATGGCTTGCGATGACTTCAATCGGATCCTTCATGTACACGCCAGGCGCAAGGATATCGGTATCGACATTGTCGCCAAACTTAAATGCGCTCCCCTCCGAAACACTCATCACGCAACCCCTTCAAGGAACGGCCGCGGGTCGGAAATCTTGCCGGTAATGGCGGATGCGGCGACGGTGAAAGGCGAGGCCAGATAAACGCTGGCGCTTGCGGGGCCCATGCGGCCCTTGAAATTCCGCGCCGTAGAGGACAGGCAGACAGTATCTTCGTCCAGCGTACCGCCATAGCCCGAGCACATGCCGCAGGCGTTCGGGTAAAGGGCTGCGCCGGCATCTTCGAATACCTGCATGATACCTTCCGCCTGCGCCGCTTCCTGGTCGCGGCGGGAAGCGGGAGCGACAATCAGTTTTACCGATGAGGTAATCGAGCGGCCGCGCAGAACCTGCGCCGCCATACGCAAGTCGACCAGCTTGGCCCCGGTACATGCGCCGATGTAAGCGACATCTATCGGCGTATTGGCGTGTTCGCCGACCGGCGCTGAATTGGCGGGAGAATGGGGCGCGGCGACGAATGGCTCCAGCTCGCCGGCATCAAAATTGTGGCGTTCGGCAACATCGGCCTGCGCATCCGTGCACCATGCGCGGTAATCTCCTGGATCAGCGCCCACATCGCGAATGTAGTTTGCCGTGGTCTCATCGGGCGCGATCAACCCGGTCTGCCCGCCGATCTCGGCAGTCATGTTGGAGAGCGTCATCCGTTCCTGCATGGACAAAGTGGTAATTGCGTCTCCCGTATATTCCACCGCCTGATAACGCCCGCCTTCCATACCCAGCCGGCCGCAAAGAAACAGCATGATATCCTTGGCGGAAATTCCCGCGCCGAACGTGCCATTCCATTCGATCGCGATCGTATCGGGAACGCGGATCCAGATTTCTCCGGTGGCCAGAACCCCGGCCATTTCGGTCGCCCCAATGCCGAACATATAGGCGCCAAACGCTCCGCCCGTCGGCGAATGGGAATCGCCGCCAACAACGAACATTCCCGGTTTCAAATGCCCGCGCTCTGGAAGAACAATATGACAAATGCCAAGACCATCGTAGAAATACTTCATGCGCTGGTTCACGGCAAAAGTACGCGTCACATCAGCGATCTGGCGCGTCTCATCATTGTTCGCCGGGACGTAGTGATCGGTGATCATGACAACCTTGTCGGCGTCCCACAGGCCCGTACCAAGCCGGTCCAGTATCGGCTTGACCCGGCGCGGGCCGCCGGAATCGTGGATCATGGCCAGATCGACGTTGCATGTTACAATTTCACCTGGCCGCACAATCTGGTTGTTGCTCGCGCGGGCGATAATTTTCTCGGCCAGGGTCATTGGCGGTTCTTGCGATTTCTTATCTGGAGTCATTTGAGCGCCTGAATCGAGCCTGTTGACGAAAATCGCCTTGATCAGATTTCCCAATATCTACGTGATTGCTGCTGCCTTGCGCAATCCATCGATCATGGAAGAACGCAACAACATTGTACGCAATTTTTCTTTGTCGGCTGCTGTCGCTTTCAATTCGTCCATGACCTGACGTCGGCGATCAGGGTCCCGTTCACGCATGCGCGCGCGGTTACGATCCGCCTGGGCAATGACCTCATCCCGGGCGATGGGCCGTCTACGCCTATCATACAAGTCCAGCCTCTTGTCATCTTCGCCTTCGCGCAATACTGCGCGCAAGGCTGCGGCGAGTTCGAACGCATCATGCAAGCCGCCGTTCAGTCCCATTCCGCCTGACGGTGCATTGAGGTGAGCGGCATCGCCAGCCAGCAAAATTCGGTGTCGGCGGTAACAGGGCACGATACGCATGTGGACACGATACGGACGCTGTTCACCGATTTCATAGGGTTGGCTCCGCGGCACTATCTCCTGGAAACTTTTCTCCAGCGCAGCCGGCGCGATCTGGTCTTCAACGGGAATATCCTCGCGCGGATAGATCGAAACACGCCAGCGTCCGGGAACCTTCAAGAGGCTGAACTGCCCCCCCTCTTTCCAGCAATAGGTGACATTTGAAAGCCCCTCAAGATGATCCTCGAAAGCAAATTTCGTCGTCGCCAGCAAGGTGGTCTCCGGATATGTTACACCATCGAACGGCAGGTCCGCACATTTGCGAACTGTCGATCGCGCGCCATCACAACCGACGATCCACCGCGCTCGCAGCTTCGCCGGCCCAGTACCGGCTGTTTCAAACGTAACCTCGGTGCAATCATCCGTTTGCGCGACGTGGGTTACGGGCGAAGAAAACCGGATATCAATCGCGGGGTCTTTGCCGGCTATAGCGGCGAGAATTTTCGACAGTTTCCATTGTTCGACCTGCAAGCGGTAGGGATGGCCGGTCACATCCGACAATACCGAAAGATCGAACACCGCCCTCTCCCCACGGGGATGCCATCGAATTTGCCAGTGCGGGCAAATCAACCCCTGGTCCAGTAACGACGGCGTTGCCCCGAGTTGTTCGAGAAAATCCAGGGTCGGCGGATGGAAGGTTGACGCGCGCAAATCCTGCTCAATGGCGCCCTCGGCTTCGAGCACGATAACGCTTATTCCGGCTTGCCCAAGCAGGGCGGAAAGGCAAAGGCCAACGGGGCCTGCACCAACGACGATCACTTCAGCATCGAGGTCGTGGGTCTGTGGCGGGGAAGCTAAGGTCATGGGCAAATTTCAGTTGGATCGTTGCTGCAAATGCGCGGCGATGGTTTCGACCGCCGCAATCTCTGCTACGGGTTTGAGGGACTCGATCGCGGTCTTGTGTACCTCTTCGGAAAAGGCCGCACAGCCGTCCTCGGCCAAAATCACATCCAGATCGCGCACGTGGGCGTCGCGAACAGTCGAGGCAACGCCGCCATTGGTCACGATGCCGGCGGCTATCACCTGTTTGATGCCGAGCTTGCGTAGCAACCAGTCCATGCGTGTCATGTAGAAGGCAGAAAACGCCACTTTCTCGATTTGATAATCCGATGGCGCGAGCCTATCAACAACGCGATGGCCCCAGCTACCGGCCAAGAAATCTCCTTTACCCAGAAACGGGCGCATCTGTTTCAGGTGCGGCGATATCAAGGGCTCCCCCGCCGGGCCGGGCACCAAGGTAAAATGTGACGATATGACCGGTATTTTACAGGCCCGTGCTGTATCAACCAACGGCGCCATCCGCTCCGGCACAAGCGCCAGTGCCGATGCCGTCTGGCCGGCCCGGCCATAGGCGCCGTCGGGATGCAGGAAGTCATTCTGCAGGTCAAGCAGCAGCAAGGCCGTCCGGGAAAAGTCGTCCTGACCAAAAAAGCCGCTCATGCCGCCGACAGCTCTTTCATATCGGTCAGCAAGCGCGGCGCCCAGTGGGCGCCATTTGACCAGTGCAGCACTGATTCCGCGGTCGGTTCTACACCATCAACCCATTGGATCGTTCTCCAGGCCAGGCACAACATGCATGACAAAACCGGCGGCCCGCCCCAGCCTGCCGCATTGGCGATTGGCGCCAGGGTCGGCATTCCGGTCCCAAGCATGACAATGGCGTCGAGCTTCTTGTCGCGCTGCAATTGCAATGCTTCATCAGCCGAACCCGCACTGAGAGAATAGATCGGGTGAAATTCACCGATGTCGTTGAACGCTCCGGAAAGTTCCGCAATTTCGAACCCACGGCTTTCCCAATACACAACGCTCTTTTCTGTAAGAGATGTCGGATAGGGAGAAACCAGGCCAATGCTTCGGGCGCCTATCGCGTTGAGCGCATCGGTTACGGCGATTGCCGACGTTACGAATGGCAGGTCATGATTGCGGTGAATGCGTTCGACAACCTCATCCTCGACTTCTTTTCCAACCAGGTATGAAGTACCTGTACATCCAAACGCAACGGCCTGGATGGGCGCATTGGCGAATTGTTTCAACTCGTTCTCGACATTACCCCAATAGTCGACAAGCCGTTCCTCAATTGTCTGCTTGGGGCTCATCATGCGCGCGTTGATCATCGCGTAGCCGGGCGGCCACAGATAATGGAACTCCGGCTCGACGGTCGTATTGGCCTGTGGCGTCAAAGCCCCGATAAGGCCGCGCCGACCATATTCAACACTCATTGCGATACTCCGTATCCTGCGCTGCAAACTCACTCGGCTGCTTGTGACGGCGCTATCGTTTGCAACTGCTCGTCTTCAATGAGCTGGCGCAAGATCCGCCGAGCCCGCACCGCGGGAATGTCAGGCTCCAGCGATACCGGTTTCATCGCCATTAGGTCGGTCCTGCCATCCATGTTTTCCTGTTGCGCCTCTATCATCGGCAAGTCCTCGGTTGCGAAGATCTTGTTGGCGACGTTGAACAAGTGCTGGCTGGCATCCGCGTCGTCGATCTTGCGGTTTCGCGCAATCGACCAAAAATAATGTGAGTTGAACTCGTCCTGTGGCGTCACCATATGGGCGTTCGGCAAACACACACCGTCAGCCTCGGGCGCCCCTTCCTCCGTAACTCCGAGATCAAAATGCAGCACCGAGGGTGCTGACCAGCGCATATGCGCGCGCGAATCGCCGTGAGTCGAAGGCGAGGTCCAGTACAATTTTCCAAGCCCTGTTACCGGAATACCTGGCTTCCAGCGCATTGCGAAAACATCATTGCCATCCTGCCGAAACTCGGTCTTGTGGGCATCAACGCCACCTGGCTGCTTAAACAGCGGGTGCAGAAATTCAACGTGACTGAGATCCAGAAGGTTGTCGATCACCAATTCATAGTTTGCGCGTGTCGGCAGATACCCGAATACAGCGGTAAAATTTTCCGTATCACTCATTTCCGGAAACGCCGGAATTCGCCTCTCGTCCGCCTTTTGCGGATCACCGGGCCAGAACCAAATGAAACCGTCGCGTTCGGTGGCGGGATAATGCCGGATGGAGGAGCCATTCGGAATTTTCTTGTCGCCATGCGGATTGCCGGTACATGCTCCGCCTTCACCAAAGCGCAGACCGTGATAGCCGCATTCGATTTCATCGCCGGTCACTTTGCCCATGGACAATGGTGCAAATCGATGTGGGCAGCGGTTTTCCAGCGCAATAATTCTGTTGTTTGACGCACGATAGAACACGACTTTCTCGCCGAGCAATATGCGTCCCAGCGGTGCGTCGGCTAGCTCGCTCGCGAGCGCAGCAGCGTACCAGGTGTTGCGCAAAAACTGCATGCCTGCCTCCCGTTTTCACACCGGCAGCTATCCGCCGGCCCGGTAGTGGGGTTTTTCAACTTGTACCGGTACCACGGCATGATAGGCTTCCCCAAACCGGCCATGCAAGACCCAGTCGATTATTCGTACAGGCAATCTGGCCGGTGGCGCCACAAAAGGACGAATACCCTTGTCAGATTTCAGGAAATACCTGCCAGGCCCGGAACTAAACAAGATCGCCGGACCCACCGCCCGCGCCCATGGCGATGCCCGCCTGGGCTCGCCACGTGCGCAGGGCCTGTTCGGCACCTGGAAGAAACTGTTCGAGGCGCCATTCAGGGGTATCACAACCAGTGGCTCGGCAATGCCTGGCCTGTTCCTTCTGCAACCCGATGGAGCGCCCGTGGCTGCTATTTGCGACGCAGCCGAAAATCTCGTTGCACTTCTCACATCGGCACAAAAACAATCGATGATGTTTCCGGTCGATTCACCAATGTGGCGGCACTGGCAAAATACCGAACTCTACGTTGAAGACTACGGGCTGCGGCTGGATGCGGTAGACGCCAATATCCGCGAGGCTGTCATGCGTGTCATTCGCGCGAGCCTGAGTCAGCAGGGCTATGACATGAGCCGCAATGTAATGCGGTTAAACCGGTTTCTTGGCGATCTGGTCGGTGGGCCAGAGGTACTCGGCGAATGGTCCTATACATTTTGCCTGTTCGGCAATCCGTCGACGGAACTACCCTGGGGCTGGCAGTTTTTTGGCCATCATTTGTGCTTCCACTGCCTGCTCGTTGACGGGCAAATGACCTTGACGCCAAGTTTCATGGGCGCCGAACCTGCATTTGCCGACGAAGGCCCGTTCAGCGGAATCCGCATGTTCGAAGATGAGGAGAAGGCCGGCCTTGCGCTGATGCGTGCATTCGACAGTGAACAGCAGACGCAGGCAATCGTCGCGTATTCCCTGATGGGTGGCGATTTGCCGGAAGGACGGCGGCACTTTGCCGACAACCTGCATCTGGGTGGCGCATTCCAGGACAATCGTATCGTTCCCTACGAAGGGTTGGCCGCGCCCGACATGTCGAAACAACAACGTGACAGCCTCATGTCTTTGATCGACAAATACCTCGTGCCCTTGCCCGACGGCCCACTACAGGCGCGGCGGCAGGAAATCGAGAAACACCTGCAAGACACGCATTTTTGCTGGATTGGCGGTACAGATGAAGAATCGCCATTCTATTACCGGGTTCAGAGCCCGGTCATCTTCATCGAGTTTGATCATCATGCCGGCGTTTTTCTGACAAATGAAAGACCGGAGAAATTTCACGTGCACACGATCGTGCGCACTCCCAATGGCAATGACTACGGTATAGACCTGCTGCGGCAGCACTACCAGAATTCGCCGCATCACAAACACGATCACGGATAGGCAGCACATCATGCCGCGCGCTTTGGTAATCGGAGGCTCGGTAGGCGGCCTGATGGCCGCAAACCTGCTGCGCTCCATCGGATGGGACGTCACGATATTCGAGCGCGCAACGGGCGATTTGTCGACGCGCGGGGCTGGCATCGGGGCGTCGCACGAATTGGTCGACGTCATGCAGCGGATCGGCGCGCGGTTCGACGCTAGTGCCGGTGTCGCCAACTCGAGTTATGTCTGGATGGAACGCGATGGCTCGATCGCTTTCGAATACAAGCGGTCCAACATTTCCAGCGCCTGGCAGCGGGTGTACAGGCCCTTGCGCGATGTGACGCCCGATACGATTTACCGGCAAGCTATGAACCTGTTCCGGATCGAACAGAATGACGGAAGCGTCACTGCGCTCTTTTCGGATGGTTCGCGCGAAAGCGGAGACCTGCTTGTCGCATCCGATGGCCTGTTGTCTACGGTCAGGGAACAGTTTCTCCCCGATGTTGCGCCGCGCTATGCAAATTATGTTGCCTGGCGCGGCATTGCACAGGAACGGGATGTGCCGCAATGGGCCCGGCAAGCAATCGCGGGAAGGGTCGTCAATTGCTTTCCCGAGGGCGAACAGGTTCTGACAATGGCCGTGCCGGGATCGGATGAAGACATCCGACCGGGGCACAGGCGGTTTTACATAATCTGGTACCGGCCGGCAGATCCTGAACAGCTCAACGCGCTGTGTACTGGCATCGACGGCAAGCATTATGATCAATCGATACCGCCGCCATTGATACGTCCGCAATTCACCGACGCCCTGCGCGCGCAAGCGGAAAAATCCCTGCCGCCCGCCGCTGCAGAGGTACTCAAGGCTTCACCGCTGTACCTGCTACAGGCGATCAACGATATGGAGTCCCCGCAAATGACGTTCGGCCGGGTAGCCATCATGGGCGACGCCGCCTTCGTGGCGCGGCCGCATAGCGCGGCGGGTGTCACCAAGGCGGCGCTCGATGCAAAATGCCTGGCCGATGAATTACAGCGTTGTGGCGACGACGTATTCGAAGCGCTGGCTGCCTATAACGATCAACGGCTGGAATTTGGCCGGGCGCTGGTCTCGCACGCACGGTATCTTGGGGCTTACATCGAAGGCCAAACAAAGCCCGTGTCCGAACGCTCCGAACGCGAGCGCAAACGCGATCCGAAGCAGATTATTACCGATTACGGTGCACCTCATCTGTTACACGATGTTCAGATTGAAGAAACGTAAGTACCAGCATTGCAATTGCAGGCTTGCAAATTTCAGGCCGCGGGACGAATAATGCGCGAAAGATCAAGCCAATGCAGTTGATACGGGGTTTTCGGCATCAGTAGTCGGCTAGCGGAACTTTGTGTGGATTGAACTGCAGCGACGCTGCCTACGGGCAGTTGATATCAGAAAGGCTGGGAGGCGGTTATGAGCAAGACGGACAACGTGAACGCAGACGCGCCAAAACTGGAATTTGTTGGCGCCATTCATGAAGGCATTCCGGTGGATCCGGACAAGCTTGACGCCTGTATTGCATTTTACCGCGATGTTCTCGGCCTCAAGCAAATCCCGCGCCCGCCAGCGCTCGACAAGCTGGGAACGGGGGCTTGGCTTACGGACGAGCACGAGCGGGTGCAGTTTCACCTGATTTCCAATCCAACCGCGGTTAAACCGGAAGACGGTGCCAAGATCGAACCGGCCGGACGGCATACCGCATGGCGCATCGGCGATGCCGATTCGTTCCGCGTCCGCATGGATGCGCTCGGGGTTCCCTATGAGGAGATCGGTTCGCTGATTGGCGAACCGCAATTGTTCGTTATCGATCCGCAAGGCCATACCTGGGAGTTTCAGGGTACTGCCAAGTAAATTTGGCGGTTGAAGCGTTCGCAGAATTCGAAAACAAACCGCCCGCAGCAATCATGCGGCGAGCGATTTTTGGTAGCGTTGTGTCAGGCGGCTCAGATCTTCAGTTTCAAGAGCCGCCTGGCATTGCCGGCAAGCAGGTTCTCCAGGTCATTCGGATTCAGTTGCAGGTTCCGCAACCAGTGCGAGCCGCGCTCGAACTCCACATAGGGCCAGTCGACCGAATACATGATCCGGTCGATACCCAGTTCCTGTTGCGTGCAAAGCAACGCCGGGGTTGAAAAAAAGCCGCTCGTGGTCACCCAGAAGTTGTTGCAAAACGTTTCGCGGAAATTGACCGGCTCGCCGCCCGGACGCGAGAAAGATTCGTTGATCCGATCCAGAAGGAAGGGGATGCCTTCGCCGAGATGACCGACAATGATCTTCAGATTCGGATGCTCGCGGAAAATTCCCGACAAGATCATTCGCACCACTGCTGTCGCGGTCTCAACCGTAAAGCCCCAGCCGGCGCTGAGGATCGACGGATATTCCTGCACATATTCCTTGTAATAGGCTTCGATAACGGCCGGCATAGGTGAGGCCGGATGCATGTAGACCGGCACGTCCAGGGCCTCGGCTCGGGCAAATATCGGCCGAAATTTCTTGTCATCCATGAAAAGGCCACCGGAAGGACCATGCACCATCGTGCCGCAGAATCCGAGATCCTTGACGCAGCGCTCCAGTTCATCGGCCGCCTCATCGGGAAAATTACTTGCAAGCGCTGCAAAACCGGCAAAACGCGTGGGATGCCGGGCGCACAACTCAGCCAGCCGGTCATTCGTCCGCTTGACGAGATCCGTGCTGCCGGGTTCCGTCAGACGCTGGCCGGACGGCGCTGCGTGCGAGAAGACGTGAACGTCAACACCGGCCTTGTCCATCAATTCAAGGCGCAGGTTCTCGTGGTCGTACATTTTCTCGATGGTTTTCGGTCCGCCGCCGCCGCCACCGAACTTTTCCGCAAGCTCCTTGTCGAAATAATGCTCCTCCAGAGCTACAACCTGCATTCCGTTGATCATGTCTTATTTCCTTTCCCTATCCAAAATGGTTCGTTCGATCATCCGGATTTGGCGATATCCGGCCAGCGGCTCAAAACCGGATTGTCCTTTTCAAGCGCCGCACCGACACGCAAAACCGTGGGCTCGTCGAAATGTTTACCGACAATCTGCAGCGCCAAAGGCAATCCATCCGAAGACAATCCAGTCGGCATGGCCATTGCCGGATGCCCGGTTACGTTAAACGGCATGCATTGCATGGGTGCATCGGACGGCATAGACCAACCATCCGGCTGGTTCATCTCCGGCGCCGTGCCAAGCGCGGTTGCGGTGATAATCACATCGCAATCCTCAAACCTGCTGTTCACCTCCTGCGTCAACTCCCGGCGCAACCGATAGGCCTGCACGATATCGGCGCCCGACGTGAACGCGCCCATGATCATTCGCATATAGGTGGAAAAACCGAATTCCTTCGGCCGCTCGCGAAAGTCCTTTTCGTGTATTGCGAAGGCTTCGGTGTACATGATGACCCGGCCGCAAGCCGACATGGTTGCATAGTCAGGCAATGTTATGTCGCGAACGATGGCGCCCTGGTTCGCCAATTTCTCCAGCGATGCTTCCAGGGCGATCACTGTTTCCGGCGACAGGCCTTTCGCGCCGGAGAAAAAATGCCGTGGGACTCCAACGCGCAATCCCTTGACACCGCCGCGCATCAGGGAGCGAAACTGCGGCACCGGAGCATTGGCGCTTGCGGGGTCACGATGATCGTATCCGGCAATCGCTTCCATCACGATAGCCGCGTCTTCAACCGAACGGGTGAGCGGGCCGCAATGGTCCAGCGAGTGGCTGAGCGGAAACACGCCGCGACGCGACACCAATCCGAATGTCGGCTTCAGACCGACGATCCCGCACAGGCTTGCAGGACTGCGGATAGACGCACCGGTGTCGGAACCCATGGCGACGCGAACAAGGCCCGCAGCAACCGCCGCGCCGGAACCCGAGGAGGAGCCGCCAGGCGAACGTTCCGTGTTCCATGGATTGAGCGCTGGCGGAAACGGCGCTTGCGGATCGGGATTGCCAAGGGCGAATTCATTTGTCGTCAATTTGCCAAGCAGGACAGCACCCTGGGCGGCAAACTTTTCCGTAACAGCGCTGTCGGCTTCGGGCACGTGATTGAGACGCAACCTGGAATGACAGGCGGTGCGAATGCCTGCCGTGTCGTAAATATCCTTCAACCCGTAGGGAATTCCCTGCAAGGGGCCGCGGTCAATGCCGCGGGCAAAATCCTCGTCCGCCCTTGCCGCATCGGCCAGCGCCCGCTCAGGGGTAATCGTCACAAAAGCGTTGATTCCCGGGTTGATCTTTTCGATGCGGTCGAGCGAATAACGGGCGAGGTCCGTAGCGGAAAAGGTTCCGGCACGAAGTGCAGCGCCCGCATCGCGTATTGGCAGCTCGTGCAGGGCGCTATCGATCACGGAATTCTCCCGCGCCCTGAGCCCGCTTGATCGATTCAATCGCAAAGACGCTTGCGCTCTCGACTGCTGCCGGGCGCGAACCATGCAACAGCGCGAGCATTTGCTTGTAATCGCGATAGCATTCGATCATCGCCGCCCGGCGATCTTCGAGGATTTCAATTCCGGCACGGCGCGCAAACGCCTCAAATTCAGCAAGCAATTCCGTGTCTGGTTCCGGCGCCATGCATCATCCTTCGAAGCGGGAAGCGTTGGTAACAGGCGGGCGCCACACGATATTCTGCGTGGCCCGCCCGCCGACGCACATTTACTCCTGCGCGATCGCCTTGATGCGCAGATCGCCGATACCCTTACCGCTGGATACGACCTCGTCGCCCGGATTGACAGGCGCCACGCCTTGCGGCGTTCCGGTGAAGTAGTAATCGCCCGGATAGATCGTGTAGTGCGATGTCGCGAACTCGATCAGCTTGCGGCAATCGTAGATCAGGTTACTGGTATTGGTCTTCTGGCGTTCCTCGCCGTTCACGGTAAGCACCAGATCGACATTATCAGGATCGGCGATTTCATCCGCCGTCACCAGCCAGGGACCGACCGGAGAATAGCCATCGATCGACTTGCGGAAGCTGCGGTCTTCCTTTCCACGAACCGTCATGTCGATGCCCATGCAATAGCCCGCAACATAGTCGAGCGCATCGTCATAGGCGATGTTGGTTCCCTCCTTGCCGATAATCATGACCAGTTCAAGTTCATGCTCATTCAGGCGATCGGGGAACCGCAGCTTGATATTGCCGGATGGACCGGTAATGGACGAATTGGCCTTTAGGAAGATACCGGCCTGCTGAATGCCGCGATGGGCTTCCGGCGGCGTGTTCTGGCGTGCCGCCATCTCCTCGATATGGGCGTGGTAGTTCGTCGGCGCCGCCATGACCTTTGAGTAGCGGGCAACTGGCGGCAGCAATTGGACGCTGGATACGGGCACGCCGGGAGCTTTTTTGGCCGCATCCTCGAAATCGCCCCGCCGGGTGCCAAGTGCAGCGACCACCGGATCGGCAAGCAGGTCATAG
Source organism: uncultured Beijerinckia sp. (assembly GCA_964615275.1). Classification (GTDB taxonomy): domain Bacteria; phylum Pseudomonadota; class Alphaproteobacteria; order Rhizobiales; family Beijerinckiaceae; genus Terripilifer. The sequence goes on along the minus strand of CAZTMN010000038.1, from coordinate 7,181 downwards.
CGCGCCTTGTTACGAATATCGGTCTGGACGGCGGTTACATCATGCACCTGATCGCCAATCACGACGCCAAGCTGATCTTCGTTGTAGCGGCACAGTTTCATTTCGTTCTCCCTGTTGAAATCCGGTGATCTGCTGATTTTCGTCACGGCGAGCATTCATTTGGCCAGCGCGTCCTGTTGCAGAGTTTGAATTTGACGTGATCGGCGCGTCAACCGCCAGCGCCCATAGACCGGCGCGGTACCTGCCTCCCGAACTTTGTTGCCCGATTGCATTTGCCTATCGGGTAGTATGCTATATCGGTTCCAATTGGAGTGGAACCGGACCGCGTTCCCACCAAAAGACACGTCCAAGGACAATAATCGGCAATCAGGCTGGCGCAACCAAAAAAGCGGGCAGCGTAAAGATTCCAGGTAAGCAAGCGACCGCACATGAGTGAAAACCATACCGCCGGACAAGCCAGCGAAGCAGCCAACGAACTGCAAACCGTGCGCGATTTTCTGCGCTACGCCATCAGCCGCTTTGAAGCGGCCGAAATTGCCTACGGACACGGTACCAGCAGCGCAACCGACGAGGCGGCCTATCTCATTCTCGAGCATCTGCGCCTGCCGATCGACCAGCTCGATCCGTTTCTGGATGCCCGGCTTGTTGCGGGAGAGAGGCAGGCGCTCGCCGAGCTGATCGAGGCGCGCGTGGCGACCCGCAAGCCGGCCGCCTACCTGCTGAAAAAATCCTATATCAGGGGTGTTCCGTTCTACGTCGATGAACGGGTTATTGTGCCGCGTTCCTACCTTGGCGAGTTGCTGTGCTCGGAATTGTTCGCCGCGGACGGCAGCGGGATCCTTGATCCGGCAGAAGTAGGCTCGGTCTTGGATCTATGCACCGGATCTGGCGCACTTGCGGCTCTTGCGGCCATGGTGTTTCCGCATGCGCGGGTAGACGCAGTGGAATTATCGCCGGACGCAGCGGCTGTCGCCCGGAAAAACATCGCAAGCGCCGCGGAATCAGAGCGGATCGAACTTTTCGAGGGCGACCTGTTCCAACCGCTGGCTGGCCGGACCTACGACCTGATTGTCACCAACCCGCCATACGTCGATGCCGAAGCCATGGCAGCGCTGCCGCCGGAATATCGGCATGAGCCAGTTTTGGCGCTGGCCGGCGGCGAGGACGGCCTGGACTTCGTGCGTCGGATACTGAAAGAAGCCCCCGCACACTTGAATGAGAGCGGAGGTCTTTTGTGTGAAATCGGTACCGGCAGGGAAATACTGGACGCCGAATATCCTCAGTTACGCTTCTTGTGGCTCGACACCGAGGAAAGCAGCGGCGAGGTATTCTGGCTTCCCGCTAACGAGCTGCGGGAAGCCTGATCTGTTACCGGATGCGCCTTGAATTGTAGCGGTCGCGCGCGCCACGTTGGCGGATGATGCGCCGGTCGATGCGACCGGGGCCACGATAGGACGGGCGGCGCGGACGATAAACGGGACGCCCATGCACGGGTGGCCTTGGCCGGTAAATGGGACGCGGACGCGGTCGGTAAACCGGACGCCCGTGTACAGGTGGCCTCGGCCCGTAAATGGGACGCGTGCGGCAACCGCCACGGCTGTAGCGGCACGGTTTTGGACGCGGGCGCACGATCGGCTTGCTGACACAACGCCCGTGACGCCATACGCCGTAACACGGGCGCGGACGGACGATGGGACGCGGGATACAGCGGCCGCGGCGCCAGACGCCATAACAGGGACGCGGGCGAGGGCGGACCGTGCGGCAGCGCGGGTGCCTGCTACCCGGGTAGCAACGCGGCGGCGGCACGTAAACCGGCTCTTCAATTACGATCCCGCGGCGAGGTGGCGGATCGTAAATCGGCTCACGAATATATTCGCCACGCGGCCGGCGCACGATACGGCGCTGTGGCCGAATTCGCCGGTTGTCCCGGCGCGCGCGCCGCTTCGGCCTCGCCCGCGGTTTGGGTTTTGGCTTGACGCGAGCAGGGGCAACTGCCCGCTTGGGCGCGGGCGCCAGCGCAAATTGAGTCGTTTGTGCGCACAACACGCTGGCGCCGCCCGTACAATTCGATGCGAAATCCCAGGGCTTGTTAGCCGGTGGCGCCGGATCGGTAATGCCGTTGTCATTGACCGTCAGGCTCTGACCGGGCTGGTTCATGATCCGGCAATTGGCGGTGTTGCGGACGCAGACATTGACCTCGCCGGCCTGCAATACCACCAACGTCTCCTGGTTCGTTATGCGCACGTCGTAGGTTGTGCCACGTACGCCGATCACGGCCCGCGGAGTGATTACCCTGTAGGCCTTGCTTTCGGACTTCCCGGAGAAAAACCGGAACGCGCCCTTGGTGGCGTTAATGACAACGTCCTTGGCCGTGCCATCGCCGTTGTAAACGAACCGGTCGAGCTTCGCCTCGCTCTCGGGCCCGACTGACATGTTCGTCTTGTCCAGAAAAACAATCTTGGTCAGGCTGTTCTTGCGCGTGCGCACCAGATCATCCTGGAACACGTGGGCTCCCTTGCGCAGCCTCAGAAACTGGCGTTTGCCGACATGCTGACTGCGGACGTCGTTTTGCACAACGACCGTTCCACCGATAGCCTTCTGGGCAAGCGCAGTACCGGACGATAAGGCCATTCCGGCCGCGAGCAAGGCAAAGGTTGCGGACAAGTTTCCGGGTCGGGCGATCATGCTGACACCTCGAAATTGCGCCCGGGGACGCTCGTATCCGCAGCCGGACACGATCCCGGGCATTGAAAGGCGTTGGCACGCCTTCCGGGTACCGCCGTTCAGCCCTACGGGGATGTTGAACGGCCCTGGCTCTTCTACGGCGTGGTGGCGCCGGATTTACAAACTGCGGCGCCGGCCTCGGCTAGAGCCGTTCACGATATAATGGAATCGTTTCACGGCTCGACATTCTTGATCTGACGCGTATTCTTCCCGGGAAAACGGGGCTGCTCCACGCGAAAACGCGATATAGTGCCTTATCGCACATTTCGGGGCCAGTGCATGTGCGATCGCGCACATTGGTTACCGACTCCGGCCGTTTGGTGTGTTCTTGGTAAATCCGATGCAATGAAACTGCTTGGAAACTGCGCGGAAACTACGCGGTGACGTTATCGAAAAAATCCGCCGCCAATTCATAAGCCCGGCGCGCTTCGCTCAAGCGTTCGGTAATTTGCATGAAACCATGATGCACGCCCTCGTGCACGGTCAGACCGTACGGTACGCCTGACTCTTCCAGGCGACAGGCGAAATTGTAACTGTCGCACACAAGCGGATCGAGGCCGGCAGCGGCAAGGTAAAGCGGTGGCAGTCGCGCAACCAGAGCTTCCGGCGCGCGTGCGGGGCTGACAAGCGGGTCGTAGCGCAACGCATCGGGACCATCACCACCCGGCGCGTACAAATCCAGAAACTTTTCCATTCCGGCCCGCATCAATCCAAAGCCTGAACCAAACCGCTGGTAGGAGGGGGTTTCGAAATCGCAATCGTAGACGCCGTAAAACAACAAGCCGCAATCTGCCGCCCGCCTGCGAGCCCGCAATTCATGCAGCAGAACCGCCACCGCAAGATTTGCGCCGGCGCTGTCGCCGGAAATCGCCAGGGGGCCGCTAAATCCAGCGGACTTTCCGCCTTCCTGCACCGCCCAGCGCCAGGCGGCGATACAATCGTGCAGGCCGGCTGGAAACGGATGCTCGGGCGCAAGCCGGTAGTCGACGTTGAGAACGCGCAGGCTCAAGGCATTGGCCAGTGTCCTGGCTATGCGGTTGCAGGACTCTATCGATCCGTTCACCCAGCCGCCGCCGTGCATGTAGACGACGCAACCGGGCCGGACGTTCCCGGGAACAACGAGATCGCAAACAACGTCAGCCGCACCAGAAAATCCTGGCAACGACAGGCGCTCGACAGATTCAACCGCCGGCTCGCAGTTGTTCCAGCGCAAGTTACGCAGGGCCGCGATTTTCCGCTTTTCAACCAGGTTCATGGCGCTCTGGTCAGGGAGTTTGCTGTCCTCGTCCTGAATATATTTCCACACAGCCTCCATTTCCGCGGAACGGCCAGCCTCGGGCGATACCAGCCGACCCAGATCGACCGACGCCAGCGGAGAGGCAGGCTTGCTGGAAATCATGTAAGTTTGACCTTGTGCTGGGCGACCGGAATCATTGCGCGCACTTTGCGGACAATTGCCGGATCAATTCGCGCAGCAACATAACCGGGCCCATCTGACGCTTTTGCGACAACGTGGCCCCACGGATCGGCCACCAGTGAATGGCCGTAGGTGGCGCGTACTTCATTGCCCTGCGTATGGGTTCCTGTCTGGCCCGCCGCGCAGAAATAGGTTTCGGTTTCGATCGCTCGCGCGCGGCACAATACTTCCCAGTGATCCTTGCCAGTCTGCAGCGTAAATGCGGCAGGCAGGGCGATCATTTCCGCACCCTTGTCCGCAAGCGCCGCAAACAGGTCCGAAAAGCGTACGTCATAACAAATCGAGCAACCGACGGTGACGCCGTCGCAATCGTAGGTAACCACCGCATCGCCAGGCTTGTAAGCCTTGCTTTCCTTGTATTCCTGACCGTCCGGCGTCGTTATGTCGAACATGTGGATTTTGCGGTAACGCGCCAGTTCCTTGCCGGAGCGATCAAAGGCAACGGTCGTATTGCCTACCCGATCTTCACCCTCGATTTTTTCCAGGATCGAGCCACCGTGGATGTAAACTCCATGTTTGGCAGCCAGTTCCTGCATCATCGTATAGGCGAGCCCGCCTGGAATCTCCTCGGCAGCGGCCATCTTGTCCTTCTTCGAGCCGCCCATGAAGTCAAAAACCTCCGGCAGACTGATCCAGTCCGGATTTTCCTCGGCGACGGCGCGTTCGATAAGCTCGCGCGCCTGGGCAAGGTTGGCCGCCTTGTCGCTGACCGAATTCATCTGAATGAGGGCGACCTTCATCGTCACGTCTCCCGTGTTGTTCCGGGCCGCGCCTAGGCGACCGCTTCCATGGACAATGCAATGCCCTGCCCAACGCCGATGCACATGGTCGCCAGGGCGCGTTTTGCCTTGCGCTCGTTCATTTCCAGCGCCGCGGAATAGGCAATACGCACCCCTGACATGCCGAGCGGATGACCAATGGCAATTGCGCCGCCGTTCGGATTAACGTGCTCGGCATCATCAGCCAGTCCAAGCCCGCGCGTACACGCGAGCACCTGTGCCGCAAAGGCTTCATTGATTTCGACGACATCAAAATCGGAAATTTTCAGTCCCTGTCGCTGCATCAATTTCTGTGTCGCCGGTACGGGGCCGTAACCCATCGTGCGCGGCGGAACGCCTGCGGTCGCCTGCCCGGTGATGCGGGCTATCGGACTCAGAGCGTATTTTTCCACCGCTTCGCCGGATGCGACCAGCACCGCAGCCGCGCCATCGTTCAGGCCCGAGGCATTTCCGGCGGTTACCGATCCGCCCTTGCGGAAGATGGGCTTCAATTGGCCCAGCTTTTCGAGCGTTGTTTCACGTGGATGTTCGTCCGTGTCGACAATTGTGACATTGCCCTTGCGGTCCTTGAGTTCGACGGAACCGATCTCCTTCGCCAATCGGCCCGAGGCTATCGCCTTTGCGGCCCGGATCTGGGACCGAAGCGCAAATGCATCCTGATCGTCGCGCGCAATTTGCCGCTCCTCGGCAAGATTTTCAGCCGTCTCGCCCATGGCGTCAACGCCGTATTGCTCCTCCATCCGGGGGTTGACGAAACGCCACCCAAGGGTTGTGTCATACAATTTCGCGTCGCGTGCAAAAGCGCCTCCGGCCTTTCCCATCACGAACGGTGCGCGTGACATGCTTTCCACACCGCTGGCTATCGCGACGTCGATTTCTCCGGTGCGGATGGCGCGCGCTGCAGTCCCCAGGGCGTCCAGCCCCGAACCGCACAGGCGGTTGATCGTAACGCCGGGGATATCGTGCGGGAGACCGGCCAGCAGCAGGCCCATCCGGGCAACGTTCCGATTGTCTTCACCTGACTGGTTGGCGCAGCCGGTGAACACATCATCGATCGCCTCGGCGGGAAGATCGGGAACTTTTTCGAGCAACGCCTTGATCGCCCCTGCCAACATGTCGTCGGGCCGGACAGCTGAAAGCGAGCCGGCGTAGCGGCCTACCGGCGTTCGCGTTCCTGCACACAAAAAAGCTTCGGTCATGATTTTTCCTATCGTCCCGTGGCGGCACCAGATGTTGCGCCCATTCATAATGGACAGGAACGAAAGTGACCAGAGGGCGGTATCGCGTTGTCGACCAGTGACCCTTTCAACGGGCCTGCGCCATCCAGTCGTCCAGCGCGGCAAATTCAGCCGGCTGCAGAAAAAGTCCCAGCTTGCTCCGGCGCCATGCAATGTCGTCGGCCGTTTCGGCCCATTCATTGCGCATCAACCAGCGCACCTCTGCTTCGTACAGGCCAGCGCCGAAATATCGCCCCGGCCCGCCCTCTTGTTCGAAACAGGCGCAAACCTGCGCAAAATCTGTACCGTAAGCTGCAACCCAGCGATCAAGTATCTGCGGCGTCAGCCAATCATGGCGATCCAGCATGCTGGCCGCGGCGTCTTTCACGGCCGCCGATAGGGATTTACCCCCGGGCAGCGGTGCCGTTCCGGTCCAGGACGGGCTCGGGAGCCGTTCATCATCTGGGAAAACCGCACCGAGCCGTTTCATGACGGCCTCCGCCAGGGTGCGGTAACTGGTTATTTTCCCGCCCAATACCGTCAACACCGGCGCGCCATCACAGATTTCGAGCGCGAGTTCATACTCCCGGCTCGCTGCCTGCGCATTTCCCTCGCCGGTCCCGGCAAGCGCCCTGACACCTGCAAATGTCCAAACCACATCCGCGCGCGTGGATGGCCTGCGGAAATAACGGTTTACACACGCCAGCAGGTAATCGATTTCGGTATCCTTGGCTCTTGCGCCGATGGGATCGGATGCAAAATCCGTGTCGGTTGTACCGATCAGGGTAAATTCGCCTTGATAGGGGATGGCGAACACGATCCGGCCATCGGTGTTCTGCAGGATATAGGCCCGGTCGTGATCGAACAATTTTCGAACCACGATGTGCGCGCCCTGGACAAGACGGACGCGCGGGCTGTGGCGTGCATCTTCAATCGCTCCGGAGACGATATCCACCCAGGGTCCGGCTGCGTTCACGATGGCGG
>CAZTMN010000037.1:0-33767 GCA_964615275.1 uncultured Beijerinckia sp. | reverse complement strand
CCTCAAGCCTGACGAATATGATCGGATTCTGGAACTGATATGCCGCACGCCGACATTTACCGAACTCGGCATTTTTTCGGCGATGTGGAATGAGCATTGCTCGTACAAGTCTTCCCGCCTCCATCTCAGGGGGCTGCCGACCAAGGCGCCGTGGGTGATACAGGGGCCCGGGGAGAACGCAGGCGTCATAGATATCGGCGATGGCGATGCTTGCGTATTCAAGATGGAAAGCCACAATCATCCGTCATTCATCGAACCCTATCAGGGCGCTGCAACCGGAGTTGGCGGGATATTGCGCGACGTATTCACAATGGGCGCCCGGCCTGTCGCCTGCCTCAATTTGCTGCGGTTCGGCGCCCCCGATCATCCGAAAACGCGACATCTGGTTGCCGGGGTTGTTGCGGGCATCGGGGGATATGGAAATTCCTTTGGCGTTCCGACGGTTGGCGGGTCGGTAAATTTTCATACCCGTTACGATGGCAATATTCTTGTCAATGCCATGGCTGTCGGCGTGGCCAGGACCGATGAGATTTTCTACGCCAAGGCCAGCGGGGTCGGCCGGCCCATAGTGTATCTTGGTTCCAAGACGGGCCGTGACGGTATTCACGGGGCAACGATGGCTTCGGCCTCGTTCGAGGCGGATGCGGACGAAAAACGTCCAACGGTGCAGGTGGGCGATCCATTTGCGGAAAAGCTGCTGCTTGAAGCGTGCCTTGAAATCATGGCCGAGGGGTGTGTTGTTGCGATCCAGGACATGGGAGCTGCCGGGCTAACCTCGTCGGCGGTCGAAATGGGAGCGAAGGGCGACCTGGGTATTGAGCTTGATCTTGATAAAGTGCCATGCCGCGAAACGGGCATGAGCGCATATGAGATGATGCTCTCGGAGAGCCAGGAGCGAATGCTCATGGTTTTGCGCCCTGAGAAGGAAGCCGTTGCTGAGGCGATATTCACCAAGTGGGGGCTGGATTTTGCAGTGATAGGCCAGACGACGGATTCGCTGCGTTTCGTCGTCAGGCACCAGGGAGAGATCAAGGCCGATCTGCCTATCAAGGAATTGGGAGATCAGGCGCCAATTTATGATCGTCCGCAAGCACCACAACCCAAGCCGCAACCGTTGGATGCATCGAAGTACCCGCCAAGTATCACTGACGATCAGGCATTGCTGGCTCTGCTGGAATCTCCGGATTTGTGTTCGAAACGATGGGTTTGGGAGCAGTACGATTATTTGATCCAGGGTAATACGGTTCAGCAGCCGGGTGGCGATGCCGCGGTTGTGCGGGTTGGCGATGGTCCCAAGGGCCTTGCCCTTACCACCGACGTGACCCAGAGATATTGTGAGGCCGATCCGTTTGAGGGTGGCAAGCAAGCGGTGGCAGAAGCCTGGCGCAATTTAACTGCAACAGGCGCCCAGCCCCTCGCCATTACGGATAATCTGAATTTTGGCAATCCGGAAAAGCCGGAGATCATGGCGCAATTTGCCGAGTGTATCGGCGGTATCGGTGTCGCGGCTGCAGCGCTTGAATTTCCCATCGTGTCCGGAAATGTGTCGCTCTACAACGAGACTCAGGGGCGGGGGATACTGCCGACGCCTTCGATCGGGGGCGTGGGGCTTGTCGGCGATGTTGCGCTGGCCATGACGCCCGCGTTCAAAAGCGCGGGTGAGGCCATAGTGGTTGTGGGTGAAACCCTGGGCTGGCTGGGCCAGTCCGCCTGGCTGATGCATATTCATGGCGAGGAAGCCGGTGCTCCTCCCCCGGTGAATCTGGATGCTGAGAAAATTAATGGGAATTTTGTCCGTGGGCTGATTGCGGCGCGACGGGTGACGGCTGTCCACGATGTTTCCGATGGCGGGATAGCCGTGGCGCTTGCGGAGATGGCGATTCTAGGCGGTGTGGGTGCGAGGATCGTACTGCCGGAAGCGGCGATATCGACTGGCGCATCTCATCAATGGTTGTTTGGTGAGGATCAGGCACGCTACCTGCTGACCGTACCAAAAACCGCGGAATCGGATTTACTGCGGGATGCTTCGGAATCCGGGATACCGATAGCTGTGATCGGTGAAACCGGTGGTCCATCATTGATATTTGGTTCGGCAAATCCCATACTTATGGAAGAGTTGCGGCGGGCCCATGAAGCTTGGTTACCCGGGTTTATGGCAGCTCATGATTAGAGCATCGCGCAAAAAAGCGGGCACCGGTTTAACTGCGCGTTCTGGAGCATGCATATGGCAATGGAAGCAGCTGAAATTGAACGGATGATCAAATCGGCGCTACCGGACGCCAGTGTTGAGATTCGGGATCTCGCCGGGGATGGAGATCACTACGCAGCCACAGTCATTTCCGAGAGCTTTCGTGGAAAAACCCGTGTCCAGCAGCACCAAATGGTTTATTCGGCGTTGCAAGGGCAGATGGGTGGCCAGCTCCATGCCCTGGCGTTGCAGACGTCTGCGCCTGATTAGTTTGATGGTGAAATTGGCTTTTGACCGGTACTGTGATGGCGCTTGTGTATCCTGGGTGGTCCGGTAGGTATTTGCGCAAAATAAGGAACTCAATATGTCTACGATACTCGAGCAGATCGATGCCGCGGTGAAGTCCGAGAATGTAGTTCTGTTCATGAAGGGAACGCCCCAGTTCCCGCAGTGCGGGTTTTCTGGACAGGTTGTACAAATCCTCGATTATTTGGGCGTGCCGTTCAAAGGCGTCAATGTGCTGGAAAATGATGAAGTTCGCGAAGGAATCAAAGAATACGCGAGCTGGCCGACAATCCCGCAGCTCTATATCAAAGGCGAGTTTGTGGGCGGCTGCGATATCATCCGCGAAATGTTCCAGTCAGGCGAATTGGCGTCCTGTTTTGAGCAGGCTGGCGTAGAAACAGCCCAAGAGAGCTGATCCATAATCAGGAATAGGCAAAGATTGGATCCCGGCATTGCCAGGAGGCAGGGAATATTGCCGTTTCGCGGTCCTACTTCACCGAACCGGCGCGTAGGCAGTCAAGCCGGTCGGAAACCGGATATGGGCGCCCCTGATCAAGTCGGAACCAGCGGAAGCACGCTTGTCGTTCGAATTACGCCGCCGTCGAGGGCTTGAGACCTTTTTTGATTTTCCGCTGGTCGGAGCGGCTCGCTTGTTGTCGCCGGCTCGCGCCGCGGGCCTCTCGGATGTGGCGGATTTTGCTGCTTTGCTTTCGCCGCCCAGGAGATTGCCAAACCAGCGGCGCAACAATGGTTTCTTAGATGCTGACTTGCCAGGCTGAGCCGGAGTCGCAGAAAAAGCAGTGACATTTGCGAGCGCGTTGCTCTTACCCGCGTTGGCGCGTTCGGCAGACTTCGATGAATCGGCTTTTGCCAGGCGGGTCTTTTTGGACGGCTTGCGTTTGACTTTGATGGGTCGACCGCGGCTGTCGAGGGGAATTTCCTCCGGCCCGCGGGCGAGTGCAGACGGGCGGCTCACCCTGGTTACATGGGCGAAAGCACGGTGCTGCCCGCCGTCTGCGTATACCAACTTGATGGGATTGACTCCCTTGGAAACCAGCGCAGCAATTTTTTGCGCATCAAGGGTTTCTTTTTGCTTCACTGCCGCAATCAGGTTTTCATTGCGCGTCAGCGATGGACAATAACCACGCGGATTTATTCTTGCCGCTGCGTCGGTAGGCGTCGCGTTGAAGACATATTGTCGATTACACACGAGAATATCCGGTTCCCGCTTGGCAATTTCGAATGTGTCCGAACCCTCTTTAAGCTTTTTCCAGAACTTGATGTTTCGATCCAGCCGGTGTTTCGCCAGATTGGTGGGCGTCATTCGGAATGGGAGTGACTGCAACTGAATTCGCTTTTGCCCACCGGCAAAGGCCTCACGAACAACGGCGTATATTTCGGATATCTGGCCGTCGGTCATGGAAAAGCAGCCACGGGACGAGCAAGCGCCGTGAACCATGATGTGGCTGCCGGTGCGCCCGTGCGCCCGGTCATAAGCGTTCGGGTAGCCAATGTTGAATGACAAATAATAAGATGACTGCGGGTTCATCTTATTTGGTGTGATATAATAAAAGCCTTCGGGAACCTGGCGATCGCCTTCACGGCGCTTGGGACCCAATTGTCCGGACCAGCGGCACATGGGATAGGTCTTTAACAACCCATAGGTGCCGTCCGCCTTCATCTTCCAGACTTCGAGTTCGGCTTCCTTCTTGAATGCACGGATCAGGACAGGCGAGTATTTCGTCGTGCCCATCTTATCCATTAGCGCCAGTGTTGGTTCGGGAATCGGTTGGTATGCGCGAGCATTTCCCAAACCGCCGGAATCGTCCTGGCAGCCGGCGACGACAATAGCCGCCAAGCCTACCACAACGACCGCGCGAAGCTTGAATCTTTCCGTATCGCCTGCGTTCTTGTTACCGAGCAAGGATCCACCTATCCCCTAAATCAGCCGTGACAAATTGTATGGTCAAGCACTCTGGAGCCCTCGAGCCCCATCAAACCGGTGCGCCTGCAATCTCCTGGATGTGCGACAACTAGCTGCTTTACCCCAAATCCCCTGTCCGCGCACTTCTAAACCGATATATTCCGGCAAAACTGCGTCAAACATTCGTTATCGGCCAATAAAATTGATAACATGCTACCGCAGAATGCCCGAACCCGTTACCAGAGTGAACGATCCATTAAAAAGGCGAGTGCGCGTTTACACCCGTCCCAGTGCCAGGAATTTTTCGGCGCGCGCATTTCGAAGGCTCGGCCCGTCCATATTACTCAATGATTTCAGAGAATTATTTATGGATTCGCCAGTATCGGCAATTGTCTTGCCGGGGTTTCTGTGAGCGCCACCGACCGGCTCGTCAATAATTTCGTCGATAATATTGAAGTTCTGCAGGTCCTGCGCTGTGATCTTCATCATGGTCGCTGCATCCTGGCGTTTGCCACTGTCACGCCACAGGATCGAAGCCGCAGCTTCGGGCGAAGCGACGGTATAAACGGAATGCTCGAGCATCAGTACCTTGTTGGCGGTTGCCAACGCTATCGCGCCGCCAGAGCCTCCTTCACCGACGATCACTGATACGTTGGCTACCTCAAGGCTGAGGCAGGTTTCAATCGATCTGGCTATCGCCTCGGCCTGCCCTCGCTCCTCGGCGTCGACTCCGGGGAAAGCACCGGCCGTATCGACCAGTGAAATAACTGGAATGCCGAAATGGTTGGCCATTTCCATCAATCTGACCGCTTTCCGATAGCCCTCCGGTCGAGCCATGCCGAAATTGTGCCGCAACCGGCTTTCCGTATCCGAGCCTTTTTCATGGCCGATTATACAGACGGACTCGCCACGGAACCTGCCAAAACCGCCAACTATTGCCTCATCTTCGGAAAATTTGCGGTCCCCCGCGAGCGGCGTAAAGTCCTGAATCAATGCGTCTACGTAGTCGTGGAAATGCGGCCGATCCTGATGCCGGGCGACCTGCGTTTTTTGCCAGGGCGTAAGGCTTGCATATAGTTCAGCCAGCGCTTTAGCGCCCTTGGCTTCGAGCAGCTTGAGCTCTTCGTCGATTCTGACCGAGTTTTCCTCGTCACCTGCGACAGTGTTCAGCTCGGCGATCTTGGCTTCCAGTTCAGCGACTGGTTTCTCGAAATCCAGATAGGCACGCATTAGTTCACCAAGTAAGAGCCAAATTTGGTCACAAATCGAGCGGTTTCAGGATAGCAGGGGCTCTGCTGAGCGGAGATCGAAATTGGTCCGGGCAGGTTCGACCGGCGCCGCAGGATTCAATTTGCCTGCGGAGCTTTCCGCGAAAGTTCCTATAGCGGAATTTCTTGGCGCTTGCACGGCCCAGGCCGGTCAAGAGCGTTGAGACAGGTTGGCATGCCGGCGGCGTCAACCCTGCGCCAGCGGGTGGAGGTCGCGGACCATGGATTTGACGCGCTCGTCAAGGACGTGCGTATAAATTTGTGTCGTCGCAATATCTGCATGTCCAAGCAACTCCTGCACGATTCGTAAATCCGCACCGTTCTGAAGCAGGTGACTGGCGAAAGCGTGGCGCAGGACATGGGGACTCACCCGCCTTGCGTCTATACCTGCTGCGCTAGACAAGTGCTTGAGATCGCGGGCAAATACTTGTCTTGCCAGGTGGCCGGAATCACCGTCAGCCGGGAACAGCCAGGGGCTTTCAGAGGCTTCCGGACATTCGAGCGCCAACAATTGCCGGTACCGCGAGAGCGCGTTGCGGGCCGATTTCGACATCGGCGCCAATCGTTCCCGTCCACCTTTTCCACGGACCGCAAAGAGCGGCTCTTGCGAACGGGCCAGTGACGCGGGCAACGACACCAATTCGCTTACGCGAAGACCTGACGCGTAAAGTGTTTCCAGCAGGCAAATTGTTCGGCTTGCACGCAAGCGCAGCCTGGCATCAACATCAGCGGCCTGGGCCAGGGAATGTCCGGTCCGCAATAGCCTGTCCACCTCAGCCACACTTAGAACCTTGGGCAGGGTTCTGCCGCGCCTGGGCGCTTCGACGGTCATGGTCGGATCGTCAGAGCGGAAGCGTTCGGCATAAAGGAACTTGTGAAACTGCCGGACCGATGACAGGCGACGGGCCATTGTGGACTGTTTGTCTCCCCGGCGCCCTAATTCGGCTAGGTAAGACCTGATATCCGCGGCGCGGGCCGAGCTCGCGCCGATTCCGCGGGCAGATAGGAAAGCGTCATAATCCTCCAGGTCCCGCTTGTAGGCCTCGATCGTGTTTTGGGCAGCGCCACGTTCCGCCGCGAGCATTTCCAAAAACAGGTCTTTCAATTGCTCAAAGGAGTGGTCAGACATCGGCCTTTCCACTCAAATTGCATGTGGCTCTTGTTAACCGAATGCAGCCGGCGCGCATTTACTTGTTCAATTTGGATGCGGGCAATGTTTGGGTCATCTCCCGCTGTTGCGGCTCAACAAATGTGACCAATGTCTGCATTCCGCCCCAGGCAAGGCCTGCCAGTATTCCAACGATGACGAGAAAGCGCAAAAGGCTCGGCATGGGTCAGCTCTGGCTCTGGACTGGGACGCCAAACAGACATGGTATCCGGTGATATCTTCCCGCTTCGCAAGGATCCAGAATCACAATTTGTCCTGTCCAATTCGACGGGCGATTTTCCGAGAGTGCATACTCTACAACCGGATCGCAGAATAAACATATTGGCCTGGGTAGCAACCATCGAATGCCAGCGTATCGGGGATTTTCAGGTAGTTGCATCTCTCCGTTTTGTCTTGTGCCATAAATGCGATAAATTCAGTTTTGCAATGGTTTCGGTTCCGGTTTCCATTTGTTGTCAGCCTGATCCGGCTGTCGATCTCTTGAATTCAATTCCGTAGCTGTCCCGATCTGGCAGCGCGCCAAAGGTGTCTGTCCTGTATGCCCGATCCCGGATTTATAGATAAGCTGGCTGGCCGTTCCATTGTGCTGGTCGGCATCATGGGGTCGGGCAAGAGTTCCGTTGGACGGCGTTTGGCGGCCCGTTTGGGACTTGAATTCATAGACGCGGACAAGGAAATTGAAGCCGCCGCCGGGATGACTATTCCAGAAATTTTCGCTCAGCATGGAGAACCCTATTTCCGGAGCGGCGAACGCAGGGTGATCGACCGGTTGCTGCAAAACCGGCAGGTTGTGCTGGCTACCGGTGGCGGGGCCTACATGAATGAGCAGACCCGGTCCGCTATAGCGCGGTCGGGTATATCGGTTTGGCTGAAAGCCGATCATGACGTATTGATGCGCAGGGTACGCAAGCGTTCCAATCGCCCGTTACTGCAAGCTTCGGATCCCGACAAAGTCATGCAAGACCTGATGGATGAGCGATATCCGGTTTATGCATTGGCTGATGTAACTGTTGTTTCCGGAGACGGCCCGCACGAAAAAGTAGTCGAGGATATGGTGCTGGCCGTCTCCAGGTATCTTGATGAACCTGTTGATCAAGTCCGAGCAGAAACCAAGACCGTGCATGTGGATGTCGCCGATCGAAGCTACGATGTGGTGATCGGCCGGCAGTTGATTTCCAACGCCGCGAATTTCATCTCGCGCATTGCGCCGCAAGCCGCATGCGCAATTGTTACGGATGAAAATGCGGGGGCGCACCATCTGGCTGCGCTTGAGGCCAGTCTGGATGCCGCGGGGATCAGGCATCAACATTTTATCCTGCCCCCGGGGGAGCGGAGCAAATCGATCGGCATGTTCTCGGAACTTTGCGATTCGATCCTTGCAGGCAGATTTGAACGCCGGGATTTGCTCATTGCGTTGGGAGGCGGCGTAATCGGTGACCTTACCGGATTTGCCGCGGCATGCTTGCGGCGGGGTATGCGGTTTGTTCAAATTCCCACGACTCTGCTTGCCCAGGTCGATTCGTCTGTCGGCGGAAAGACGGCGATCAATTCCGAGTACGGCAAGAACCTGATTGGAGCATTTCATCAACCCTCCCTTGTTCTCGCTGATGTCTCGGCGCTTACGTCGTTGCCGGATCGGGAATTTCGCGCCGGTTATGCGGAGGTTGTAAAATATGGCTTGATCAACGACGAAGCATTGTTTCACTGGTTTGAGAGTAACCATTCGCAAATATTCGCGCATGGGCCGGAGCTTATCGAGGCGGTCCGTGCGAGTTGTGCCGCGAAGGCCCGAATTGTGGCAAGGGATGAAACCGAGCAGGGAGAGCGTGCGCTACTTAATTTGGGGCACACGTTCGGACACGCACTCGAAGCTCTAGCCGGATATGATTCTGATATCCTTGTTCACGGAGAAGGCGTCGCTATAGGACTGGCATGTGCCGCCCGCTTTTCGGTTAAACTTGGGTATATGCGCGGGCAGGATGCGTCTCGCATCGAGCACCATCTGCGCGATTGCGGATTGCCAGTGCACCTTGCGGATGTGCGGACCCAAGAACCCATCACTCTCGAGAGCATGCTCGGCGCCATGTACCAGGACAAGAAGATCGTAAATGGAGAGCTGACCTTCATACTCATGCGCGGGATTGGACAAAGCTTCATTGCGCGCCGCATTAAAGAGCAGCAGATTACCGAATTCCTGCACGACGAGTTAATAGCCGGTTGACAGCCATGCCCGACATTTTCAACAATCCCTGGCTTGCATTTGCAATCGTGCTGGCCTGCTTGGTTTTTTCTGCGTTTTTTTCTGCGTCGGAAACAGCTCTTACTGCCGCATCAAAAGCCGGTATCAATGCGCTGAACAATCAGGGCAACGCCAATGCAGGCATGGTCATGCGATTGCTGCAGGCTCGCGAACGGCTGATAGGTTCAATCCTTATTGGAAACAATATCGTCAACATTGGCGCATCGGCGTTCATGACGAGCGTGCTTGTAGAGTTGTTTGGAGCCGGTGGCGTTTTGTATGCCACAATCATTATGTCAACGCTGGTCATTGTTTTTGCGGAAGTCCTGCCAAAGAGCGTCGCGATTTCAACACCAGACCGATTTGCTCTGGCAGTGGCAAAACCGATTGCCTTTTTTGTCTCGTTTTTTGGCCCCTTGACGAACGCCGTGAATGTAATCGTGCGCGGATCGCTCAGGCCGTTCGGAGTATACATCGGGGAAAATCAGGCTGTTCTTTCGGCGCATGAAGAGATCCTAAGTACAGTTGATATTTTACACAAGGAAGGCAGTGTCGAGCGGTCGGATCGCGACATGCTCGGTGGCCTGCTGATTTTGAAAGAACTGGTGGTGTCGGATGTCATGGTACACCGGACCAAAATGCACATGATTGATATCGAACTGCCGGCACGTGAAATAGTTCGTGAAGTTCTTGCCTCTCCCTATACGCGAATTCCGTTATGGCGTGGTGAACCGGAGGATATTGTCGGCGTGTTGCATTCGAAAGATTTGTTGCGCGCGCTGAATGCCGTTGGCGGCCGGGCTGACGATATAAAAATCGGGGAGATTGCGCTCGAAGCCTGGTTTGTGCCGGATACGACAGCGCTCCAAGAGCAGTTGCAGGCATTCCTGCTGAGGAAAACGCATTTTGCCCTGGTCGTCGACGAATATGGCGAAGTGATGGGATTGATTACACTTGAGGATATCATAGAAGAGATCGTTGGAGATATAAATGATGAACATGACGTATCGATTCCCGGCGTGCGCCAAAATACTGACGGCTCGATAACCGTTGACGGCGCAGTGCCTATTCGTGACTTGAACCGCGCCATGGACTGGGAACTTCCGGATGAAGAGGCGACGACTGTAGCCGGTTTGGTGATACACGAAGCGATGACTATTCCTGATGTGGGGCAGGTTTTCACTTTCCATGGCTGCCGCTTTGAGGTCATGCGCAAGGCGCGAAACCGGTTGACCGTGTTAAAGTTGACCGATGTCAGCCAGGAGAGCAACGATACGGTGACCGGAGCATGACTTTCAGCAGACGTTCTATTGATCTGAAAGCAGATTCTGTGAAACGAATGAGGCAAACGCACTGTCGCGGCTCACAAGATCGTCATAGCTTCCCTGTTCCACTATCCGGCCCTGCTTCATTACAAATATCTTGTCGGCGTTTCGTATCGTCGACAACCTGTGAGCGATGATAAATGTTGTACGTCCTTTCATCGCCTGGTTGAGCGCGCCCTGGACGACTGCCTCGGTGGCAACGTCAAGGGCGCTTGTTGCTTCATCAAGCACCAGAATGGCAGGGTTCTTCAATATGGCGCGGGCGATGGACAGACGCTGGCGTTCGCCGCCTGACAGATTCCTGCCGCGTTCGCCAATGTTGGTTTGCAATCCGTGTTCAAGTCCTTTGACAAAATCCCACGCACTCGCGGCTTCAAGTGCGTTGTGAATTTCATGCGCATTGGCGTCCGGTTTGCCAATACGCAGGTTCTTCTCGAGTGTCCGGGCAAACAAAAGCGGTTCCTGAAATACAATTCCGACCTGGGATCGCAAGCAGTGCAAATCAATATCGGCGATATCGATACCGTCGATTCGAATTTTACCCATATCGGGATCAAAAGCCCGAAGGAGGGCGGCAGCGATTGTTGATTTGCCGGCGCCAGTTTCGCCGACGATGGCGACAACCTCGCCTGGTGAGATCGAGAAATTCAGCTCCCGGATTGCTGCCCGGATGCCGTCGTGTGAATAGCTGACGTTTTCGAATGCGACCGCGCCTTGTACAGTTTTCAGTACGCGGGCGTCGGGACGATTTTTGACGGTTGCCTGGGTGTCCAACACCGCAAAGAATTCCGCGAGCTTTGGGGCCAGCATGAACAGGGAGTTCGTGAAGCCAATGACTTGTTCCAGCTTGCCGATGCACAATGTTGCCAGAGCAATGAAAGTCACGATGTCGCCGATACTGCTGTGACCCCGGACGTGCAACCAGGTTCCGGCAAGGAAAATCAACAATACAGTGATGGTCGCCGAGGCCCTGGTTACTACAGCCGCTGCTGCCCACCAGGACAGTATCGGCATTTGCGCGACAAGGAAGGAGTTGCCCAGATTGCGGAATGCGGCGGTTTCACTTCTGGTTCGCGTGAAACTTTGCACCACCGCTACGTTACTCAGCGTATCGGCCGCCCGTTCCGCAATCTGCGTGTGAAAACCCTCCACTTCACCTTGCCGCGCGTGTGTCGACTTGATCACATAGGCAATAACGGCAGCTGAAACGATCACCAAGACAATCAGCAACAGGCCGAGCCGCCAATTCAGCAACAAGGTTGAAGGCAGCAACAGCAACAATGCCATCAATGAAACACTGTTCTCACGCAGGAACGCCAGCCAAACGTTTGAAATACCCGCAGATCCATCAAGCATTATCTTGAGGAGGCGGCCGGTGTGGGCGTCATGATGATAACCCTGGGGCAATTGCAACAGGTGTTCGAAGAAGTCACTCATCACAGCTAGGCGCCGCCGGTGCGACAATTGATCGGCGCGCAGCGCAATGAGAGCTGACCCGAGAATATTGAACAGTCCAAATCCAATCCAAAGCCCCGCCAGCGGGGCAACGGCGGCCCAGATGATTTGAGCGGTCTGACCGGCATTCCGCGTCAGCCGGTCGATAATTTTCCCAAACAGAACAGGTTCGGCAAATTGGGCGAGAGCGATAATCAAGCTCGCCCCAATCAGTGCTGCGACCAGCTTCCTATCGGGACCAAGCAAGCGTAGCACACGAATATACAATGTGATTATGTGCATGAGTGCCCGACTCATCCGGTATGGCCGCGGCCATGATACAGCGCGAAGCCTAAAATGACTTGGTTTTGGCGGCGGCCAAGGCTAAAGAAGACGCCGACAGTTACCTATCTAGAATTTGGTGGTGCAATGAACAAGGTATACCCGGACGCCCGTGCGGCGATGGAGGGGCTCCTCCAGGACGGAATGACGATCATGTCCGGCGGTTTCGGTTTGTGCGGGATCCCCGAAGTGTTGGCGGAAGCTATCCAGGATGCGGGTGTAAAAGATCTGACCGTAATATCCAACAATGCCGGTGTTGATGGCATCGGCCTGGGGAAATTGCTGGAAACGCGGCAAATCAAAAAAATGATCTCCTCCTACGTGGGTGAAAACAAGATATTTGCCCAGCAATATCTGGCCGGAGAGCTCGAGCTTGAATTTACGCCGCAGGGAACGATGTCTGAGCGGATCCGGGCCGGAGGGGCCGGTATTCCGGCGTTCTTCACCAAGACCGGCGTCGGAACCATCATCGCGGAGGGCAAGGATGTCCGCGAATTCGATGGTCATAAATACGTGATGGAGCGTGCACTGACCGCGGACCTGTCGATTGTCCATGCATGGAAAGCGGATACGGAAGGCAACCTCGTCTATCGCAAGACAGCGCGCAACTTTAATCCGATGATGGCTACTGCAGGGACGGTAACAGTAGCCGAAGTTGAGCATCTGGTGCCCGCCGGCGAGCTTGACCCCGATCACATTGTCACGCCGGGTATCTACGTGGACCGGATTGTGCACGTGCCGGACGCCCCCAAGCGGATCGAATTTCGTACCACCCGGCCGCGGTCTTAAGTTTCGAGGAGACAAAGTATGCCCTGGACACGTGATCAGATGGCGGCGCGCGCCGCAAAAGAATTGCAGGATGGATTTTACGTCAATCTCGGTATCGGCATTCCGACACTGGTTTCCAACTATATTCCCGTAGGGATCAGTGTGCAGTTGCAGAGTGAAAACGGCATGCTTGGAATGGGCCCCTTTCCCTATGAGGGTGAAGAAGATGCCGACCTGATCAACGCTGGCAAGCAAACGGTGACGGAGTTGCCGACGACGAGTTTCTTTTCAT
This sequence comes from uncultured Beijerinckia sp., assembly GCA_964615275.1. Classification (GTDB taxonomy): domain Bacteria; phylum Pseudomonadota; class Alphaproteobacteria; order Rhizobiales; family Beijerinckiaceae; genus Terripilifer. The sequence goes on along the minus strand of CAZTMN010000037.1, from coordinate 20,534 downwards.
CGGCAGATTCCTTTGCCATGATCCGGGGCGGCCATATCGATCTGTCAATTCTCGGTGCGATGGAAGTGGCGCAAAACGGCGATCTGGCGAACTGGATGATCCCGGGAAAAATGGTCAAAGGAATGGGTGGCGCCATGGATCTGGTTGCGGGGGTCAAAAAAGTTGTGGTGGTGATGGAGCATACTGCCAAGGACAATCCGAAATTGCTCAAGCGTTGCTCGCTACCCCTGACAGGCGCTGGCGTCGTGGATATGGTCATCACCGATCTTGGCGTGTTTGCAATAGATGAAAAGGGCAAGGATGGAATGACCTTGATTGAACTTGCCGATGGCGTGACCCTGGATGAAATCAAATCCAAGACGGAAGGCGAGTTCAGAGTTAGCGAAAAGCTTGGCGCTGCAGCCTGATTGTTTCGAATTCCGAGACACTGTTCCCTACCAGATGGAGCTTCGAACGCGAGTTCGGAGCTCTTTTATTTTCCAAATCGTTGGAGAACCTGATTGTATTCGTGCAGCCGGTCTGCAGATAATGCTTGGCAAGGCAGCAGGGTACAACCTACGATGGGTGCAAACGAAAATCTCAGGGAGAAAATGTTATGTCCTATCTGGCTATGACTGCGGAAATCGTTTCTTTCAGTGGCCACAACGGCGATGAGGGCGAAGCCTATTATGCTCGACCGTCGGGGAATGGACCTTTCGGTGGGGTGGTGCTTATTCATCACATGCCGGGATGGGACGATTGGACTGCCGAAGCTGCCCGGAAACTTGCTCACCATGGCTTTGCCTGCATAGCGCCGCATTTGTATTTTCGCGAAAAGCCGGGAACGCCGGACGATTGCGCCGCGCGTGCTCGTGCTGCAGGCGGGGTCAGTGACGACCAGGTGATGGGAGACGTGTCCGGTTGTGCGGATTTTCTGCGGTCGCTGCCGCATTCCAATGGCAAGGTTGCTGTCATGGGTTTTTGCTCCGGAGGGCGTCAGTCCTACCTCGCCGGGTGCCGGATCGCCAATCTGGATGCTGTCGTGGATTGCTGGGGCGGCGCTGTTATTGTTGATGATCCCAAGGATTTGACTCCGCAACGCCCCGTCGCACCGATTGACCTGTCCGAGAACCTGACCGCGCCGCTGCTTGGATTGTTTGGCAATGATGATCCGCGCCCAAGCCCCGATCAGGTCAACCGGCATGAAGAAGTGCTCAAGACGCTTGGCAAGACCTATGAATTCCATCGTTACGATGGGGCAGGTCACGGGTTCTTTGCGTCCGAGCGGCCCGGGTATCGCGTTGAGCAGGCCAATGACGGTTGGCGCAAGGTTTATGCTTTCCTGGGAAGCAATATCGGTCCGGCGGCGACGGTTGACTAGGCGTACGATCAGCAGGAGCAGTTCCATGTGTTCTTATATTGTCGAAGAAGTTGCATTGACCGGGAGCGCCAAGGGCCAGGCAGGCTGGATGAGCGTCGACACGGCAAATGTCTACTTCGACCATCCGTATCATGCTTCGCTCGATCATGCGCTGGGCATCGATTTCATAAACCGAAAGGATGGTGCGCGTGAGCGCGTGGCGATTGAAATCAGCGCCGAATCGGCTCGCGAACTGGCGAAAGCTATGCTTGCCGCGCTGGAGCGCGGTGAAATGGAACATGGCGCGCTGGAGCATATTTAAGCGATTGAGCGCAGGCAGTTTGCGGCCGCATGCTTGAACTGCACGCGCCAATGCGCCATTTGTGTATCAATGAACCGGCGTCGTTTCCTTGCAGCTCTTACATTGCCCGTGTTGGCGGTCCCTGGCTACGCCACCTGGCGGGGCCGCAACAATCCGTACTATTCGGGACCGCCAAGCGAAAACTTCGACGGCACGCGCTTTTTTCTCAATGGCCACACGGTAGATACCAACCGGATGGATCTGCTGCGCTGGCGGCTCTCGGGCAACAAGGCGAAATGGCCGGAAAGCTATCCAAGCCCGTATCCGAAGGACACGCCGCCGCCGCGTGTCGTAAATACGACTCGCATCTCCTATGTTGGCCATGCGAGCGTGCTCATTCAGACCCACGGGGTTAATATTCTTGTTGATCCGGTCTGGTCCAAGCGCGCGAGCCCGTTCCAGTTTGCCGGGCCTTCGCGGGTTAACGAGCCGGGTATCGACATTTCAGACTTGCCGCCTATTGACGCCGTGCTGGTTTCGCACAACCACTACGATCATCTGGATCTGGCGACGCTGACAAAACTGGCCGGAAACGCGAAAACGCGATTTTTCGCTCCGCTCGCCAATGACGCGATCATGCAGGGGCATGATCCGCGTATTAAGACACGGACTTTTGACTGGGGCGAAAAAGTACAGGTTGGCCGTGGCGTTGTTGTGCACTTCGAACCGGCCTATCACTGGTCAGCGCGGGGCCTGTTTGACCGGCGCATGGCGCTTTGGTGCGCTTTCGTTATTGAAACGCCGTCGGGCAAAATCTATCACGTTGCCGATACTGCCTACGCAGACGGAGAATTGTTCCGCAAGGCGCGCGCCAAACATGGCGACTTCAGGCTCGCAATCCTGCCGATAGGCGCCTATGCGCCGCGGTGGTTCATGAAAAAGAACCATATCAACCCGGATGAGGCGGTCGCCATCATGCGCGAATGTGGCGCGCAAGAGGCCATGGCGCATCATTGGGGAACGTTTCAGCTCACCGATGAGCCCGTCGACGAGCCGCCGCAATTGCTCGCCAAAGCACTGGCGCGGGAGCAAATCCGGCCAGGCAGGTTCAAGGTTGTGCAGCCCGGTGGCGTGATCGCGCTGGGCAACGCGGGTTGAGCCGGCGGGCGCTGATACCTCGATCCGAAATAACATGGCTTTCCCGAGCGTGTGCTTCCATGCAAACTGCGAGCGGCGGGCAATCTCGGAATTGTGGGAGGGAGACGTATGCGAACAATCGGATTCATTGGCACCGGTGGAATGGGTAGCGGCATGGGAGCAAACCTGATCAAGGCCGGTTACGGTCTGGTCGTGAACGATCTCAACCGCCAGCAGGCGCAAGGTCTGGAAAGTCAGGGCGCGGTGTTCAAGGACTCCGCCAGGGCGGTTGCCGAATCCTGCGACGTGGTCCTTTCCATGTTGCCCAACAACGATACCGTAACTGCCGTCGGCGTGGGTGCGGGTGGCCTGAGCGAGGCAAAGTCAGGCGCGAAAGTCTGGATCGATTTTTCCTCCATCGACAAGAAGACCATTCTTGCCGCCAATGCGGAATTGTCCGGCAAGGGCTGGACGCTGCTTGATGCGTCCGCCGGCGGCGTTGAAGAAGTGGCGGCTGCCGGCCAGCTATCCCTGTGGGTGTCCGGGGACAAGGCGCTGTTCGAAAATTACAAGCCGCTCCTGGAGCCGATGGCGAAATCGGTCTTGCACGTCGGGGAACTGGGTAGCGCCAAGCTGGTCAAGAATGGTATGGCCATGCTGGCTGCCGTGCAGCACATGAGCCTGATCGAGATTGGCGCCTGGCTGGAGAGGGGCGGCGTCAGTGCAGCAGCGTTCAAGGAAATTCTTGAAAACTCCCAGCAGAATTCGGAGGCCGTGCGGCGTATCATGGAAGTGGCGGTCAGCGGCGCTTACAAGCCACGCAAATCGTGGATGCCGAAGGATGTCAACTTCGGCCTCGACATGGCCCGTGAGATGGAAGTGCCAATGCCCTTCGTTGGCCTGGCCTCGCAGATGTTCGCCATCGCCCAGGCCAATGGCCTCGATGGTTACGAAGCGACGGGCATCGCCTGCAACGTGTATGATCTGTTGTATGCAAAGTCACAGTAGGGTCGACAATGTAACGGCTTCGTCCAGGGAGCTTTGCAGTGGCGGGGCGTCTCCAGGGGCCGCAGCATCGCGGTGCAAAACCCTGTCCCGATGCTGCCAAACCCTTAATTCCCCGGCGCATCCGTGCTATCGGCAGCGCATATTCTGATTCCCGCGCCGAAACGAGACCGCCCGATGTCCGACACACTCCGCCCCGTCACCCGCGCCCTGATATCCGTTTCCGACAAGACCGGCCTTGCCGATTTCGCCAGGACGCTGGCAGGCCGTGGCGTCGAGTTGGTTTCGACCGGCGGTACGGCGAAAGCGATAGCGGACGCCGGCCTGCCGGTGCGCGACGTCTCCGATCTCACGGGTTTTCCGGAGATGATGGACGGGCGGGTCAAGACCCTGCATCCAGGCGTTCACGGCGGGTTGCTGGCGATCCGGGGCAATGCCGAGCACGAGGGCTCGATGCGGGCCCACAATATTGCCGCCATCGACCTGCTTGTGGTCAATCTCTACCCGTTCGAGGCTACAATCGCCAAGGGCGCCGCCTATGACGATTGTATCGAGAACATCGACATCGGCGGCCCGGCGATGATCCGCGCCGCCGCGAAGAACCATGCCGATGTCGCTGTTGTCGTGGATGCCGCCGACTATGCCGCGGTTCTGGAAGCGCTTGCCGCCAACAATGGTGCGACCGACCTTGACCTGCGCAAGCGGCTTGCCCAGAAGGCCTATGCCCGCACAGCCGCCTATGACGCGGCAATATCCAACTGGTTTGCCTCCGAGCTCGGTGAGCAGACGCCGGACTATCGCGCCATCGGCGGCGCGCTGGCGGAAAAGATGCGCTACGGCGAGAACCCGCACCAGGCTGCCGGTTTCTACAAGACGCCGGAACAGCGTTTCGGGGTATCGACCGCGCGGCAATTGCAGGGCAAGACGCTGTCCTACAACAATGTCAACGATACCGACGCAGCGTTCGAATGCGTGGCGGAATTCGATCCGGAGCGCACTGCCGCTGTTGCCATTATCAAGCACGCCAATCCCTGCGGCGTTGCCGAAGGGGCAACGCTCAAGGATGCATATGAAAGCGCCCTGCGCTGCGATCCGGTCTCTGCATTCGGTGGCATTGTCGCGCTGAACCGCAAGCTGGATGCCGCCGCCGCAAACGAGATCGTCAAGATTTTTACCGAGGTCATCATCGCACCCGATGCGGATGAGGAAGCCGTGCAGATTGTCGCCGCCAAGAAAAACCTGCGCCTGCTGGTTACCGGCGGCCTGCCGGATCCGCGCGCGGCCGGTCTATACGCGCGGACTGTCGCCGGCGGCATTCTGTTGCAGGTGAGAGACAACGCTGTGGTTGACGACATGGAGTTGAAAGTCGTCACCAAACGCGCGCCCTCGGAACAGGAGCTGGCGGATTTGAAGTTCGCCTTCCGCATCTGCAAGCACGTCAAGTCGAACGCGATCATATATGCGAAGGATGGCGCCACCGTCGGTATTGGCGCCGGACAGATGAGCCGGGTGGATTCCTCGCGCATCGCCGCCTGGAAAGCCGCGGAGGCAGCAAAGGCGGCGGAGCTGCCGGAATCGCTAGCCATCGGTTCGGTTGTAGCTTCGGACGCATTCTTTCCGTTTGCGGATGGCTTGCTGGCGGCGGCCGAGGCCGGGGCGACGGCGGTCATTCAACCGGGCGGCTCGATGCGCGACAACGAGGTTATCGCCGCGGCGGATGAAAAGGGCCTAGCGATGGTAATGACCGGCCACCGGCATTTCCGGCATTAGGGCTGGCCTGAGGCCAGGGCGGTTGCGATAATGGTCTCCGCAGGGAGACATTCATGAGCAGCGAAAGCTTTCCGCCGATCAAAATCCATATATGCGATCCCGCCCGGCGTGAGCCGGGGTACATGATCGTGCCGGTCGGCAAGGAAATGCGCATTGTCCGGAGGGATTCGGAATTCGAGGCGCTGCTGGCGCTGGACGTCGAGGGCAAGATCGCCTGGGAATGGCGCTCGCCCGGCCCGCTGATCGGCGACGTCAAGCGCACGGCCCGCAACACGCTGCTGACATTGTCCAGCGAGGGCGTCATCTATGAGGTCGATTTCAAGGGAGACATTGTTGCGTCCTGGTCGACGGCCGGGCGGAATCCCAGGTTCGCGGAAGGCTCGATTCCCCTTGCCACGCGCCTGTTTCATCATGCAATCCAGGGATTGCCCAATGGAAACCTCGCCGCCTTGTCGATTACCCATCGTGATGTCGACGACGTTCCCCTGTCTGCCGATGATATTTACGGACCGCGCGGCCGCAGACGTTACATGGCCGATACGCTGGTCGAGTTCCAGCGAGATGGGACAATTATCCGCGAGTTCGATTTCTTTGACATCCTCGATGTCAATCGCATTGCCTACAGCCACGACATGCCGTTCTGGCAATTGATGGAGCTGGAGGAAGAAAGCGCCGACTGGACCCATGCCAACGGTTTTGAACATGATGCGAGCGACGATTCATTTATCGTGTGCCTGCGCCATCAGGATTGCGTCATCAAGATTGACCGCGTGAGCGGCACGCTGAAATGGATCATGGGAACGCCGTCCTGCTGGACCGGACCGTGGGCTGAAAAACTGCTCCGCGCCAGGGGAAAGACAAGTTATTTCTGGCACGCCCACGATCCCAGCCTGCGCGCCGATGGCACATTGTTGCTGTTCGACAATGGTGAAGCTGGCGCATTCCCACCTGATCCAAAAACAGATCTTGATACTTTGGTCAGCCGCGGGGTTGCTTACAGGTTTGACGAAAGGGCCAGGACATTCGAGGAAGTCTGGTCGTTCGGCGGACCCGACCAAGGCACGCCGTTCTCGATGTATATCGGTGGTGCGCAGGAGTTGCCGCAAACCGGCAACGTGTTTCTCACCTTCGGCGGGATAATTCTGATGCGTCCCGATAACCGGCGCACGGATGCAGCGCTGGAAGGCCACGGCAGCGCCGAACTCTATGAAGTAACAGGCGGCGATAATCCGCAAGTGGTCTTCCACGCCGAAATCAACAATCGCGATACGGAAGAGGAAAAGGCCTGGGCTGTTTTTCGATGCGAGCACGTTTCGTCGCTTCAATCTGCTTCATAACAGGAAGTCCGGAGCCGGCTGAATGAGCGGTGAAGTTGTCAGCAACGAGGCGCAAGGCATCATGTCCCGGTTCGCCGGAATCCGGCGTGAAGAACGGCGGGCGCTGATATTTTCATTCCTGTTTTTCTTCTGCGTCCTGTGTTCGTACTACGTTGTACGGCCACTCGGCGACACGATGAGCGTCAGGCTCGGAAAAGAATTCGTTCAACTGTCGTTTTCGATCATTTTCCTGGTGATGTTGGCGGCGGTTCCAGTGTTTGGCTGGATTGTTACTCATGTTCGGCGAGCGCACATAATTCCGCTCGTCTACGGCTTTGTCATCGGTGTTTTCGGAATTTTCTGGCTCCTGTTTGACAAGGCTGACCAGAATCCCTGGCTAGCCGGTGCATTTTTCATATGGGTGAAAGTATATGTCCTGTTTGTCGTATCGCTGTTCTGGAGCTTCATGTCCGATATCTGGCATACTGCGCAGGCGAAGCGGCTTTATGGATTTGTATCGGTGGGCGGCACCCTTGGCGCCCTGTGCGGACCTTTACTGGTGCAAATGCTTTTGGCGCGCATTGGGATCGGCAATCTGATCCTTGTGTCGGCGGCGGTTCTGGGGTGCGCGCTGGCCGCATCGCTTGCCTTGCGCGGAATGACCGATCCCGAGCGTCAAGCAACCATGAACGAGATGGCGCATCGCGAGGACAAGCCGAGCGTTTTCGCGGGCGCGGTCAATGTCTGGAAATCTCCATATTTATTTCGCATCGCGATATGGATATTGATCGCCAATGTTATTGGAATGATATTTTATATCGAACAGGCGCGCATTGTCGGTCTTTCCGTATCCGGCGATGCTGCGCGGGTCCTGCTGTTTTCGCGCATGGAAACCGCCGTCAGCATTGTTACCATCCTGCTGGAGATTTTTGTGACTGGCAAGGTCATGCAAAGATTCGGGACGGGAAGAACTATCGCGATCGTGCCGGCGTTAACCGTTCTGGGGTTGATTGCTCTGGCGTTTGCTCCGGTCCTGACAACTATCGTCGTCATCATGGTGCTGAGCCGTGCGATGGGCTATGGGCTGTCTGGCCCTGCGATGCGCGTCCTGTATACGGTCGTTGGAGCGCAGGATAAATATCGTGCGCAGAATTTTATCGATACGCTCGTCCAGCGTGGTGGTAACGCTGCTGCCGGCTGGCTGTTCCGCGGTCTGGGCAAAGCCGCCGGCGGCGCGGGTCCTGTCATTGCAGCGGCAGCAGTCCCATTTGCACTCTATTGGGTCTGGCTGAGTCTCGATTTGGGAAAGCGTCAGGAAAAGCGTGCCGTCCAAATTGGTGAAGACGTCACTGCAGGATCGCGCTGAACCGCGTCGATAGCGGAATGCATCAGTGTTGCCGTTCACAGGCAAAGCGCAAGGCGTCACGCAGAATTTGCGCGCGTTCACCGAATGATTCCAGGACTTGTACCGCGAGGGTAACTTCAGCATCGCGTAGCGCTTTGGCGCGATCAATTCCGACCGCAGTAACGAGAGTTGCCTTGTTGCGTGCAGCATCTTTCCCGGCTGCCTTGCCAAGCGTTTGCGTATCGCTTTCGGCATCGAGAATATCGTCGGTAACCTGAAACAGGAATCCGAGGCGAGCGCCAAATTCGGCAAGTATCTTCCGATCATCTGTGCTGGCGCCAGCGATTACGGCTCCTGCTTCGCAAGCGAATTGGATCAATGCCCCGGTCTTCATGGCCTGCAATTGGCGGATTTCCGGCTCGCGAAGCGGGACCTTCGCGGCCTCCGCCGAAAGGTCGAGCATTTGTCCGCCGGCCATGCCGCCCGGTCCGGCCGCAATGGCGAGCATTCGCACAAGTTCCGCTCGCACCGAACCATCAGAGTGAACGCCCGGCTCCGCCATCACGGCGAATGCGAGGCTCAACAGCGAATCCCCGGCGAGAATCGCCGTTGCTTCATCGAACAATTTATGGACAGTCGGTTTGCCGCGACGCAAGTCATCGTCGTCCATTGCCGGCAGGTCGTCGTGGATGAGCGAATAGCAATGAACGAGTTCGAGGGCGCACGCTGCTTGCAGGACGCCAGGGCCGCTATAGCCAAGCAGCGTGGCGGATTCGATGAGCAGAAAGGGCCGCATGCGTTTGCCGCCATCAAGAGCGCCGTGGCGCATGGCCGCCATTAGCCGGTCCGGACGGGCGGTTTCGCCCGCGATGGGGGAGTTTTCCAGGATCTGCGAAAGGACCTGTTCGATTGCGGCTGCATTGGCGGAGAGTCGGGCTTGGAAATCCTTGGTCATGGCAAGTGGTGCGGACCGTTCGCGGTTCATTGTTCGGGCGACAATTGGCTGCCGGAACCGGCGGCTTGCCTTATCGCTTCTGCCGGGTCAAGGGTGGGCCGGTGGCAGGAAGGTAAACGCGCGCGAAATGTGGTCACGTTCAAGACGGAAGACCCGGCGCGCAGCCGGATCAGGCGAGGCGCCAGCCAACAAGCCGTCCGGCTCCGGACCGGCGCCGCGGTCGCCGAGCGGTCCCGGTATCCTGATGGGTACTGCGATGGTTGTGCGGGCGCTGCTCGGCTGGTTGATAAGCATGACTATTCTTGTGGCCATGGTTCTGGCCGGGCTGATCGTCCTGTGGCGTTACACGCCACCGGTTTCGACACTGATGTTGGCTCGCTATGCAACCCTGAGGCCCGTGGTGCGCGAATGGCGGCCGCTTGAAAAAATTTCGCCGCACCTTGTTGCGGCGGTGATTACCGCCGAAGATGCGCGGTTTTGCCGGCATAACGGCATAGACTGGGATGCACTGGACGATCAATTGAACAGCGAAGGCGGTCCCAGCCGGGGCGCCTCGACCATCGCCATGCAAACGGCCAAGAACCTGTTTTTATGGCCGCAGCGGTCGTTTATCCGCAAGGGATTGGAGATTCCCATCGCCCTGGCAATCGATTTTGTCTGGCCGAAACGGCGCATTATCGAGGTCTATCTGAACATTGCCGAATGGGGCGAAGGCGGCTTGTTTGGCGCACATGCGGCGGCGAAACGTTATTTTCGCCGCGAGGCATCGGCGCTGACCAGCGGACAGGCAGCAATTATGGCCACCGCGCTGCCCAATCCGGTCCTGCGGCGAGTTGACCGGCCTAGCCGCTATCACCGCCGGTTGGCGCGCATCATCCAACGGCGTGCGCGTACCGCCGGTCCGTGGCTCAACTGCTTGAGGCGTTAGCGCCCGCTATTGAACCAGACCCTGGGTCGACTTTTTGGCCGCCCGCTCTAGCCAATCCGAAAAATCCGGTGTAATAGCCGCGCCAACAGCTTTTTTTGCCGCCCCAGACCAGCGAGCCGGCCAGATGTTCCGCTTGAGAACATGTGACGGATCATGGTGGAGCGGTTTTCTGTTCGGAGAGTTTCGATGGCAGTTCCCAGACGTAAAACGACCCCGCACCGGCGCGGCAATCGCCGGGCTGCGGATGCGCTGAAAGCACCGACCTATGTGGAAGACAAGGATTCCGGTGAATTGCGCCGTCCCCATCATGTCGACTTGAAGACCGGTATGTATCGTGGACGCCAGATACTGGATATCAAGTCGAAAGATGCGGAGTAAGGTTTTCCGTTTCGTTTGATCGGCGAGCGTTTTCAGACTTTAACAGGACGCATGAAACCTGATCGCTACCAGGCCATAGAGCATCGTTGTTCGCGAAAAACCGATCCGCTTTTTCGCATGATGCTCTAGTGCTAGCAGTATCAAGCCCGGCTCACGCGTGAGCCGGGTTTTTACTTGTAAGCGTGCGGTTGCCGCTTTGATGGCGTGATATCGGGAAAAGGTGCAATCGTGATCAAGTTCTCCGCAAACATTTCTACCATGTTTACCGAGCTGCCATTCCTGGAGCGGATTGCAGCGGCGGCGCGAGCGGGATTTCCCGCCGTGGAAGTGCAATACGTGTTCGACAAGATCAGCGCCGCAGACATCAAAACCTGTGCGGATGTTCATGGGTTGAGCGTCAATCATCTCAACACCCATGCCGGCAACCAGGGTGAAGCGGGTCTGGCGGCGCAGGCCGGGCGTGAAAGCGAGTTCAAGGTGGCAATGGAAGAAGCGCTTGAAAACGCGCGCATATTGGATGCGCGATCGATACACGTCATGTCCGGCTGCATTACGCCGGAAGCCAGGGACGCCGCGATTGAGACATTCATTGCCAACATGCAATGGGCCGGCGATTTGGCGAACGGCATGAATACGGCGCTATGCATCGAGCCGATCAACGCCGTGGACCGGCAAGATTATTTCGTTTCGCGTTCCGATGAGATCGTTCCGCTGCTGGAGCAGATCGGCCGGCCGAATGTAAAACTGCTGTTCGACTTTTATCACATCCAGATCATGGAGGGGGACCTTGTCCGGCGGATGGGCCGGCATTGGGATCATATCGGCCACTTTCAATTTGCCGGCGTTCCACACCGCCATGAACCGCAGGATTGCGAAATCAATTATCCAGCTGTTTTTGCCGAAATAGCACGGCGGGAGTGGCCGGGCTTCGCAGGGGCCGAATACCGGCCGCGTGGGGCAACCGTGGATGGGTTGGGCTGGATTGAATCTTTTCAACCAACATGACCAACACCGACAAAGTCTCACGACAGGCGTTTATCTGCGGGCATACGCAATTGCTGGCAGCGCCACATGTACCTGAGATAATTCTTCATCTGGCCGACGATTCAACCGAACTTTGGCGCAAGACGGAAGACGAACTCGGCGAGATCGGTCTGCCACCCCCGTTCTGGGCCTTTGCCTGGGCGGGCGGACAGGCGCTGGCGCGGTATATTCTCGATCATCGAGAAATTGTCAGGGGCAGGCGCGTGCTTGATTTTGCCACCGGGTCCGGCCTCGTCGGTATAGCTGCTGCAATGGCGGGGGCGGCTTCGGTTTATGCGAGCGATGTCGATGCTTTTGCAATCGCGGCGATAGAATTGAATGCGGGTGTCAATCACGTGTCCGTGCAACCGGTGGAAGCCGATCTGACCGGGAAACATAGTATTGAGCAGGGCGGAGATTGGGATGTCGTTCTGGCTGGCGATATTTCCTACGAACCGGAAATGGCGCGAGTATGCACCGAATGGTTATACGGTTTGCATCAGCGCGAGGCTGTCGTTTTGATTGGCGATCCGGGCCGCGCTTATTTGGCAAAAGACAGGCTGGAGCCCGTCGCCAATTACAGGGTCCCGGTGATCCGCGATCTGGAGGATGCGGAAGTCAAGAACACAAGCGTGTGGCGGTTCGGTGGACCTTAGCGTGTGTTGCCCATGGGCCTCGCAGACGTCAGGTCGACGCCCTTGGCGATGCCCAGCATGGCGCCGAGCACAGCGGCTACAGGCACACTCGTGCGCATGACGAAATTTCCGCATTCGATTCCGCTGCAGGAAAAATGTCCCGACTCGGCAATCAGGGCCCCTGCCAGCAAGCCGAAAAGACCGCCGGCCAGAAGGCCGATCGACGCAACGAGTGCAATGACAAGTATGCGCAACATGGTTAATGTCCTGACAAGTTCAATCGGTTGGACTTGTCGGACATAAACATGAATGGGAGCCCGGTGCGGTGCGCTGTCACACCATGGTGGCCTTGTGATGCCCGTCCCTGCAGTCCGCCCATGTTTATGACAGCACGATGCAGGTCCATTTTGTATTATTGCGCGGTCCAGCCACCGTCGACTGAGATGTTGGCTCCGGTGATATTGGCGGCCGCCTCCGAACAGAGAAACACTGCTGTTGCCGCCACTTGTTCGATCGTAACGAATTGCTTGGTCGGTTGCGCCGCCAGCATGACATCGTTCTTGACCTGCTCCTCGGTAAGATTGCGCGCTTTCATCGTATCTGGAATTTGCTTCTCCACAAGTGGCGTCCAGACGTAGCCAGGGGAAATGCAATTGACGGTAATGCCCGATGCCGCCAGTTCCAGCGCGGCGGTTTTGGTCAAGCCTGCTATTCCGTGCTTAGCGGTAACATAGGCGGCCTTGAATGGAGAGGCGACCAGCGAATGGGCGGACGCGGTGTTGATGATCCGGCCCCATTTTCGGTTTTTCATCGCGGGTACGGCAGCCCGGATCGTATGAAACGCCGAGTTCATGTTAATGGCGATAATCTGGTCCCATTTGTCGAGTGGAAAATCCTCAATAGGTGAAACGAACTGGATGCCGGCATTGTTTATCAGGATGTCGAGGGAGCCCAGTTTTTCCTGTACGCCGGCGACCAGGGCGGCGATTTCCGCCGGTTTGGTCATGTCTGCGCCGTTGTAGATGCACGTAACGCCAAAAGTTTTTTCGATCTCCGAACGTACAGCCTCGATTTCGCCTGCGTCGCCAAAGCCATTCAGGCAGATATTGACCCCCTCGGCGGCCAGCGCTTTTGCATAACCCAGGCCTATGCCGCTGGTGGATCCGGTGATCAACGCGTTGCGGGACTCAAGTGTCATCGGCGGCTCCTGTCGTTCAGAACGAGGTGCTGAATTACGCCGATAGCAGGTTTTTTGCAACGCACAATAATATACGGTTTAGGCTTGGGCTTTAAAGCTTCCGATTAATCCGCAGGGGAAGACTGCCATCCGGCGCTGGATAGGCTATAGTCTGGCGATGAACGGTAATTCCACACCGCCCGGTCCTGCGGATCATTCCGCCTGCGCCGGACACGGGGCAAACCTGGCTGGCAAGAAACTGACCCCTTCGCGCCAGGCGCTACTTGATATCCTGTGTGAGGAAGCACGTCCGCTCGGCGCTTATGATCTGATCGATCGCATGGCGGAGCGCAGCGGCAAACGGCCCGCGCCGATCACGGTGTACAGGGTTTTGGATTATCTGGTCGAAAACAGCCTGGCGCATCGGCTGTCGTCCCGAAATGCCTACATGGCCTGCGCTCATCACCATGACGAAGGCGAGCCCCTGGCATTTCTGATCTGCGATCAATGCGGCGGCGTCAGCGAACAAACATCGCCGGCGCTGGGAACAGCTTTGGATAGTCTTGCCGACGATGTGTCATTCAAACGCCGCACGCAGGTCATAGAATTGACCGGGACCTGCGCTACCTGCCAGGCGGCTTGAAATTGTTCCCGGTTTGCAAACAATTTTGAAACCAGCCATGCCTGACGATCCAAATACTGGTCCTGGTGATTATCAACCGCTGGCCGCCGAGCCTTCGCAGCGCCACCGTACCGTCGCCGTACTCGTGGGCGAGGGGCGAGGGTCGGTTCTTATTGGCGGCGGCCACCCGGTCGCAGTGCAGTCGATGACCAATACGGACACGGCGGACATCGCCGGCACGGTGGATCAATGTGCCGCGCTTGCGGAGGCAGGATCAGAGATTGTTCGGATCACGGTCGATCGCGCCGAGGCAGCGGCGGCTGTTCCGAGAATCAAGGAAGAATTGCTCAAGTGCGGCATCTACGCGCCGATCGTTGGGGACTTTCATTACATTGGCCACAAGCTGCTGGCGGATTATCCGGAATGCGCACGGTCGCTCGACAAGTACCGGATCAATCCCGGCAATGTCGGCTTCCGGGAAAAGAAGGACCGTCAATTTGCAGCCATAGTCGAGCAGGCCATCAAGCACGGCAAGGCGGTAAGGATAGGGGCCAATTGGGGCTCGCTGGATCAGGAATTGCTGACCGGTTTGATGGATGCCAATGCAAACAGCGCCAGGCCAATGGATGCACGCGCGGTGACTCGGGAAGCACTCGTGCGTTCGGCCATCCAGTCAGCGGAGCTGGCGGAAGAGATCGGGCTTGGCAGGGACCGGATTATCCTTTCGGCAAAGGTGTCGGCGGTGCAGGATTTGATCGCGGTTTATCGCATGCTGGCGCAGCGCAGCGATTACGCGTTGCATCTGGGTCTTACGGAAGCCGGCATGGGCTCGAAAGGCATTGTCGCATCGAGCGCCGCGATGGGTATCCTGTTGCAGGAAGGCATTGGTGATACGATCCGCGTTTCATTGACGCCTGAGCCCGGCGGCGACCGGACCCAGGAAGTGACCGTGGCCCAGGAACTTCTGCAGACGATGGGATTTCGCACCTTTGTGCCGCTGGTAGCGGCCTGTCCCGGCTGCGGGAGAACAACGTCGACGGTGTTTCAGGAACTGGCGCGCGACATACAAAGTTTTATCCGCACGGAGATGCCGGTTTGGCGTGAAAAATATCCCGGCGTTGAGGCGCTCAATGTCGCCGTCATGGGTTGTATCGTAAATGGTCCGGGGGAATCCAAGCACGCCGATATAGGCATCTCCCTGCCTGGCACAGGCGAAGAGCCTGCGGCCCCGGTTTTTGTAGACGGCAAGAAGAGCGTGACCTTGCGCGGCGCCAGCATTGCCACGGAGTTCAAGGAAATCGTCGAAAGATACGTTGCGGAAAGATTCGGAGGTGCGGAAACTGGTTAGCCGGGGCTCGGGATCCTGGATGTATCCGTTGTGCTTCGGTTCGTTAAAACAGTGCTGGCGAGGCCAATTCGCACAAGGCTTGTTGGCGCAAATGCAAATTGCCGATAATCACAAGGTAGCCTACCGTGTGCTTCTTTCGGTCCGATGGGAGGATGAAACATGAAAATATCCCGGATTATGCTTGTAGCGGGGTTCGCTGTTGCGGCGATTGCAATGCCCGTTGCTGCGGCTGACAAGAATATGAGTTTCTTCATCACCAGCGTTGGTGGTGGAAAAGGCGGCGACCTTGGCGGTCTGGCCGGCGCTGATGCTCATTGCGGCAAACTCGCAGCCGCCGCTGGTGTCAGCGGCAAGACGTGGCGCGCCTATCTCAGCACGACCATGATCATCGATCGAAGCAAGGGCCGGCCCTACAAGATAACCCCGGGCATCAACGCGAGAGACCGGATCGGCAAGGGCCCCTGGTACAATTCGAAGGGCGTGTTGATTGCCAAGACTGTTGATGAACTTCATTCGGACGGCGTCAAAATCAACAAGCAAACCGCTCTTGACGAGAATGGAAAACCGGTCAACGCACGCGGCGACAAGCCGAACAAGCATGACATTCTGACCGGTTCCGATCCTCAGGGGCGCTATTCAACGGCTGGCGGTGACACCACGTGCCGCAATTGGACCAGCAGCGGCAAAGGTTCGGCAATTGTCGGGCATCATGACCGGGCAGGTCTCAACAAATCCTGGAGCATGCTGTCGTGGAACTCGGCGCACGGCTCGCGCGGTTGCGGTGAGAAAGACTTGCCGAAATCGGGCGGCGCGGGACTGTTTTACTGTTTCGCCCTGAAATGATTGCGATGGGGGCGTGCGTCGCCCCCAAAATGCCGCACTGCGATGCCAGCGTGTGTTCCCGACCGGGTTGGGAACGCCGTTTTTGCCTGGCGGGTTGAGGATATATGAATGTCCAAATTAGTGCTTGATCGCCGCTGATTACTCACCAATGGCAGTTCCGCTGTGGCGGCGGCGATGTCTGGACTTGTGGTTCCGGCGCAGGCCAAAGGGCTTGCTCCAACCCGTTCCATGCGCGGCGGCGCCAACAACTACCTGCGAGGCGCGCCGATAGTGGAACGTATCGGCGGCGGCGGCTTCTGGATGTCGGGTACCGTTCGCCGGGCAACGAATCCAGATCTGGGCTCATACGACTGAAGGATACGAAAGCGACCGGCGAAGTCACGGCGCTACGCTTACGGATTCGAAAGGCAGGTTTCGCCTTGAGATGCCGCAGATCGTGCCCGCTTTTGGACAGCCGCACGGGCACCTGGCATACGACAGCGGTGATTTCAAGACCGTGTTCCTGCGGCCCGTGATGCGAAGCGCAAAAGACAAAAGTCTTCAGGCGCACTTTGTTCTTGAACTGGTCTGAGCGGTTTGGCGCCACGAAATACCAAATGGGCTTCGGCAATTTTGATTTGGGCGTGCGTTGTGGCAGCCATTGCCGTGCCGTTAGTGTTGTCTGCAACCAGCCCGTTGCTGGCCTGGCGGCGTATACCCTATATCATCGCGGGATTTGCAGGCGTCGTAGCGCTGGCGCTTGTTCTGGTCCAACCATTGCTGATCGGAGAACATCTGCCGGGATTAACAGGTGTTCGCGGCCGGCGCGTTCATCGCTGGCTTGGCGTCACGCTTGTCCTGACTGTCGTAATTCATGTCGGGGGACTTTGGATCACCAGCCCGCCGGATGTTGTGGACGTGCTTCTGTTCCGGTCACCGACGCCGTTTTCCGCCTGGGGCGCGATCGCAATGTGGGCGGTTCTTGGTGCGGCGTTTTTGGCTGTGTTGCGGCGGCGCTTGCGGGCACGAACCTGGCGTATCGGTCATACCCTTCTTGTCGCTATCGCCGTTGCCGGGGGCGTGATTCACGCGCTATTGATTGAAGGGACAATGGAAACGATTTCCAAGGTGCTTCTGTGTGTATTGGTCGTCGTAATCACGGCGATTGTCTTAGTTGACCTTCGCGTGTGGTCCAGGCGGCGGATTGACGGATAAATGTTTATCGATAGCGCGCTGCGTGTTCTTGGGTGCGCTCCGCATCGTGGAATTAGCGATGTCCGGGACTACTATTATTCTGCCGCATCGCGTGAAAAGCCACCGCCGGCAAGGTCCGATTCCTGGTCGTTGCGCATGGACATGGCGCGTTTGGGCCATTGCGGCACCATCAGCCACAGCCGCAGCAGGTGGCGCTGTTTTGCCGGATCTTCGTGTTCAACATAGTCGGTACGCGCGTGCAGGATCGTCCGGTTGTTGAGAAACTGGATATCGCCTTCCACAAATTCCATGTCGAGCCAGTTCTCGGGCCGGTTGCAGACCTGATCAAACAACGCAAACGCCGCGGCGTCCTCATCCGTAAAGGGCGCACCATCCTGCGCTGCCGCACGAAACGAGGCCGGCAGGTAATAGCATTCCATGCCAGCGCCACCGGATTTGAAAACTTCCACCCTGTCGTTGGTGTATAGAGCGCGTCCGGTTGAGTCCGGTTGATAGGCGCGCCGGGAATAATAGAATCCGCGCATGAGATTTTCGAGAAGATCGGGACGTTCGGCGGCTATCGTATTGTAGATCTGCATTGAGCTGACAATGCGGCTTTGCCCGCCGGACTTGGCGGCCTGCAGACAGAACAGGCCGACTACGTCGACCGGATCCATGTGGAATTCGAGCTCGCCGCCACGGGTATAGTAACGCGTGTCTCTTGAGCCGATATCGCGCACGTGACCGAGCCGGTCGCCAGCCCGGCTCTGCGCCACCCCAATGCCGAGATGGGCGCCAAGGCCCCAAAATAGCGCCGCCAGTTCGTCCTCGCTATAGGACGCCGATGGCAATCCGCGCATCAGTACGAAACCGCGTCCTGACCCGAGCTCCTCCCCGACATTCGCCAAGATGCTGGACAGGCGCGGGAGGTGGAAGTCCTCCTTTTTGGCTTCGTCCAGTACAATGCCCTGTTTGCGGACATGTTCGG
Source organism: uncultured Beijerinckia sp. (assembly GCA_964615275.1). Lineage (GTDB taxonomy): Bacteria > Pseudomonadota > Alphaproteobacteria > Rhizobiales > Beijerinckiaceae > Terripilifer. The sequence continues at coordinate 2,251 of CAZTMN010000037.1, read as the reverse complement.
CGGCAGCTTCCAATTCAGCCCGGTCGTCTGCATCGAAATGAAAGATCCAGTCGCGTTTCTGCATCATCGTGCAACCGGACCAGACATGCGGTCCCGTGATTTTGGCAGCGTTCGCCGATCCACCCATAGCCGTCTCCGAGCAAGAACGTCCGTTTGCAGTGGAACTATCCAACTTCGTGTCCGGTTTGGCAATCAGATTGACGAACAGCGGCGTTCCCGCGAATTGCACGAATATCAGAAAGTATCCATTAACGCTGGCCGGGGTTAGCGCCGTGCTGGAGCTGGATTGTATTGTGCGATTAAGCACCGGGAAACTTCTGGCGATGATGTTGAATGTTTATTTCAAAGTCTAGGAACCGAGACAATGCAGGTCAGCACATCACAGGAACTGGAAGGCGCGAAAGTCGTTCGCACAATTGGCAGGATCACTGCCGGATCAACCTGGCACGGATGCAAGGCGGGCGATGAGGCAGCCTTCCGGGACCAGGCGCTGGCGGCGCTGATTTCACAGGCCAAGGAATATGAGGCCAATGCGATCCTCGATATCGCCTTTGAGACCTGTGACGCGCAATATCTGGACTTGTCCGGTGTTCCGGTCCGGCAGACCAAAATCTCTGGCCTGGCGGTCAAGACCATGCAGGTTCGCGAACAATGACAGGCTCTGTGAGCCGCATGGCGGGTCAGGCTGTTTCGCGCGCTCCAAAAATAGCGGTCCCTACGCGGACATAAGTTGCGCCGGCAGCGATTGCCTGCCGGTAATCGGCACTCATCCCCATGGATAGCTGCGCAACGCCATTTCGCCGGGCGATATCCGCCAGGGCGGTAAAATACGGCAACGGCTCTTCCCCGGCCGGCGGGATGCACATCAACCCTTCGATTTCCAGCCCGAATTCGCGCCGGCATCTGGCGATGAAATCGTCCGCGTCTGCACTGGCAATGCCGGCCTTTTGCGGTTCGGCGCCAATATTGACCTCGAGAAACAAGCGAACACGCCTGCCGGTCTTGTCCATGCCCTTGGCCAGCGCCCGGGCGAGGCTGATCCGGTCGAGCGTTTCTATCACGCTGAACAATTTGATTGCGTCTTCAGCCTTGTTGGATTGCAGCGGGCCGATCATGCGCAAATCGGTATCAGGGAAATCGGCAATCAGCCCCGGCCATTTGCCTTGTGCTTCTTGCACCCGGTTCTCTCCGAAGATCCGATGGCCGGTTTCGAGCAGGGGGCGGATGCGTTCGGCGCCCTGGGTTTTGGATGCGACCGTGAGCTTGACCGAACCCGGTTGCCGGCCCGCAGCGGCGGCGGCGGCGGCAATCTCCTGTAGTACAGTCCGAAGGCCTGCGATCTGTTCGCCGGAAGTCATTACCCCATCCTTCCCAATTTGCATGCCAGACGCCGGACACAATGGTCTTGTTCCATTCCCTGTCCGGCCCGGGCCTGCCCGGTCAGCAGGACCTGTCTTGACGCCCAAGTCAGGATCAAGCGGCGAGCTTTGCGTCCAGCCGCGGCAAATTTATTGACCATTCGGGGCAAATAATGCTCTGTGCGGCTATTCCAATGCGGATCGTCATTATGTCGAATCCCTTGGTACGTTCGAAAATATATATCCAACAAGGCGGAACATCCATCAATGGCACAGGAGCGGTACAACCCGCGGGAAACGGAAGCCAAATGGCAGCGCATTTGGGACGAGCAGGCGACCTTCCAAACCGCGAACGAGGATAGCCGTCCGGCCTATTATGTCCTTGAGATGTTCCCCTATCCATCCGGCCGCATTCACATGGGCCATGTCCGCAATTACGCGATGGGCGATGTGATTGCCCGCTACATGCGCGCCAGGGGATACAATGTCCTGCATCCGATGGGTTGGGATGCGTTCGGTATGCCGGCGGAAAATGCGGCGATGCAGAACCAGTCGCATCCGGCAAAATGGACCTATGAAAACATCGCGGCCATGCGAACCCAGCTCAAATCCATGGGTCTTTCGCTGGATTGGTCACGGGAAATAGCAACCTGCGATCCATCCTATTACAAGCACCAGCAGTCGATGTTCCTGGATTTTCTCGATGCCGGGCTGGTGGATCGCAAGAAGTCGAAAGTGAATTGGGACCCGGTCGATCAGACGGTCCTGGCTAATGAACAAGTGATCGACGGGCGTGGCTGGCGGTCGGGTGCGCTTGTAGAGCAGCGCGAGCTGACCCAGTGGTTCTTCAAGATTTCAGATTATTCCGAGGATCTGCTGGCCTCGCTGGACGA
>CAZTMN010000036.1:0-33950 GCA_964615275.1 uncultured Beijerinckia sp. | reverse complement strand
GCTCATGTTATTTCTTTGGCGGATTGGCGATCCTGCGCAATTGCGCGATTACCGCCGGTGGCGCGTTGTAGGCATCGATTACCTCACGCTGCAATGTCTGACCATCGCGGGGACGGTTAATCACCAGCTTGCGCCGTTTTGCTTCCTTCAGAAATTTTGCGTCGGACAGCGTCGCCATGAATGCTCTCCGTATCGCTGCTACCCGCTCGGCTGGAACATTAGGGCCCATGACAAACGGGCGCCCCATTTTCAATGGACCATAGCTCGCCTCCAACAAGGCACGATCCTGGGGCTTCCTGAGCAGATCGGCAGCATGTGGAACGCCGGCCAACTCCTTCTCCCGTACCGGCCCGAATTGCAACAAGATGCGGACCTTCTTGTTGCGAACCCATTTCTTCTTCGTGGTAACGAGCGACGACCAATACGTAACGCCATAGGTATCGATATCGCCCTTTTCCATGGCCTGGAATGCGCCGGTCTGGCCGCGGAAGCCGATGACGATGTCGAGTTTCGTCCCGAGAATTCGGTTCAACAGCCGCGCGTACAGGCTGGGAGCGGAGCTGTAACCGGACGACCCGGCCCGCAACCGCGTTTTCATGGCATCCTGAATCGTATTCACGCGATGCCCGGCCAGCACAACGAGCAAACCAGTTTCCACCGACGGCGACCCGATCCAGTTCAGTTTTGCCGGAATGTATTTCGCCCGCTTGTTACCAAACAGCGGCTCGAAGGCAACGTTGTTCTGGACGCTGGCAATTGCAAGACCATCCTTGCCGGCGCTGCCCGCGATAAAATTGGCGGCGATGACGCCCCCGGCGCCAGGCATGTTGCGCACCACCATCGAAGGCTTTCCCGGAATGTGGACGAACATGTGCCTTGCCAGGGTGCGGGCAAAGTAATCGTACCCGCCTCCAGCGGCCGAGCTGACTACCATTACAATGGTCTTGCCCTTGTAAAATGCGGAAACCGGATCGGCCAGCGCCGGCGGCACCTGCAAGAGGGCAAACGCAATGGTAACAGGGAATTGGGCTTTCATACCCATGCTCCAGCAAGATTGAACTAGAGGATCGTGCGAAAAAGCGGCTCCGGTTTTTTGCACATAACGATGCTCTACTCCTTGGATTCGGTCAGCTTTGGAATCGATCAGCACTTGTGCGTTCAAAGGGTCCCATTTGAACGTACGCTGATCTTACGCGTACCCGGGCGGGTTTGCGGTTAATTCTTAGCCTCTTCCGGCAATGGCATAAAGCCCTTGAAGGCAAGATAACCACCATCGAGCAGCAGGTCGGTCCCGGTCATGAAGGAGGATTCGTCGCTGGCGAGGAATGCCGCTCCGGCCGCTATCTCGCTGACGTCGCCGAGGCGGCCCAGCAGGTGACCCGGCCCGCGCACCCGGCGCGATTCCTCTCGCGTACCGTAGTTGCGCAGGCTGCGGGCGGTATCGATCGCGCCCGGCGAAATCGTGTTGGCTCGGATACCATCACGGGCATAATCGACCGCGAGACACTTGGTCAGCTGGATCAGCGCTGCCTTGGTTGTCGAATAGGCGATGCGCTTGACTTGGCCGATCTGGCCGAAATTCGACGCGATGTTGATAATCGTGCCACCACCCGCAGCACGCATGTGCGGAACCGCGTATTTGGCAGTCAGGAAACTCGCGGTCAGGTTGATCGCCAAAGCCTTGTTCCAATCATCAAGCGACAGATTGACGGCATCCTCGTTGGGGGTAACGGCAACCGCGACATTGACCAGCGTGGTCATCTTGCCAAACCCGGCCACCGCTGCCTCAACCGCGGCAGAACAAGCCTCGGGCGAGCCCACATCGGTCTGGTGGGCGCTGGCGCGGCCACCGTCGCTTACGATCGATGCCGCCACCGCCTGCGCCTTTTCCAGCGACACGTCGGCGACCAGAACCGCAGCTCCCTCGCGTCCAAAGCGACGAGCGATAGCACCGCCGATTTCGCCGCCGCCGCCGGTTATCAGGGCAACGCGATCGTTGAGCATTGTACCGCTCATGATTGTTCCTTTCGAAATAGAGCCTCTTCCATCGGTGCACCCTTGAATGCCAGGTAGCCGCCATCCAGCAAGAGGTCCGTACCGGTCATGAAAGACGATTCATCGCTGGCAAGAAAGACCGCTCCCGCTGCGACTTCATCGGCTTCCCCCAATCGTCCAAGCAGGTGCGCCGGGCCACGTACGCGCTGTGCTTCTTCCCGCGAACCCCAAGACGACGTGCTGCGCTCGGTGTTGATCGAACCCGGCGATATGGAATTGGCGCGAATGCCGGCGCGGGCATAGTCCACGGCCAGGCATTTGGTGAGCTGGATCAAGGCCGCCTTGGTGGTCGAATAGGCGGGACGGCGCGCAACGCCAATCTGGCCAAGCTGCGAGGCAATGTTGATGATCGATCCGCCACTAGCGGCAATCATGTGCGGTACGGCATATTTGGCCATGACAAAACTTGCTGTCAGGTTGACGTCAAGCGCCGTGTTCCAGTCCTGCAGGGACAATTCCTCAACATTGGCATTGGGTGTGACCGCCGCGGCGACATTGACGAGTGTAGTCAGCTTGCCAAATTGGGCAGCGGCCTTGTCAATCGCTGCTGCGCAATCCCGGGGCACGGAAACATCCAGAGGCATGGCCGCCGCGGCCCCTCCGGCTGCGTTGATCCCAGCCGCGACGGCGTCAGCCTTGGCGGGAATCAAGTCGGTGACGAAAACGGCCGCACCTTCCCGGGCGAACCGGCGGGCAATCGCACCGCCGATCTCGCCGCCGCCGCCGGTTACAAATGCGACGCGCCCAACAAGCGCCCCTTCAGTCATGGTACGTCCCTGCCCTGCCCGGTGAAAACTACCGATTGTTATACGGCCATTGCCGGTTTATCAGTCTATCAAACGATAGGCCAACATGTGCATGATTATCGAGGGAGTATCGCATGGCACGAGTATCGCGCCTCGAGGAGAAATTGTCGTCCCGGAGCACCGGATTGATCATGTTCGATGCGCTGAACGGCTACCTGCATCCGGACAACCCTGAAAAAGTCAAATTTCTTGCCGAGCGCAACATCCTGCCCAACATGCAGCGGCTGGTGGAAGGCGCGCGCAAGGCCGGCATAACGGTTTTCTATCCCAGCGGAGCCCACAATCCGGACGGTTCGGATACTGTTGCACGGCTGACGGACACAGACATGGAGCTACGGCCGATGAGCGGCGGAATGGCGCCGATCAAACCCGGTTTCTACAAGGGATCCAAGGAAGCGGAAGTCGCGCCGGAAATCGCCCCTGCGCCCGGGGACGTCTTCATCCCGAAAAATCGCTGGAACTCATTTCATCAGACCAATCTCGACCTGCAATTGCGTGTCCGCGGCATCGACACGATTATCATCGCGGGAGGCTCAACGGATGTCGGCATTGCCTCAACTGTTTTTGCCGCCCGCGACCTCGACTACGGCATCGTCGTCATTGGCGATTGTTGCTATTCAGCCCGCGGCAACAACAATGAATTCTTTCTGACGCGGGTATTTCCGCGCATGGGACGAGTGATGGATACGGACGCTGCCGTGGCGTTGATGTGCGAATAGGAGGCGCGAATGAGTGGTCACAACGTTGTCACCAGGGATTCGGTTTGCGCCAACGGCATGCCCGCGCGGATCAGCAAACCGGAGAGTGGCGGACCGTTTCCCACAATTGTCATCATGCACGAACGTTACGGCCTGGTGCAGCATACGCTCGACCTGGCAAAACGTTGCGCCAGTGACGGATTTTTCGTGGTCAGCCCCAACTTTTTTTTCCGGCATCCGGACCAGGAGGTACTGAATGCCGGCGATAGCCCGTACGACATGAGCGATCCGGAATCAATTGAACTGATCGGAAACGCCCTGGAATTGGCAGCCACGGACAGCGATGCCGACATGAACAGGATCGTGGTTGCCGGCTATTGCCAAACGGGGCGTCATCCGCTGGTCTATGCAGCGCAGCACAAGATCACCGCGGCTGTCGTCTGGTATGGGGCAGCATCGCCGCGCGAATGGGGCATTAACGAGCGCCAGCCACAGACGCTGGAAGATATCATCGCTGCAATCGATTGCCCGGTTTTCGGCGCCTTCGGCGCGGCCGATCACATCATCTCTATCGAAGATGTCTGCCGCTTCCGCAATGCCCTGGAACAATCGAAAAAATCCTACGAAATTCACGTCTATGCCGATGCACCGCACGGTTGGCTCAACGACACCATGCCGGGGCGCTATCGCGCACTGCAAGCTGATGCTGGCTGGGCGCATCAACAAGCGTTTCTGAAGAAAGTCACTACGCCTGGTTATACCGCTGATCGTATCGGCTGGGAGTTTGATTGCGCATTCGCGTCCGACTACGACTTCAGCAAGAATGTGCGGCTTGAATGACCGGTACCGCACCCCAGACTGCGCCGGAATTCAATCGCTATCGCGCATTCTACGGCCTCGTCGTTGTCAGCCTTGGCTCAATGATGGGGCCGCTGGACGCAGCGGTGAACGTGGCGTTCCCGGTCATCACAAAATTCTTCGACCAGACGATTGCTGACATTCAATGGGTTGTTATCGTTTATGTACTGGCGCAATCGTGTATCACCATCATATTCGGCAATCTCGGTGACCTTTTCGGCCACAAGCGTGTTTTCCTGCTCGGCACGGCCGCCTGCGCACTGATTCACCTTTTGATCGGTTTTGCTCCCACCTACCAGGCCCTTGTGGCAATGCGCGTGCTTCAGGGTCTGGCGGTCGGCACGGCCCTGTCTTGCGGCCCGGCAATAGTGACATTCCTGTATCCACCGGAACAAAAACGTTACGCGCTCGGCTTGTTCACCATGCTGTTTGGCCTTGGGCTGGCAATTGGCCCGGTAATCGGCGGACTGCTGCTCGAACATTTCAGCTGGGGATCGGTGTTCTGGTATCGCGCACCCATTGCACTGACCGCATTTGTCCTGGCAATCTGGCTGCCGCTAGAACACCGGCCGCCGGAAGCCGCGGCGCAATTTGATTCCAAAGGGGCGTTCTATCTCGTGGCAATGCTGGCCAGTTTCGTTGCCTCGATTAGCCTGATGCGCAATTCCGCGCATTTTCTGTTTCCGCTCGGGACGCTGTTCGCATGGGGGCTATTCAGCTGGCTGTTTGTGCGCCAGGAGATTGCCGCGGTGCAGCCGGTGATCCAGGTGCGCCATTATGCCAATTCGATTTTTGCCGGAATCCAGGTGACTACCGTAGCGGTAAATTTCTTTCTGTTCGTAATATTCCTGTTGTTACCCTATTTGCTCAGCACCCGTGGCGACATTTCACTTTGGTGGTCGGGCGTCATAATCGCCATTTACCCGTGCGGAACGATAACCGGCGGTTACGCCGGCGGGAGGCTGTCGCGATCCATTTCATCGCTGGCGCTGGTGCGCATCGGTATTGCCATCATTGCCGCAGGGCTGATCGGCGCCGGTCTCAGCGGAGCATCGGCTTCCATCGTTCCCGTCTGCCTGTGCCTGTATTTCACAGGTCTTGGCCTCGGCATTTTTCAGGTTGGAAATCTTGATCTGTCAACGACGATCCTGCCGTCGAGCGAACGCGGTGTAGCAGGTTCGCTTGTCAATGTCGCCCGGTTGCTTGGCATTCTCACCGGCGCCTCCGGCATCACGCTGTTGTTCGACCTGCTTGACAGCGGCGACCGGATGGCTGCCTTTCGCGAAACGTTCATCATATTGGGATGTGCGCTGTCCCTTTTTGGTCTACTGGTCAATTTCACAATATTCCGCAACGTCAAAACCGGATCCTGAACGCGAGGCTTCAAGCATGCCGCCGACCGATATCAATGCTGACCACGAGCGCCTCAAGCTGGAGATCGCGGCCGCGTCGCGGCTGCTGGTGATGGAGGACCTGCTGGACTATTCCGGTCATGTGTCGGGGCGCGTACCAGGCGAGGACGCCTATTTCATTCAACCCGGCACCGATCCGCGCAGCGATCTGCAGCCCGATCGCCTGGTCAAGGTCGATTTCGACGGAAATATTCTCGACAACAAGGGATTGCGGCCACCGGTGGAAATTCCGATCCACGGGGAAATCTACAAGGCCCGGCCCGACGTCCATGCAATCTTGCATTCCCACATGGAAATGCCGATCTGGTTCACCATGATGGACGGTGTTGAACTCAAACCCATGCGACCGCGCGCAATACGCTGGCAAAACGGGATCGGCCGCAATGCCGATCCGAGCCACATCAAAAGCGCGGAACAGGGACAGCAACTGGCCGCCGACCTCGGCCCTCGTCATGCGTGCCTTTTGCGTGCGCATGGATCGGTCCTGGTTGCGGAATCGATCCCGGCGATATTCGTGGATGCGGTGCACTTTGCAGAAAATGCGCGTGCCTTGTTGCAGGTCTTGCAAGCCGGACAGAAGCCCTTGCCACTCACAGAGGACGAACTGGAGCAAGTAAACAGGACGGATATGCGCGACTTCCACAATGCCAAGCTGTGGACCTATTATTGCAACAAGGCGCGCAAGGCCGGGCTGCTGCCGGCGGGTTGGGAACTGGGCGAATAGTCCCCGACCTGCTTTCGTTCAGCTCTCTCTCGGCGTCTCCAACATGGCGATAATTGGCTTTCGCGCTGGCCAAATGAAGGCCAGCATGATCACACACAAAACCGCGCCAATACCTTGCGCCAGTTGAAGCCCCCAATATTCCGCCGCAATGCCGATCAACAGGGCGCCAATGGCCGGCATGCCCCGATAAATAAGCAGGTACAGCGACAGAACACGGCCGCGGATGTGGTCGTCGACGGCCAATTGCATCAAGGCCTGCACACATGTCGACATCACGTTCAGTCCATAGCCAGCGATGAACAGCCACGTCATGCCGGCCCAGATATTCTGCGTTGCGGCGAAACCGAGCCCGCCGGCAGCCGTGCAAACATACCCGACGATGCCAAAATTCGTCAGACCTTCGGTGCCGCCGCGTACCGCCACATGCATCGCGCCGGCCAACGCTCCTATCCCCATGGCAGAGGTCAGCCAGGCGAGCGTTTGAGCATCGCCCGAGAAAACCGCCTCGGCAAATCCCGGCAGCATGTCCTGCACTGGCCTGACAAAGAACGAAGCGCAAAACAAGATCAGCAGCAGCGGCCGGATCGCCTGGTGCCGCCAGGCATAGGAAAAAGTCTGGCTCACATCTGCGAAAAGATTGCCGCGGCTGCGGCGGGAACGATCGGGCGGTGGCAATCGCAATATGTGAAACGCGCCGACGCTGAGGAAAGAACCCAATACGTGGGCGAAAAACGCGCCGTTCACGCCAAAAGCGGGAATAATGAAAGCAGCAAGCGTCGGGCCGATGAAACGGTTGGAGTGAAAACAGGCGGAATCGATGGCGACTGCGCCGGAAAAATCTTCACGTGGCACAGTCGAGGGGATGATCGATTGTCGCGCTGTTGAATGAAACGGATAGATGATGCCAGAAAACAGAGCCAGAACGAACAGATATTCGATCCGCATATAGCCGCTCATGCTGAGCGCCAAAAGCAGAATGGCCTGAACCATCAGCAGGAACTGCGCCAGCCGGATCAATCGCAACGGTTCCAGCCGGTCTGCAACCGCACCGGCGATCGGCGCCAGCACAAGCATCGGCGCCAAATCCGCCGCGGCGATGATGCCAAGCCAGGTTGGTGATTCCGTCAATTGCCAGGCAAGCCAACCCGCACCGACCCGCTGGATCCAACCCGTCATGTATTGCGGGAACAGTCCGCCCTCGAACAGGGCGAACTCGCGATAGGATAACACGCGCAATAGCGGGGTCTTGTTACCTTGCTTCGCCATTGGCGATTGATTTCTCCCTATTGGCGCGGAAACCAGATTCAGCCGATTTTTGACAGCTAGAACATTGGCCAGGGTCCGGCAAGCGGCCAGATCGCAGGGGCAAAGTCTTGAGAGCGGCCGTGAAACCGGTTATCGTAGCCTCCCAGTAGCGGAATAATCCATCACGCCGCATCATCGAACAACGAGGTGAGCCGACATGGCGCACAAGTATCATCTGATCAGTTCATACACCTGACCCTGGGTACAGCGCGCCGTGATTGCCCTGCGCGCAAAAAACATAGAATTTGACGTCACGTATATCAATCTGCAGGACAAGCCGGATTGGTTCCTGGAGATATCGCCGCACGGAAAAGTGCCGGTACTCAAGGTTGATGATAGTATCCTGTTCGAATCCAACGCCATCGCGGAATATCTCGATGAGACGGTTGCACCACGGTTGCATCCGGAAGACCCGTTGCAACGGGCCCGCCACCGCGCCTGGACCGATTTCATCCCCGATTTTGCATCGGCTCTGAATTCAATTAATTACGCGCCAACCCGCGAGGCCATGGAAAAGGCCGTCGCCGACGCGCCAAAGCGGATTGCCCGCATCGAGCAGGCATTGACGGATTTCAAGGAACCGGGCGGACCCTATTTCGGCGGCGCCAAGATCTGCCTGGTCGATGCCGCCTATGCACCATTCTTCCAGCGCTTTGCCATCGTCGAAGGCATCCTGCGAACCGGCGTGTTCAAGGATTTCCCGCTGGTGCAAGCCTGGTCGGACACCTTGCTGAACGACGAACTCGTCACCGGTGCGGTAGCCGACGTCTTTGAAGCCGAGTATTACAAGGCCATGGAAAGGCGCAACGGCTGGACCTGGCAGGTCAAGCAAAGCGCCACTGCTGCAGCTCAATAAATATTGAAAGCCATCAAAGTCCGCATGCAGCGGACTTTGATGCGAGTTCAGTTTTGCCATAACCTCAATTGAACACAGGCCGCTCCTTCAAATAATGCTCCCGCATCGCGGCGCGCCAGCTTTCCATCGTCTGGCGGTTCATATCCGCTGGAGGTGCCTGGTCGGGTGGCAGCAGCGACACATGACGTTCTCCCGCCAATTCCTCATTGAACGTCCGGCGCGCCTCGGCGACCCGATTGGGGTCGGCCAGAAAGTCTATTGCCGATCCCGCCAGCACCTTGGCGCCCGCCAATGCGCCTTTGTGCGCAACTGATGTCGCAAGCGCTACGCCGGCAGCCCAATGATGAAAGCCGATGTTGGGGATGTTGGCGGGGAAGTAGAATTTCGCCGTCGGCACAATCCAGGAAACATCACCGCCATCGTTGGCGGAAGCTGCCTGACGGGCTTGTCCGCGCGGCGGCGGTGTCTCATTGCGCAACCCTTCGACCGCAACGCCCGCCCGCTCCTGCAGGCGGCGGGCCAGTTCATGCTCTCCGGTTTCCCAAGCGGGATGGCCAATCATGTCGATGTTGGCCTGAACGGTCTGCGCGGCAATCCGGTTGCTGCGCATCGGCCACACCGCCGACAGTACGTTGTGCTCCCAATCGGTGCGCGTCATCAGGGCAGCGCCTTCGGCGCAGCGCTTGGCCTGTTCAAAAAGCTCGCGCGCAGCGGAAGCGGACGGATCACGAAAATACCACCACATCGCGGCTCGCCGCGCCACGACATTCGGCTGGACGCCACCCTCCGTCACAGCACGATGCATTCGCGATTCCGGCCGCATGTGCTCGCGATATTGCGCCAGGCCCGCATCCATAAGCATCACCGCATCGAGTGCATCGCGACCTTTCCAGGGGGCCACGCCGGCGTGCGCCGTCTCGCCCAGGAAGGTAAATGTCGCCGAAACAAGCGCCGACTGCTGCAACCCCCATGTCACGGACAGTTCCGAACCGATGTGCGGATGCAGGGCAATATCGGCATCATCGAAAACGCCATCGCGCACCATGTATGGCCGAGACAACAATTGTTCCTCGGCCGGCGCACCAATTATACGCAAGGTCCCGCCGAGCGCACATTGCGCCATTGCGCGCCTGATCGCCACGGCTGCGCCAATCATTACGGCCGCATTGACATTGTGACCTTCGCAATGGCCGGGAGCCCCCTCAACGATCGGCCGCGGTTCCGGTACGCCAGCCTGCTGGCTGTTGTCGGGATTTGAATCGTATTCGGTATGGATGACGATGACCGGTTTGCCCTGGCCAAACTCGGCGAGGAACCCGGTCGGAAATCCGGCGACACCACGGGTGACGCGGAAACCCTCGGCCTCCAGCACATCACACATCAGTGCGGCGCTTTCGTATTCCTGGTTTCCAAGTTCGCCGAAGTAGAAAATATTGTCGCAGGTCAGCGCAATCGCATTCGCATTGGCCTCTATGACATCGAATGCGACGGCCTTTGCTGCTTCCGTCACAGAACGGCTCCGTCACACGAGTTCGACAGTCAGCGGATTGTAGTTGAACAGCCAGCTGGCCCGTTCGGCGCCCATATCACGCTTCGAGAACGCCTCTAAAATCGCTTCGCGTGACCAATTATGATATAATTTGCCATTCGCTGACGACTCGCGCACCACGCGCGCCGTGCGATCGTGACGGTTGTGCTCGTAGAGATTCAGCGCAGCGGCTAGCTCGTTCTCCTGCTGCAACGCACGGGCAAGCACCGCGCCATCTTCCATCGCCATCGCAGCCCCCTGCGCCAGATAGGGCAACGTTGCGTGAATGGCATCGCCCAAAAGCGTGACCCGAGGCGTGCTCCAATCTGCAACCGGTTCGCGAATATGCAGCGCCCACACGTAACATTCATCCCTGGGAACGGAATCGATCAGCGCCTGTACCGCCGGGTTCCATCCGGCGAAATCCGCCTTGAATTCCTCCCACGGCCGCCGCAGCGTCCAGGATTCTTCGGATGCCTTTTCCTTTTCGACGATCCCGACGAAATTCAGCAATTCCCCGTTGCGGAGAAAATAGGACACCGCGTGACCGCCGCCACTCATCCACAGCGTCTGGCGGATTTCGGGAAAATGCTGGCGCAGCGGCGCCGCCGGCACCAGCACCCGCCAGGCCAGATCGCCGGTGTAGATGGGATTGTCCGCGCCCTTCATCTGGCGGCGGACAGCCGACTTCAACCCATCCGCACCGACTAGCAGATCGCTTGCAACCCGCGCGCCGTTATCGAATATCGCGGTTACGGATTTCCCGTCTTCTTCATAATGGTCGATCCGGTGATTGGTCTTGATACAACCTGGTTTTAGTTCTTCGACGCGCGCGGCAAGCAATTCGTGAATGTCGGCGCGATGGACATGGTAATAGGGCGCCCCGTGGGCGCGTTCATGCGCCTCGGACAATTCAAAGGACTGAACCACTTCACCCGTATCGGCCATACAGAACGTATAGGACCGGGGCCGCACCGCCTGAACCGCCACGGCTTCCCCCAGTCCCAAATGGCGAATGACGTGCATCGCATTGGCGCTGATCTGTATGCCTGCACCGATTTCACCGAGCTCCGGCGCCTGCTCGTAGACCTCTACGTCATGGCCGTCCATCAGCAGACAGGCCGCGGCCGTCAACCCACCCAAGCCTGCTCCAGCGATCGTTATCTTGTATTGGCGGGACATATATTACCCATAGTTATGCGGCCAGCTGCGCGCCTGCAGCAATGCATTATTGATTGAAACTGATCTGTACTACCAAGCCGGTGCAGCAAACCATGCAGCTTAGCAGTACAGCACTTCGGGCAGGTACGACAAGCCCGCGGTTCGCCCAAAACGATACCGCGGGCCTGCGATTCTCACTTTGCCCTACTTCCAGGACACGATGTTGAACATGAAGCCCTCCGGCTTCTTCGTGCCGCCTTTCGGAACCACCACGTCTTTGCGATGCGCAACGACGGCCGGCAACGGAACAACCGGCATGGCGTAGCGCTCACGTGTGGCGGTATCGAACAATTTCTTGTAAATTCCCTCGCGCTTCTTGGGATCCAGTTCCGCCTTACCGGCCAGAACCAGCTTGGCCAGACCCTTGTCGCCGTTGTAATTGCGCGATCCCGGCAGGAAGAAAAATCCCGCGGTGGAATCAATGTCAGGGGCAGCACCGCCATTGTCCCACAACGAGATGAAGGCCTGCACCTGGCCGCGGGCTCGCTTCTTCACGAAGCCGCCGATCGAATGCTTATCGACCGAGGCGCTAATGCCAACCTTGCGCAATTGCCCGGCGACTGCCTCCGCAATCTGGATGGAAGGGCCCCATGTCGTCAAACCGATCTTGAATCCGCTCGGAACGCCCGCAGCCTTAAGCAATTGCCTGGCCTTTTCCGGATTGAACCCTGGCGGATTCACCGAAGACGCGCAGCCAATATGCCAGGGGTGACACATCGACTGTTGCAACGGCATGTTCGAAATTTCCTTGGGCATGAGCGCCTTCACGATCGCCTTCCGGTCGATCGCCATCATGAACGCCTCGCGAACGCGCTTGTCCTTAAAGATGCCAATCTTGGAACGGTCTGCTGCGTCTGGAATAAAATAGGCGAACATGACTGTCGGGCGCACGGAAATATTCAGGTCCGGATTTTTGCCCAGAAATTCCGCGACATCCTTCGGCACCTGATACATGATGTCCTGCTGGTTGGTCATCATCCGCGCTACTTGCGTCTGTACATCCGGTACTTCGCGAATTTCCACACGGCCGATTTTCGCAGCGGGTTTACCGGCATTGCCATGTTTGAAATCCGGATTCTTGACCAGGATAACGCCCTTGCTGGCATCGACCTGAATGGCTTTGTACGGGCCGGTGCCGATCGGCTTCAGGCCGAAGGCGTTCTTTTTCGCCAACTTGCCGTGGTAATCGGACGGATAGATCGGTGGACTGGTCGTCAAACGGCTGATCATTGCCGCATAGGGCTTCTTGGTCTTGATACGAATAGTGAACTTATCGACCTTCGTTACCTTGTCGATGTGACCGAAGCGCGTGCCCTTGAAGCGGAATTTCACCTTCGGATCGGTGACGAAGGCGAAGGTATAGACAACGTCGTCAGCATCGAACTCGGAACCGTCATGGAATTTGACGCCTTTGCGAAGCTTGAACTCGGTAGTCAGATTGTCAATCCGCTTCCAGGATTCCGCCAGTCCGGGCAAATATTTCCGATTATCGGAATCGTAGAAAACCAGAGTATCGAAGACGACGCGATCCAGCATATTCGTCTGCGGTTGCGGATCGAATATTGCATCGATAATCGAAATCGGCTGGTAAACACCAACGCGCAGGGTATCTTTGGACTTCTGCGCCAGCGCCGGAACAGCAGCCAGCGACAGCGATACGCCGGCGGCTCCGATGGCGCCCAGTATCTTCTTGTGAAACATTCGTTCCTCCTGTCTGTGTCCTTGTTGTTCGGGATACCGGCCGGCGGCTCATCCGCTGTCAAGTAATTTTCAGCGGCCCGAACCAAGCGCGCATTCAAGCCCGATCATCCGCCAATGTAAAGCGATAGCGAGCCGATCATTCCGCGGGTATGCTCTCAACCTGCAGCAATCGGGAGGCCGAAATGGACGGAAAAATCGCGTTAGAGGAACATTTCGCCATTGCGGAGACATTGAGCGATTCAAAATTGCCGATTTTCTACCATGTCTGGGACGACATGGAAGCGCGGCTGATGGAGTTTGACGGCAAGGTTTTGCATCGCATGGATGCCTGCGGCGTCGAAATCATGATCGTTTCACTGAACGCGCCCGCCGTCCAGGCGATTTCCGATCCTGCTGATGCGGTCGCAGTGGCGCGCAAGGCCAATGACGCGCTCGCCGAAATGATAGCCAAACGGCCAGACCGATACAGGGGATTTGCAGCACTGCCGTTGCAGGACCCTCAGGCGGCTTGCAAGGAGCTGGAGCGCTGCATGCACGATCTCGATTTTGTCGGCTCACTGGTCAACGGATATTCCACCGCGCCTGACGGCTCTGCCCTTTACTACGACTTGCCTCACTATGAGCCTTTCTGGGCGCTCAGCGAACAGCTCAGTGCGCCCTTTTACCTGCACCCGCGCAACAGCGTGGAGGCGGCGCTGGGCAATTACGATGGCCATCGCTGGATGCTCGGCGCGGCCTGGGGGTTCGCCCAGGAGACATCCGTTCACGCCCTGCGGCTCATGGGCAGCGGGCTCTTTGACCGGCATCCGGCCTTGCAAATGATCCTCGGACATCTGGGCGAAAACCTGCCATACGGCCTGTGGCGCATCGATAATTGCAATGCCTGGAGGCGCACACCAGGCGAGTTTGTACATCACGCCGCGCGGCCGATCACCGACTATTTCGGCAACAATGTCTGGATCACAACCTCGGGCAATTTCAGCTCACAGGCGCTGCTTGCAGCCATGTCTATCATTGGATCCGACCGGATCATGTTCTCCGCCGACTGGCCGTTCGAAGATTTGCAGCAGGCAACGGACTGGTTCGATGCTGCGCCCATTTCCGACGTTGACCGTTTCAAGATCGGCCAGGCCAACGCCCGCAAGCTGTTCGCGGTCTGACATCCCGGGCTGTTTGACTGGGAGAGCGGAGATGTCCAGAATCCGGCTTTTCGCAGTCGCGCATCGATGTCAGGTCCAAAATGCCCTCTGAACCAAAAAGCCTGTTCGACAAGATATGGGACAGCCATGTTGTGGCCGATCTCGGTGCCGGCAACGCCCTGCTGCATATCGACCGCATAATGATCCATGATCTTGGCGGTCCGAACCTGTTTCACACGATGGCGCAGCGCGGACTACAGATCCGTCATCCCGAAACGGTGTTTTGTACACCGGATCACTTGATCTCGAGCCGTCCCGGCCGTGACAGCGCTACCAACAAGGCGGGCGCTGAAATCGTCGCCGCGTTCAAGGAAAATGCCGCGGCAGCGGGAATACGATATTTCGAGCCCGGGACACCTGGTCACGGGATATCCCACATCATCGCTCCCGAGCAGGCGATTACCCTGCCCGGCATAACGATGATTTGTCCGGATTCGCACACCTGCACGCACGGCGGCCTGGGGGCCGTCGGGTTCGGCGTCGGTGCAAGCGAGCTTCTGCACGCGCTGGTCACGCAATGCATGCGCCAGAAAAAGCCGAAGACGGTCCGCGTGACGTTCAACGGCCGGACCGAAGCGGGCGTCGTCCCAAAGGACATGATCCTGCACCTGACCAGTGTTCTGGGATCATCCGGCGCGAACGGCTATGCGATCGAATACGCAGGCGCGGCAATCCGTTCGCTCGGAGTCGAGGGCCGGCTGACGATTTGCAATCTGTCCATCGAGATGGGTGCAAAGATCGGCATGATCGCCCCAGACGACATCGTGTTCGAATATGTGGCCGGGCGTGACTTTGCCCCGCAAGGCGCAATGTGGGAGCAGGCGCTGACGCATTGGCGAACTCTTTGCAGCGACGAGAATGCGGCGTTTGACCGTGAACTGGAAATCGACTCCAGTGTCATAGAACCACAAATCACCTGGGGCGTAAGTCCCGAACATACGATCGGTGTTAGGGGCGTCGTCCCGGATCCGGCAGACCAGACCGATGCAGCCAGCCGCGAGGGTATGGAGGCAGCCCTGCAATTCATGGATCTGCAACCGGGGCAAAAACTGAAGGGCGTTCCCATAGACTGGGTGTTTATCGGCTCATGCACCAATGCGCGAATATCGGATCTGCGCCTTGCCGCCGCGACGGTGCAGGGGCGAAAGGTTTCTGAACGGGTAACAGCGTGGGTGGTCCCCGGGTCGCAGGCGGTAAAAAATGCCGCCGAAGCGGAAGGACTCGATAGTATTTTCCGCCAATCGGGCTTTGAATGGCGTGAGCCCGGATGCTCATTGTGCGTGGCCGTCAATGGTGAGACCGTGCCGCCGGGACAGCGCGCGGTGTCGACCAGTAACCGGAATTTTGTCAGCCGCCAGGGACCAGGCGCTCGAACCCATCTTGCCAGCCCGGCCATGGCTGCCGCTGCAGCGATCTCCGGAGCCATTGTCGACGTCCGTGATTTCTAAAGGCAGGAAATTCTACGATGCAGCCATTTACCGAAATCACCGCCATTGCAGCGCCGTTTCTGTTGGCCAACGTCGATACGGATACAATCATCCGGCCAAAAAGACGCTGGCCGCCGCCTACCAGCACCGAGCTCGGCGCATGGGCGTTTGCGGCGCTTCGCTATCTTCCGGACGGACAACCTAATCCGGATTTTATCCTCAACCAGCCGCCGTATAACCGAGCACAGATCCTGCTCTGCGGCAGGAATTTCGGCTGCGGATCATCGCGCGAGAACGCGGTCACGTCGCTCGCTGCAACCGGATTGCGTTGTTTTATCGCCCCCAGTTACGGGGCAATATTCTACAATAATTGTTTTCAGAATGGTTTGTTGCCCATCGAATTGCCCGAGGACGTTGTGGCAGGCCTTGCCGACCAGGTTGCCGCCAGCCCGGAATACAATTTGCTTACGGTGAACCTGTCCGCATCGACGGTCGCTTTACCGAAGCAAGAACCGATCGAATTTGATATTGATCCGCTGCGCCGCACTGCACTGCTTGCGGGTATCGATGATGTGAGTGCAACCATGCGGTTGAACGAGCGAATCGAGGATTTTCGCGTGCGCGATGCTGCCGAGCGGCCGTGGCTGTACCAGACCGGCGTGCGTTGAGACGTGTACATTTGAACGCTCCTTGCTGACCGGCTTCAAATCGCAAAGCATCGTTGATCAGGACCGCACCGGCTCGGGCCGGAATTGCGGGCGGCGCATAAAAAACGGCAGGAACGCCACCGGAATCACGATCCAGAACATCAACAGAAAATCATTCGAATACGATATGGCCAAGGCCTGGCGTGTGATCTCTTCGTTCAATCCTGTCCGTCCGCGCATTGTGATCGGATTCCATAAAAAGTAGGCGCCGTGCTGCTGCAACATGCGATTGAACGGCGTGATGGACTCTGCAATTTGCGCATGGGCGATCTGGGCATTGCGCGCCAGCATTGTCGCGACAATTGATACGCCAAGGGCACTGCCGGCGTTACGCATCAAACTCAACAGGGCGCTGCCATCGGTCCGCAAGGCAGGATCGAGGGTCGTAAACGCGGTCACCTGCATGGGGACGAAAATAAGCCCAAGGCCTGCGCCCTGGATCACCGTCACCCAGATCAGCGACACGCGGTCAACATCGGGGGTCCAGAACGCCATTTCCCAGAACGAATAGGCAAGCAGAACGACGCCGGACACGATTACGCCACGCGGATCGACGTTGTTCATCAACCTGCCTGCGATCATCATTGCAATCATGACCCCGAAACTGCGCGGCGCCAGAAGCAGGCCGGTCTCCCAAACAGAATAGCCGGCGAGAACCTGCAGATAGGGCGCCAGGAGCGCAACACTCGCGACCAGCACAACACCAACAAGAAACATCATCACAAAACCAAAGGCAAAATTCCGGTCCTTGAACAGGGTCGGCGGTATGAAACATTTCGGCGACAGCCACATGTGAATCGCGAACAGGTAAAGCCCGGTCCCAGCCAGCACCGCTGCAAAAATTATCTCTCCCGATTCGAACCAGTCCTTGTCGCTACCGCGGTCGAGCATGAACTGGAATGCGCCCAGGGCAATGGCCAACGCAGCAAATCCCGTCCAATCAAATTGCAGGGCGCGATTGGCGGCCCTGTCCTTGTAAAAAACGACCAGACCGGCAATGGCGGCGAGGCCAAACGGCAGGTTGATAAAAAACACGTAGCGCCAGTCATGCGCATCAATGAGATAGCCGCCCAGCGTCGGCCCAATAATGGGGCCGACCATGACACCCATCCCCCACAGCGCCATGGCTGAACCACGCTGCCGCGGCGGATAAAGGTCCATCATGATGGCCTGGGACAAGGGCACGATCGCAGCGCCGGTTGCCCCCTGGATCACGCGGTAAATCACCATTTCCGGGAGTGATGTGGCAAATCCGCACGCCATCGAGGCGGCCGTGAAACCGGCAAGGCAGAACACAAACAGATTCTTGCGGCCATAGCGCGCGGCGAGCCATCCGACGGGTCCGGTAAAGACCGCCGTGGCGATTATATAGGACGTCAGCACCCAGGTGACCTGATCGAGGGTCGAAGAAAACGTTCCCTGCATATACGGCAGGGCGACATTGGCGATGGTTGAATCCAGCGTCTGAAGAACGGTCGCGCAGATCAGGCACGTAACGATGACGCCGCGATTGGGAACCTGTTCGCCGGCAAATTCTTCGCGCACGGCAGCCTACCGCGAACTGGTGGCGGAAGCGCCTGCACGCCGTGCCGTCCAGGATTCAATTTGCGCGGAAACGGCAGGCAGGGGATCGCTCTTGATACCGAGCAGCCGCCAAAGGTCGCGCATCTTGCGCTCATGCCCGGTGTCAATATGGACAACAACACTCATACCGGCGCGCAGCGGTGGATCACCGGGATTGCGATGCAAGGCAATACGCACGGGGATGCGCTGTACGACCTTGACCCAATTGCCCGAGGCGTTCTGCGCCGGAAGTATCGAAAACTCAGATCCGGTAGCCGGAAATATCGACTTCACAACGGCGTTCCAGCGGCGGCCTGGATAAGCGTCAACAGTAACTCCGACCGGGTTGCCGGGACGGACATGGGTCAGATCCGTCTCCTTGATATTCGAGTCGATCCACAATTCATGCGCTGCAACAAGACCGACAGCGCCGGTGTTCGTCAGCGCCGCTGTTTGGGCAACA
The DNA here is from genome assembly GCA_964615275.1 of uncultured Beijerinckia sp. GTDB lineage: Bacteria > Pseudomonadota > Alphaproteobacteria > Rhizobiales > Beijerinckiaceae > Terripilifer. Next base: position 15,427 of record CAZTMN010000036.1, on the reverse strand, counting down.
AGAAACGTACCCTTTTGTAACGATTCAACCGCCGTCACCACGCCGGCAAACGGCGCGCGCACAATGGTTCGCGACAGCAATCGCTCTGCCTCTGCCACTTTTGCCCGCGCCTCGCGAAATTTCGGATCCTGTTCCGGTGGCCGGCCAGCCGCCCCACCCAGACGGGTCAACGCGGCCCGGGCCTGTTGCTGCAGCGAAACGAGACGTTTCCTTGCGCCTTCGAGCGCAAACTTTGCCTGATCCAACGCTGCCCTGGATCCGGCGCGGCGTTTCACCAACTCGTTTGCCCTTTCAAAAGCGACCACGGCAGCGGAAACCTGCACTTTTTGCACACCAATATCGGCCAGGATGCGCTCATAGTCCCGCTGCGCCGCCTTGACTTCCTGACGCACCAATTCGAGCTGCGCGCGAGCTGCTCCCAATGCGATTTCAAACTGATGCGGATCCAGCCGGAACAACACCTGGCCAGCTTTCACCTTCTGCCCCTGCTCTACTTCAATGGAAGAGACAATTCCGGAAATATCCGTCGAGACCATCAGTTTTGGCGCCCGGATATAGGCATTGTCCGAAACAACCACGCGGCCTCCACGCAGCCAATAGAACCCGGAAAGCACGACCACGGCGACAATTCCGGCCAGCATCAAACTGCGGCGCAAGAAATTGCGAATACGCCCCGGCGATGCTCTTCGCACGAGCCGCGCTGCCGGCCGTGTCGTGTCCGGACGATCCGAATCGGTGGCCGCGGATCGATCCGGGGCGGGCTCTGCAACGGCCACCGGCTCCTGATTACCCGGTAGGCCAGGCTGCCCGCCGCCGCTTGGCGGTTGAGGGTTGCTCTGCTCCGGGGCGCTCATGCAGACCTGCCCGGCGCCGCCAAACTGGACCGGTCATCGGCTAGTTCATCCTTGATGGATTTAAGGGACTGCGTCAGCACCGTTAGCGTATCGGGGCCAAGCAGCCGCACCACCGCGCCATTGACATCGGCACGGTAGGCGCGAATTTCACTCAGGATTGGTTCCGCCTTTGGCGTCAGATGGAGCCTGCGCACCCGCCGGTCGTGGGGATCGTGACGGCGTTGGACGAAACCGCGGCTCTCCAACCGGTCAACGAGCCGGCCTATGGTGATTGGCTCGACGTCGACGAAATCAGCCAATCCCTTCTGTGTAATACCCGGCTGAAGCTCAATCCAGGCCATGACCACCCATTGCGCGCGGGTCATGTCGAATGCGCGCGCCCGCTGATCGGCACGCAGGCGAATAAGCCGCGCAACGTCATACAGCAGAAATATCGGGTCGTTTTCGATATCCATCTTCGGCGCGGGGAAGCGTCCGGGGCAGCCGGCTCCGTATCGCGCGATATAATAACGCTCGTTATAATAAGTAAAGGAAATTTTTTACCGGTTTCGCCGGCCGGTTAATGTTTCCGGTGCAAATCCGGTCCAAACATGCATAAAATCTAGTAACTTATTGTTTATTAAGCGTTCCATGCGACCACGCGGCATTTTCACAGAATCGCCGCAGCACTTCAGGGCACCATTACGACGCCGCCGTTCATGGCCACGCCTTGCCCGGTCATGAACGCGGCATCGGCGCTGACCAGGAATGCGGCAAGACCTGCCATGTCGTCCGGGTAGGCAATACGGCCGAGCGGAACACGGGTTTTCGCATTCTCGATCAGCTGTTCCCTCGGGGTCGCCGCCATCGGCATGGCGGTCAGCGCCTGGCCCGGGATGATCGTATTGACGCGGATGCCGTGCGCCGCCCATTCGAGCGCCAAGGATTTGGTCAACGAGATCATCGCGGCCTTGGAACAGGCGTAATTTGCTCCTTTCGGCGCACCTTCTATCCCGCGCCCGGACGCAAGGTTGATCACCACACCACGCCCGGCTTCGATCATACCAGGTCCAAACAACTTGACGATGTGGAACGGCGCCGTGACGTTGACCTTCATGGTCAACTCCCAATCGGCCAATGAGAGCTGCAAAATCTCGCCGCGCGGAAACACGCTGGCATTGTTGATGATACAATAGGGCGTTCCCATCGAGGACAGAGTGGAATCCACTGCCCGTTCGATTGCCGCAGCGTCCGCAAGGTCCACGTGGACAAATTGAACATCGGCGCCCGATGCGCGCACTCCGGCCGCGACCTTTTGACCGGCCTCAGCATCGATATCCCATAGCGAAAGACGCGCACCCATTTTCGCCATACGCCGCGCAAAAGCCTGTCCAAACCCGCCGCCCGCACCGGTTATGACAACCAGATCGCCTTCGAGCATTCCGTCCCGCGCGATGCCGTCTGCGTCCATACCATTCCTCCAAAGAACACGTGAACCGTCACCACCAATACTGCGCGCAGCTACGATAACGCACATAATTGTTTGACTCCAATAATCCGTTCGATGCAACGTTTGCGGACAATTCCAGGTGCCGCAATGCACCGGGTCCGCCTAAAAACAAGAACCATCGGGAGACATGCATGGCGATTGCCCTGCACAACGATTGCCAGTTTCTACACGTCAACGGCGTTGCGATTGAAACCCTGATGGAAGGCGAAGGCCCGCAAATCCTGTTCCTGCAATCCGGTTCCTGGCTGGTGGACGAATTTCCCTTCCTGCACGAGCTGGCCAGGAATTGCCGCGTCATCGCGCCGGTGCATCCGGGGTTTGGTGCGTCGGGCGAGCCAGGCGGCATGACGCGACCCGACGACCTTGCCTATTTCTACCTCGACCTCATTGATCAATTGGAACTCGACCGCGTCATCGTAGCAGGAGCATCGTTCGGCGGCTGGGTAGCCGCGGAGATGGCTACCAAGACAGTTGAGAAAATTGCAGGTGTTGTGCTCATCGATGCGCTTGGCATTCGTCCGGGAGATCCGACCAGCCGCCCCATATGTGATATCTTCGGCACCAAGGACGACGTACTTGCCGAGAGTCTGTACGAGAGCCCGCCAGCGGACGTCGGCAATTTGCGCGCGATCGAGGACGACGATGAATTGCGGCGGCGTCTGCGCGCCCGGGACGGGCTGGCCTGGTATTGCTGGCAACCCTACATGCACAACCCGCGCCTGCAGGACAGGCTTCACAGGATCAAGGCGCCAACACTGATGCTGTGGGGTGACAGCGACGGCATAGCCAGTCCCGACTATGGCCGCATATACGCGGATGCCATCCCGGGCGCGCGATTTGAAATCATAGCCGATGCCGGACACCTGCCGCATGTCGAACATTCGGCTGCCGTTGCGAACCGAATCTGTGCGTTCGCCCGCGATACCCGCGGCATATCGAAAACCGCGTAACCGCCGCAAGGACCGAGACCATGCGTGTCTATCATTTTTCCGAAGAACCATATCCAGACGCCTGGGACCCGGCACGGGAGAGCTTGCGCATTACGATCCCGAATGAATTGTGCGACCCGCACGTCGCGCATTCCCTGTACAACCGTTACATTGACGAATGGATGCTTGCCGACGAACTCGGCATGGACATCATGATCAACGAGCACCATTCGACCGCTACATGCCTGACGGCGTCAGCCAATTTGCTGCTTGCCATTCTCGCACGGGTTACCAAACGCGCGCGCCTGCTGGTGCTTGGCGTACCGATCGCCAACCGGCCCGACCCGGTCCGAGTGGCCGAGGAAATGGCAATGATCGACGTGATTTCGGGCGGGCGCCTCGAACTGGGAATGATCAAGGGCGTGCCCTACGAAATGGCCCCGGCCAATTCAAATCCGACCGTGTTAATGGATCGGTTCTGGGAAGCCCACGACCTGATCGTCAAGGCCCTGACAACCCACGATGGTCCCTTCAATTTCGAAGGCAAGTATTTTCATGCGAGGCAGGTCAATATCTGGCCCCGCCCTTTGCAACAGCCACATCCACCGATCTGGAGCTCAACCGCAACAGCTGGAAATGCGATGGAGCTTGCCCGGCGCGGTTACGTGGTCGGCAGCTTCATGGGCGGTACGGTGGAAACGCTGAAACTGCACCGCGCCTATCTCGAAGGATGGCGCGAAGCAGGCCGAGGCGATACAGTGCCAATCGACCGTTTCGGTTACATGGGCATGTGCGCCATCGCCGATAATGAAAAAACAGCGCGCGAGCGAGCCAATCACATAGCCGATTATTTGCGAACAAATTCGCAGGTCGCTGTTCCGTTCAATCGTCCGCCGGGATATTTTCCCCCCGAAGCAGCATTCCGGTCGATGCGATCAGCCAATCCCAATGCTTTCCGGACGCTCTACACGCCCAACGGCCGTCCGGTCGAGCTGTCGGCCGCCAGCCTCGACGATTTCATCGAATGCGGTATCGTGTTCACCGGAACACCGGACCAGGCCTACGAACAGATTTGCGATTTCGTTGATGCGATCGGTGGTCTCGGCCACTTGATCCTGATGGGCCAGGGAGGGCGCATGCAGCACGAGGAAACGGTCGACAGCCTGACCCTGTTCGGCAAAAATGTGCTGCCACGACTGAAAGAAAGATATGCCGGTGCGCGCGCCTTCGCTGCGTGAAACACGATACAAGCCAGTACAAGGGAGGCGCGGATGTCAGACGTCTGGACAATCATCAAGCAATGGCCGGAGCTTGTTCTGGAGCGGCTAGAAGATGCGGGCGTTGCCCGGATCACGTTGAACCGGCCCGACAAACGCAATTGCTGGAACCGCGAAATGTGCGAGGCGTTCCTTGAGAGCCTCGATATTATCCGGGCAGACAGAAACATTAAATGCTGCATTACACGCGGCGCCGGCAAGGTATTTTCGTCCGGCCTCGACCTGACATTCCTGCGCGAAGTATCAAACGGTCCACTGCTCGACTGGGACCGCCCGACGCCAACGATCCAGATAGCAAACGCATTGCGTGGTTTTCCGCGCGTCATGATCGCGCAAATACACGGCTATTGCCTCGGCGGCGCCTTCGGGATCATGAATTGTCACGACCTGGTATATGGCGCCGAGGATGTTCAAATCGGCATGCCGGAAATCTTGCGCGGCTCCTTCGGCCAGCTGGTGACATCGACGCTGTTGCAGGGCGGTCTGCCGATCAAGAAGCTGTCCCACATCGCGCTAGTTGGCCGCAACATTTCTGGCAAGGAGGCAGATCAGCTCGGCATCATCTCCCAGTCGGTTCCGGCTGCGGAACTGGAAGCATTTACATTGCAGATAGCCCGGGAAATAGGTTCCAGACACCTTGCGCCGCTGGAGCACCACAAAATCACGGTACAATTGGGCCGGGACCTGGGCATCAACCAGGCCGTTCAGGTCGATCAGCTGGTTGGTTCGCGTCTGCGTCACGCCATGGATCCGCTGGGTGATGTGGAAAATTATCTCAGTTCGCAAAAGGGCGGCCCAAACCCGACGTACAAGCGGCCTGATGTAGACTAGCGCAAGCAAAATCCAGAGGGGTAATGTGCCATGCTATCTCCTGAAGACAACGAACGCATCACCCGGGTCGGACCGGGAACGCCAATGGGCGAAATGTTGCGGGAATTCTGGACGCCGGCGCTGCGCTCGGCATCCCTGGTGGCCGATGGCGCTCCCAAGCCGTTCCGTTTGCTCGGCGAAGACCTGGTTGCCTTCCGCGCAACGGATGGCCGCATTGGAGTTTTCCAAAAACAATGCCCGCACCGCTGCGCATCGCTTGCGCTGGCGCGCAACGAGGGCAACGGCCTGCGCTGCATATTTCACGGCTGGAAATTCGATGTTTCCGGCAAGGCCGTGGATGTTCCCACCGAGCCGGAAGAAACACGCGCCGCTTTCATCGAACGCGTCCCCCTGACCCACTACCCCGCGAAGGAAGCGGGCGGAATGGTCTGGATTTACATGGGCAAGCGATCAACACCGCCAAAGTTCTACGATTTCGAATTTCATTTTCCGCCCGCCGAGGCGCTGTTGCGCTGCGCCATCGTCAATGGCAACTGGCTGCAGGGACTGGAAGGTCAACTTGATTCAGCGCATCTGAATTTCCTGCATTCATCGTCGGTGCCACGTTCGCCTAGCGGTGGCACAGGACTGATGATCAAGCATGATTCGGCGCCGCGGTTTGAATTCATCGAACAAAAATACGGTTTTCGCGAAGCTGCGCTACGCACAATGCCGGACAATTCGACGTATGCGCGCATACGCGAGGTTGTGCTGCCGTATTATTCCTTCATTCCGGGCAACCACGGAGAGCCGCGCTTCGTCGTCGTCGTCGTTCCCATCGACGATGAGTGGAGTGCGCATTGGTATTACTATCTCAATCCATTCGGCCCAGTTCCCGACTGGTACCGCTTCAATGCGCTCGATCGCGCCGGCCCGGACGATGACGACTTTGCTGCGGATCGTGGCAGCGAGGCCAACATGTGGCATCAGGACAGGGCCGCGATGAAGGACGGTCATTTCAGCGGACTGAAGAAGAATTTCGTTTATGAAGACTTCATCATCGAGGAATCCATGGGACCGATTACCGATCGGAGCAAGGAGTTTCTCGGGTCAAGCGACGTCGTGATCGTTCGTACGCGGCGCATGTTGCTGAAGGCGCTGGATGACCATGCCAAAGGCGTAATGCCATTCGGACTGGATGACGATCTGGACTACCGGGCAATCCGGGCGCTGGCCATCCGGTATCCGTCCGAGCTGGACTGGAAATCCTTCGATATGAAGAATCCGCCGCATTTCGACTACGCCAGCGCGGCCGAATAAACCTTCCAGGCATTATTCTGCCGCGCAGTCAGCCCGCGCGTCGCGAACAATCGGCATCACTTCTTCGCAAAACCGGCGCATCGAAGTCAGCATCATGTCCTGCGGTACGCCGCCAAATTTGAACACGCCTGCCAGCGCGAACAAATCAAGGCGGCTTGCATGTTCGATAATCCGTTTTGCAACAGTCTCCGGACTGCCGATCATTACCAGCCCACGCGCGGACAATTCGTCAAAATCCATCGCATGCAGGAGCGGCGCACGCTGACGCCAGACATCGTAATCGTCCGGCATGCGTCCTTCCTGAGTCAGCTGCGAATAGCGCTCCCAAATTTTCCAGTATTGAAGCAAATATGGCATTGCTTCGGCCCGCGCCTGTTCGTCGGTATCGGCGATGTAAATCTCGCGCGTGATTATCAGGCGCGGTTCCGGCGCGTGCCCGCTGGCAATCTGAATCTGCTTGTAGATTTCCTGATCTCGCTCGCATTCCTCAATCAGCGCATCGATCTGCGCAAACGCAATGTCGTTCTGCGCAGCGAAACGAAGCGATTCGGGACTTTGCGCACTGATCAACAACAAGGGATGCGGCTTTTGAACCAGTACCGGACAAAGCGGAGACTGCTTTTTGATCGAATAATGCTTGCCTTTGTGGATGAAATTCTCGTCGGCCCAAACGCGTTTTATGATTTCCAGCGATTCCAGCATCATCTCGCGGGATTCGGCTTGCGAAACGCAGAATGTGTCGAACTCCAGCGGCTTCAAACCGCGGCCGATTCCGACATCGACGCGGCCATTGGTCAGCGTGTCTAGCATCGCCGCTTCCTCGGCCACCAAAAGCGGATTGCGATACGGCAAAATATTCACCATGGCGCCGATGCGAATCCATTTCGTCGAACGCGCCGCGGCCGCAATCATCAGGTTGGGCGACGGCATGCCGCCACTGGGAGAGACGTGATGTTCGTAAAACCAGAAATGATCGAAGCCGAGCCGGTCGGCCTCCTCCAACTCAACGAGTTGTTGCTGGTAAAGCTCGACATCGGAAACGCCGGGCCGCGGATTTGTCGGTGACCAAATGGCGAGTTTCATAAAATGTACCTCACTCAGCGGTTTACAATCCTAGTCTGGCGCCGGAGCAAACGTCAATCAGGCGACACGGGCACGATAAGCCTTGACCGCACCGCGCATCTGCCGGACACTGCCTGGCGGACGATCCGGAACGGTCACAATGGCGCCCGCAAGGTGCATTTGATTTACAAGATCGCCCGGAGTGACAAACGACGAGGGAGGATTTTCATGAGAAACGGCACAGGACAATTCCGGCTGCGCCCCGGCACGATAGCGATAGCAGCGGCATGCATCGCACTGAGCGGGGCGGAAGCTCTGGCGCAAGCCAAGCCGGATATTCGTATCGGGACAGGCCGGCAGGCCGGGACCTATTACCGCATGGGCGCCCTGATTGCCGATGCCCTTGTGCGCGATGGCGTCGTCAAATCGGCAACGGCCGAATCGTCCAGTGGAGCGATCGAATCCTCGCGGCTGGTTGACAAGGGCACTTTGCAGATTGCCGGCATGGACCGCTTCTGGGTTCAGCGCGCGGCGAAAGGCGTCAAGCCCTACACGAAAGTGATCAAGCTCTACACCATCATGCCGATGATGCGCGCAGGCATGTTCTTCGTGGTTCCGGCGGAATCGAAAATCAAAACGATTTCCGATCTCAAAGGCCAGCGCGTTTCGGTCGGAGCTCGCGGCAGCGGCATGGCCAACCATGCGGTTCTGATTCTCGGCGGCATGGGCATCACGTTCAAGGACATCAAACCGGTCTATCTTTCCTTCGGCCCCGGCGCGCGTGCCGTGAAAGACGGCAAGGCAGCCACGCAATTGCAATGCTGCGTCCCCAACGGCGCGATGACCCAGCTCAGCGAGTTGAAGAAAGTCCGTATCATTGCGATGGAAAAAGACCTGGCAAAAATCCGCGCTGCGCAACCCAGTTACGGCGTCTATACGCTGAGGAAAGGCGCGTTCAAAGGCCACAACCAGGACTCCAAGGTCCTTAGCATCCTGCAAGGCTGGATGGGCTCTACGAGCATGAAGCCGGAAGTAGCCTACACTTACGCCAAAACGGTGCTGAAGCATTTGCCAGCCATGGCCAAGAAAATGCCGCAGTTCAAGGAAGCTATCGCCATGCTGGCCGAAGTGAAGGCATCCAACTCTACCGCGCCGATCGAAATCGGCGCCAAGGTCCATCCGGGATCGCTCAAAGCGCTGAAGGAAGCGGGCTATTTGAAATAGCCTGATTTACAATACACCATGATGGCGCCGGGTCGTTCGTCCCGGCGTTTTCATGCCGGCAAAAACGGGTAGTCGGTATACCCCTTGGCGCCGCCGTTGTGATAAGTCGAGACATCGCCTTCGTTCAGTGGCGCGTCCCGGCGCAACCGTTCCACCAGGTCGGGATTGGCAATAAAGGGGACTGCAAAGGCCACCGCGTGCGCCTTGCCCAATGCAATCACGTCCGTGGCGCGTTGCTTGTCATAACTGTTGTTGACGATAAGCGTACCTCCGAAATGCTGCCGTATCACGTCCATGATCGGGCGTGTTCCAGCCGGCGGAGCCTGGGCGGCGCCCGGCAAAGTCGCCTCGATCAGGTGGATATAGGCGATGCCGATTTCTTTCAGCACGCCGGCCGCATGGGCGTAGAGCGCCTGCGGATCGGAATCGCAAATACCGTCGGCAACCACATGTGGCGACAACCGAATTCCAACCCGGTCACAGCCGAAAATGTCGACCGCCGCCGAAACGACCTCGGCCATGAACCGGCAGCGATTGGCGATCGGGCCGCCGTATTGGTCCGTCCGCTTGTTGGCGCCGTCGCGCAGAAACTGGTCGATCAGATAAGCGTTGGCTCCGTGGATTTCCACGCCATCCATTCCCGCCTTGCGCGCATTCGCGGCGCCGGTTCGAAACTGCGCGATGACATCAGGGATTTCACCGGTGTCCAGCGCCCGTGGAACCGCGAAGTCGACCGGTCCGCTCAACCCGTTCACGCTCCCTTTTGCCGCGATCGCCGAAGGCGCTACCGGCAGCTGGCCATCCGGCATGCGGGACGGGTCAGACTTGCGCCCGAGATGATAGATCTGCTGGAAAATCAGGCCACCGGCCTTGTGCACAGCCAAGGCTACGTTGCCCCAACCGGCGACATGGTTATCGCCAAAGATCGCCGAGGCGTGCGGGCGGCTGACACTCAACGGCGAGACGCTTGATGCTTCCGTTATAATCAGCCCCGCACTTGCTCGCTGGGAGTAATACTCAGCCATTATCGGCGTTGGTACACGATCAAGATCGCAACGGGCGCGTGCCATCGGCGCCATAACGATACGGTTCGCAAGTTCGTATTTGCCGATCACGAGCGGCGAAAATAAATCCATGTCCTGTTTTCCAATGACGGATCGAAGGCATTTCCGGTCAGCGCAAATCCCGTCCGTGCACACCCCCCTGCCACATTATCTCTTCAGAAATTCCCGTACCGCAGCAGCAAATTGTTCCGGCTGCTCCAGTTCCGGCATGTGACCACAATCCTTTATCGTGACAAGCTCCGAACCGGCAATGCCCTGTGCATATTGCCTGGCAGCATCAAGCGGAACGATCCGATCCTGTTCGCCGCAAAGGATCATCGTTGGCGCATTGAGCGAAGGCAAAAACGCCGGCAAGGTGAGCGAATGCATATAAGGTTTCCAGGCGATTCTGCAGGTCATTTCCCTGTGTTGTTCGATCCTGTCGTGATCGTCCGGCGACAATTCCTTGCCGTAATATTTCATGTACTGCGCGCAACCTTCCGGGTCGTGGAAGCTGCGATGTAGTCCCGTTGCCCCCGATTCCAGAAAATAGTCGAATATATCGCCCTCCCGCGGCTTTATCCCCATCGGGCTACACAAGACCAGCTTGTTGATAAATTCCGGTGCAACGACCGCAATTTCAGCGGCGATCCAGCCACCCATCGAACAGCCAACGACATCAACCGGCATTACAATTTCGCTGTCGCGAGCGAACCAGGCAATCCACGCGGCCATGTCATTGACCGACATGATCCAATCGGGGCGCTCCGATGTGCCATATCCCGGCAGCGATGGAACAATGACATCATGAGACTGCGACAAATGCTCGAATGCGTCGATCCAGCCGGGCGCGCCCATTTCGCCATGAATGAACAGCAGAGGCGTACCGGCTCCACCACGGCGCACCTGCACTTCGATACCAGCGCACCGTACTTTTGTTTCCCGCCCTGCGGATCCTAGTGCGGCCATGGTGTAACCTCCTTGCCGGTCACCAGTGCAGAAGTGTGTTCGCGCAACGCCGGTATAACTTCCCTCCCGAGCAGTTCGATACCGCGCATGGTCGCCTCGTGCGGCTTTTTCCCTTCGCGCGCCCAGAACGTGACGTACCCGGGATCGGTCCGGTCGATGATATGCTTGAATTTTTGGATAACGGTATCAGGGCTGCCAGTAAGAATCAGTCCGGCCCGCACCGCTGAATCGTAGTCACCTTCCGACATCCGCCGCTCCCGGGCCATGGCGCCGGCCTTGGCGCGCTTCGAAATATAGCCCGGTGGCGCAGCCCATTCGGGATGTGGTCCTCCGGTGGTGCCGCCTGAGCCGGTTCCCTGCGTCAGGGCGCCACCCAATGGCGGCTTCTGGAATTCCTGTCCGCCCGCGCCGCGGTTGCGCCCAATCGCCGATGTGCCGCCATAATGATATTTGCCCATCTCGTAGGCTTCTTCATCGGTGTCCATGACGCTAGTGTGGATGAGGTAACCAAGTTTTTCCGGGCCCGGCGTCCAACCATCCTGCCGGGCGACCTCGTGATAAATTTCCCGGCACGATGCTGTTGCATCAAGGGCGCTACCCAGGACCAGATAGGTGATGCGTTCTCTCGCGGCCCATTGAATCGTCTCCGGGCTCAATATTCCACCGGCCCATATTGGCGGGTGCGGTTTCTGCAGCGGCAATTGCCAGGGATTGACCACGCGCAGGTGGTAATGCTTGCCCTCCCAACGGAACGGCCCTGGCACTGTCCAGGTTTTCTTGATCAGTTGATACGCCTCTTCAAACCGCTCGCGATTGTAGGCGGGATTTGCGTTGGTCGATAATTGCTCAATGCCCGTTCCGCGCACGAAACCGGAAATGATGCGGCCATTTGAAATCAGATCAAGCATCGCAATCTCTTCGGCGACGCGTACCGGATTATCGTGAATAGGCAGTGGATTGCCTATCAGGGCGATGGAACCCTTGATCCGCTGGCTCAACACGGCTGCCGAAATATTGACGCTTTCCTGCATCGACAACACGTTATTGTGATGCTCGTTACAGACAGAACCATCGAAGCCCATTTCAGAGGCATATTCATGTTCGCGCAGGAACATCTGCCACAGGTCACGCGCTGTTGCCGCATCAAATATCGAGTTCGGAAACATCAGCGCCGTATAGCCGTACTTTTCGGCTTCCTCGTCAGGATAAGCGTTGTAACCCATTTCCGAAAAGAAGAAGAATTGCCGTTGCATACCTTCGCTCCGGTTAAACTCGCATCAGTCGATTAAAGCAGATTGCCGCCTTTTTCACGCAATCCCATTTTCTCGAGGCGCGGGAGAACTTCGGCAGCGAAAAGCGGCAGTTCATCGAGATAGTTGACGAAGGAAAACCCAATACCGTCGAAACCGCCAGCGCTGATGTCGGCGAGTTGCCCGGCAACTTCATCGGGACCGCCAATAATCGCAAAGCCGGACTGGCCGTGGACAAGCAGATTCCTGCGGCGCTCATATTCAGCCGGATCGTCCTGTGGCCGCAGACCCTTCAGATGCAACATGTAATCGATGGCCGCCCAATCAACGCTGTCCTCGATCCAGTGGCGATAATATTCGCGAGCCTCCTTATCCGTTGCCCGGCAAACTACCTCGCCAACCGTATAAACACCGATTTCCCGGCCTTGATCTCGGGCGCGCTGGCGCAGCGCTTCGTTCTCCGCCGCCATCTCGTCCAGCGAGGGAAAGCTGACGGAAGTGAAAAGGGCATCGCAATTTCTGAGTGCATAGGCCCGGCCGGCCTCGGACGCCCCGGCATTCATCATCAGGGGCCGCGTTCCGCCAAAAGGTTTCGGCTTGATGCGCAAATCTTTCAGCTGCAGAAATTCGCCATTGAAATCGAATGTTTCCTCCGGCCCCCACATGCGCAATACCGCGTCGATCCATTCCTGCCCGTAGGGATAGCGTTTGACCTCCTCGCGCTGGCCAACGCCAAACATGCCGAACTCGCCCTCGTTCCAGCCGATGACGATGTTGAGGGCAAACCGTCCGCGCCCGACCAGATCTGCGGTTACGCAACACTTGGCCGCCATGACCGGGTTGACGAGCGGCGCATGAACCGTTGCGAAAACTGTCATCCGCTTTGTTCGCGCCAGCAACCCGGTCGCCCAGGTCAGGGTTTCCAATGTCGTGCCCTGGAAGTCCGTTTCGCCCTGGTATCCCTTCCATCGGGCAATGGGCAGCATGAAGTCGATGCCGGCTGCATCGGCCATTTCAGCCAGTTTTTCGTTGCTGTCCCAATCCGCAAGCCAGCGTTCCGGCAGAACCGTAAATGCCCTGCCCGACGAGCAATTTGAGCCGAACAGACCGAGCTTTAACTTGTTGCCATTGTACATCGCGATGCGATCGCGCATGTCCACCATGGATGCCTCCCTGCAACCGCCGGCATTTTCTACCTGCTCCGGTTTTCCCGGATCGATTGAATGCTAATGTCCCGCCCCGCCGTCATCGAGTCAATCAGCCCAATCCGGACTAACCGCCGCACTGGACGTTGACGCGCGCCCCGGTTTGGCGCGATTGTAAGCGCCAATATCTGGCTCCCGGGCGTGACGGCGCCGTTGCTACGGTTTCAGATTAGCAACTTCAAACGTATGGAACAAAACATGGCCTCCAGCCCCGAAAGTTCGAATGACAATCCACCGCTGGGTACCGCCCGTTTTGACGGCAAGGACCAATTGCAACGGTCCTCCAATGCCCAGCTGGGCTGGGCCTCCGATGCAATGGCTGAAATGCTGCGGCGTACGGACGTGCGCTACATCGCGTTAACCCCCGGCGCCAGCTACCGTGGCCTGCACGACTCACTCGTCAATTATCTTGGCAACCATGACCCGCAGATGATGGTTTGCCTGCACGAAGAACACGCGGTCGGGATCGCGCAAGGCTACGCAAAAGTTACCGAAAAACCGATGGCGGTGGCGCTTCATTCGAACGTCGGGCTGATGCACGCAACCATGTCCGTTTTCAACGCCTGGTGCGCCCGCAATCCGGTGCTGATCCTGGGTGCAACCGGCCCGGGCGATTCGGAGGAGCGCCGGCCGTGGATCGACTGGATACATACGGCCAAGGACCAGGGAGCGCTGATCCGCGATTATACGAAGTGGGACGATGAACCACGTTCGGCCGACGCGGCCGTGGAATCGATCGTGCGCGGCTGGCAGATCGCGGCAACCCAGCCCCAGGGACCGGTCTATGTTTGCCTGGATGTCGGGCTGCAGGAGTCGAAACTGGAGACGCCGATCAATTTCCCCGATATCGAGCGCTACCAGCCCGGCGCGCCGCCGGCGCCTGCGGCCGATGCAGTCGAACAGGCCGCGCAGATGCTGGTCAATGCAAAAAAGCCAGTCATTCTAATCGGCCGTGTTTCGCGCTCGATGGACGACTGGAACACCCGTATAGCGCTTGCGGAAGCGCTGGGCGCGGCTGTCCTGACCGATATGAAGACAGCGGCGGCTTTCCCGACCGAACATCCACTGCATGTGGTCGAGCCGCGCTTCCGGCCCTCGCCCGCCTCGTCCCAGATCACCAAGGACGCAGACGTAATCCTGTCCCTCGACTGGATCGATCTGAAAGGCCATTTCAATCTCACGCTCGGCAAGGGCGCGCCAGTCGCCGCCAAGGTGATCCATTGTTCCATTGATGATTACCTGCACAAGGGCTGGAGCATGGACTATTTTGGCCTGCCGCCAGCCGACCTGAAAATATTGTCATCGCCGGACGAGTTCGTCGGCCCGCTGCTGGAGGCCGTTCGGCGTCTGCGTGGCACAAGAGAGCCGGCAGAGCCAAGGTTTCCGCCCCGCGTTGCGCCCGATCTCAAATCGGCGCGCACCGAAGGCATTATGGGCCTGCGCGATCTGGCCATGGTGATACGAGAATTTCGTCAAGGCAAAGACATCACCATGGCGGCGTATTCGCTTGGCTGGCCTTCGGAGACAGTGAGCTTCAACCATCCGCTCGACTACCTCGGCATTGATGGCGGCGGCGGTGTCGGCTCCGGCCCGGCCAACGCCATCGGTACGGCGCTCGCGGTCATGGGTTCGGGCCGGATGGCAATGACGGTTATCGGCGATGGCGACTTCACCATGGGTGTGAACGCCTTTTGGACGGCCGCGCACATGGAGATACCCTTGCTCGTGGTCGTCGCCAACAACCAGGTCTATTACAATGATGTCGCCCATCAGGAACGCATGGCGGTGGTGCGCGACAGGCCGGTTGAGAACAAGTTCGTCGGGCAGGAGATGGTCCGCCCGGCGATCGATATCCTGGGGCTTGCCAAGGCACAGGGATTTGACGGAGAGGGACCGGTTATGAACGCGGTGGATTTTGCAGCAGCGCTGAAGCGCGGCGAGGAAATCGTTCGCGCCGGGGGCCGTTATGTTATCGACTCACGTGTCGATGTCGGG
>CAZTMN010000035.1:15247-34888 GCA_964615275.1 uncultured Beijerinckia sp. | reverse complement strand
CCAGGCGGCCCAGTAACGAAAGTCACGATATTGGAATGCGATGAGGGAAGCGCGCGTGCGCGAGGCTGAAGCCGGATCAGAACTCATTGGCAGATATTACCAGCTTCCCTTCGTTCTTACGCGATCAATTCCAGGCGGCAAAACCCATGGTGCTGCCCGTACCCGCCTCGGACCGGTAGCACGGCACAAGGTCCAGAAGCTCCATCTTGAGGCCCGCCTCCGCCATCATGCCGGCATTGACGATCCAGTTTTTCACTTCCGACGTGCCGGACCGGAAATGGATATCCGGCTCTGAAACCAGCGTATCCCAATCACCGGCCAGCATGGCGTCGATCAGGCGCCGATCCATTTCCTCGTCGACGACGAAATGGGTCATGCCGCCGGAAGCACCGACTACCACACGCTGGTTGCCCGGGAACGACTTGATGCCGCGGGCGATCGCACGGCCAAAGTCGAAACACCTTTTTGGCGTTGGCTGGTTCGGCGGGTGGTAGGTATTGACGGAAATGGGTAACAGCGGGACCGGTGCGCTCTTGAGCATTCGCCGGTAGATGAAGCCATAAGAATGGCCAAGCGTACGGACGCGGCCTTCATCGGAGGGCTGTTCGCCCAGCGCAGTCACATCGAATCCGTCCTGCACAAGGCTCTTGATGATGTGAACCGACATGTCCGCCGGACAGTCGTATACTTCGTCCTCGGGCGGATAATAGACCTTCCTGGAAAAATTGCCGCCACGGCTGTTGACGTCTTCCACCTCTTGCGGAGTCAGGGCGCGGTTGCGGACCGATGGCCCGTGATAGACGGAAAACGCTGGTTGTATGTCCTGCATGAACCATTCGTGGTGGTCATCGCCGATGATCAAAATGCAATCCGGCCTGGCGGCCAGAATTCGCTCACCAAGAACATCCAATTGCCGCTGGCAGCGCTCCCATCGTTCGGTGCGGACCTCGAGGCTGTTCAGTTCTTCAAAGCCCTGCCCTGCGCGCATTTTCGCCAGTGAGGGAAAATCGTAGGTCCCGTCACGATACACCAGTTCGGTGTTCTTCCGGTCAACGTTGGCGCGCAAATCCCATTCTTCCGGCGGCGTGGCCAGCAGCGGTCCATGGGAGGTGCCAAAGCCCATCACGATCTCGGCCATAGTCGGTTCCTGCCGTTGAGTTTATCGTTTGACTTTTCGAGAAATACGCCAAAGGCCCCGGTGAGGCAAGGTGAAGACGCGGGCCCTGCGGCCCCATGCGGTCCTGCCTAACCGGTTTCCACCACGGGCTATGGGGTTACGCCTGCGTTTTCGGCTTCGAAGAGGCGTGCCATCAGCTTGTGGACAGCATTGACGCCGGCGTCGACATGGAACAGCAATTGCCGCTGCGGCTCCGGTGCGCGCTCCAGCATGACCTGTTGTTGTTCGAGAATGTCCTGATCCTCGAAGAACGTATTGCGGTTGGCGGTGAAAGCCCAATCGCCCAGCGCGTCATCGTCGAGGCCCATATTACGGCCCAGCGACCAGAAATAATGGCAGGTGTTTCCTGTCTCAGGGACCAGAGCGTTCATGACCCGGAAATCGGCCTGGCGGTCCGGATCGCTCACGTCCCAGACGGTTGTTTCAATGATGATATTGCAGGCCGGCAGGAAGCGGACGATCTGGCGATGATTGACCTTGCCTTTGAAGCCGCCAAGCGCGCGGACAAAAAACGGCGAGGGATCGATGTTTTCCATCATCCGGCTGACCCGGACCTCGCCATCCCGCTCTTCGACACTCAGGGGCGCGCCGACGACGGCATCAGTGGCGAGGGTCTTCGAATGGACAAAATGGGCATGAGACAGATCTAGCAAGTTGTCGCGCACCAGCGCCGCGTGGCACTTCAGCGGCAAGGTCTCGCCGCGGGCGCTCCAGCCGGGATCATCGGACCAATGATAATCGGGAATAAGCGCTTCGTCCGCCTTGTCCGGATCGCCCATCCAGACAAATACAAAACGCCATTTCTCCACCACGGGATAGGCACGGGTCTGAAAAGCGCCAGGTACGGCGTCACGGCCCGGAACACGCACACACCGTCCGGTCCCGTCAAACGTCAAGCCATGATATCCGCATTCCAACGCTTCACCGCGCACCTGTCCGGTCGACATTGGCGCGCCGCGGTGCGGACAACGGTCGGCTATCGCCGATATCTTGCCGGTCTCGGTACGAAACAGGGCGATGGGCTCGTCCAGGATCCAGCGTTGCAGCGGCCTTTGCGTCACTTCCTCGCGCCAGGCGCAAATATACCAATAATTGCGAAGAAACGGCTCGATCATCCGTTTTGACCCTACAGTTTCAGCCGACCGGCAATCTCCGGCGAATCCTCGGCATAGCGAAATGCCCGGAAGACCCAATTGACGTGGTCGCCCATGAACATCAGGTCGAAATCAGGGTTTACAAACTCCCAAACAATTTCGCCTTCCGGTGTGACTTCGAATATGCGACCGAAGGAGCCTTCGCATATCAGCGTATTGCCTGATGACAACCGCTCCGCGCCGCTGATGTGGTGGGAATAAAAGTATGTCCGCGGATCATCGCGATATTCCCAAACCACTTCCCCGGTATCTTTTTTGAACTCGGTGATGAACGAATGCGGATGTGGCGCCAGCGTATTCATGCCATTGGCGAAGAGCATGATGTTGCCATTGTCGAGCATTTGGACGTCATGCTGATGGCCCCACATGTCATCCCGCCGCTCCCAGGTAAACTTGCCGGTCTTCTTGTCGATGATTGCAACTGTATTGATCTGGCGCAGGCTGATCAGAATATCGCCATTGTCGAGTTCTGAACACGTGTTGCACCAGGCAAACACCCGGCGGGGGCACAGCGGATGCAGCGGGTATTTCTCAAGCTCCAGCGAATGAGCGTGCCACTCCCAAACTTTTTCTCCGTCGGGCGTAATCTCGTACAGGCAGTCGTTGATGATACCGGCAGGCCCTTCTGTTCCCGGGACGCCACCCTGCACCCGGGCAGCAGCGTCTTCCGGCATGATCTCCCATGCGGCGTAAAGCGTATTGCCATTCCGAAGGCGGCGAAAATCATGGTGCTGCCAATGATCCGTGTACTCCCAGACCAGATTGCCGTCCCAGTCCAGCTCCTGAAACAACCCGCCCTTGGCCCCGCCCTTGAATGGCGGGCCCTCTTCCGTGCAACAGGTCGCCAGAAGATTTCCCGTGGGAAGCAGGCGGGCATAGCCGCCCGGGTAGCCGGCAAGGTCCCAGCGATGAACAATGTTGCCATCCATGTCGAGCAGATACGTGACCGGACGCCAGCTGGGAGAATAAAGCGTAAACCCGGGCGTTGCCTTGCCGCGTTCATGGACACGCAATCCAAATTGTCTTGGCCGCATATATCTCCCCATTTCTCTGGCCGGATTGAAACGCAGTCCACGTCATCCCGGGCACATCATTTTGCTGCTTCAGCAGTCGCACTGGCAAGTGTCGGATACGGCCGGGAAGCTGTCAATCAATCCGACCCGGCAAAACGGGTTTATAGGCGGAGGAACCGGGCTGCGGCAAAATTAATACGGGTTTACCGGAACGGCGACATATTGAACCGCATTTATCAATTTTCCCACGGTAAATTGGGCTCATCAACATTCGACGCATATCCGCTCGTACACATCGAAACCATGCGTCAATCAACCAATGAAGGCTGGCGCGCCAAGCGAGCGCCGGCAGTGGATTTTTTTGGTCCCGGCGGTGCGCCAGCCAAATGCAGGGAGCTGACATTGTGATGGCGAGGGACCGGTTACACAGGGAAGTTTGGCATGAACGATGACCACGGCGCTCCCCGCCTTTACGACGGCTATTGCTATTGGGTTGTTCGCATGGGGCGGAGCATGCGCCAGCACATGTCGCAACGCCTATTCGAGCACGGCTTGAGCGAGGGTATGCTCGGCGTATTGATGTCGGTGGAGGGCTCGGCTCTCGATACGCCGTCAGCCATTGCAGGCTACATGGATGTGGACCGTTCGGCCATAACGCGGACCTTGCGCGAAATGGAGCAACGCGCCCTTGTAACCACCCGAAAAGACGGGTCGGACGGGCGCCAGCGCAGGATCACCCTTACCGATGAAGGAATCGCATTGCTCGGAGCGGGGACCGAAAGCGCCAGACTGACCAATGCCCATTATTCAAGTACGCTTCCCGAAGGCATGGCGGAGGATGTACGCCGGCATTTTCGCCGGATATTGCTGGCCGAGCAGGCCGGAACCGCCGGTCAACCGCTGATTGGACCATAACCCGTCAATTCAAAACAGCGCCGGAGGCGAACCAAAAACCGCCATGACCATCATCGTAAGATAACCGGCCAGCGGCGGCAGGATCAGTGACGAGGTAAGACGCACCGCAGAAAACTGCCAGCCCATCATGGGAATTTCATAAATAAACATCCTGTGCAGGGCGAAGACCGACCAGCCTGTCAGGAACGCCACGACCTGCGGATAGCCGGCGCCTGCTTTCATCAGGACAATGACGATCGGGAACGTCACGATTGGACCGCCGGGCATGACGCCCCCTGCAATGGTCGCCAGCATAATTCCGTAAAACCCGCTATCCGGGCCGATATGCTCGCCGACGAGGGAAGCCGGCACGAGTTTTCCGACAAAGCCCGCAGCGATCAGCGCGGCCGCGATCTTGGGCATTATTTCCACAAATCTCCCGAAGGCGCTGCGAACTGCCGCGCGCACCATGGCCGGGGAACGGCGGCGGGCGACAATCGCCAAAATGACCGCAAATAACGCCGGGAACAGGATGCCCACGATCATTTGCCTGCCTCGCGGGAGACCGTTTCACGATCGGTCAAAGGCAAACGCATCGACACCAGAGCCGCTATAAAGGGAAGCGGCAGTGACACGATCAGCCGGATCAACGCGTATTCAATCCCCAGAAGGGGCAATTCCCAGATCATGATGCGCTGGAAACCGAGCGTCGTCCAGGACGTCAGGTAGGCTATCAGGGAGGGCCGTGCTGCGCCCGAATCCGCCAAAGCCGTAACGAGCGGAAAAGACACCATCGGGCCGCCGGGCGTCACCGCGCCAATACCGCCGGCCATCGCCATGCCGCGCACTCCCGATTGTGCGCCCAGCCAGCGGGCAACCAGTTCGCGCGACACAAGCGCGGTCACCAGGGCCGCAACAAAAAACGCCAACATCATTTTCGGCGTGAAGGCCAGCAAGAGCCACAATTCTTCGCGCACTGCCGCGTAGAAGACGTCGGGACCCTTGATGACATAGACCGCAGCGCCCGCCGCGATCATCAGAGCCGTGAATACCCGTGTCGTTGTATCAAGGAACGCCTTGCGCCAGTCGATCAGCGGCCGGAAGCCGCCGCTGTGAACCTCCTTGGCGTTCATCTCGCACTTTCAGACTGTGGTTCTTGCGGTCTCGTCAGGCGCGCAGGGCTATCAGCATGGATTCGACATAATCAATACCGCTGGCGACGACCAGCATTCTCGTATTGGGTCGCAGGAACTCGAGCGACTTGTTGACTTCATCTTCTCCCGCTCCTTGCTGTGGAACGATGAGACCAGTCAGTGATTTGTTATGCGCCCGGCAGGCATCCCCGACAAGCCTTGCGGCGCGGGCGTCTTCTCCAGCTGCCGTAATCACGACAACGTAGTCTGCCTCCGCGACTTCTTGATAGAGATCCATGGCTCGGCCAGCCAGATCATTCAACCAGGCCTCGACACCTTTGGAGGTGCCGTCCGGCTTTCTCCCGGTTTCGAATGAAAGCGAAGAGAAAAACCGTGCCCCATTCCATGGCTTCTTCGAAACTACATCCACGATCCCGGCGGCTACCGGATCGAGAGCAATAACCTTGGCAGCTCGTTGCAGCGAGTTTGGATAGGGGATCCGAAACGCAGCCTCCTTGGCGGTGGTCATACGCACGGATTCGCTTTCCATTGCACCGCTTATCTTTCCAGCATCTGACGCCATGCCGAAGCTCCTCGCGGGTTACTGCCCGCCACTTGACCGCAAGCCGGGCAAACCAAAAACAACTTCACAAAAAATTCCCGCACCGGGTGGCGCGGGAACTCGCTATTGCGGCATACCGGCAAATCAAATGCTGGTTTGCTTGACCCCCGGTTTCACCTTTAGAGCTTCCTTGGCTCCCTCAGCAAACGGAACATCGTGATCGAGCAAGAGGGCCGCCTGGCGCACCTTGTGGTGTTCCGGATCGACGCCCGGCGGGGTGATGCCCTTCTCCAACTCGCGAATCGCTTTCAGCATCCGGTGACGGGCCATGATGACGCCATTGTCGCAACCAACCAGATTTTCCTTGGTGCGATCAACGATTGGACCCATGCTCTCCTGCAACGAACCATCTTGAATTGCGATGCCGGCAACACCCGAATAGGTCCTGCCCGCCTTTTGCGCTTCGCGATCCATCAGGTAGTCATTACGTTTATTGGCCAGCGGAATATAAGTGCCGGGCACGTACTTGTTGTGAACGCCAAACCCGTCGCGCATCGCCTGAACTTCTTCTGCGGTCAAGTCGCGCGTCGGGTGGTAATCGTAGCTCCAGGCCCAGCAGTTTTCGTCGTCGATCGGCACCCAGAAATGACCATGTACCGGATGATCGCCGCGCGGCGGAACGCCAGTATAGCAAGGCATCACCCACGGGGTAATCCGCCAGTAATATTGGTTGTCTTCAGCGTTGCGGCGCGCGCCAACCAACAGGCCTCCCTCGTTTTCGACGACTTCGAAGACGGGCGCCATGTCGCCCATGTTGTAGGCGTTGCCACGAGACTTGTTGAACAGCGGGTCGGCCTTCAAATCACCACTATGCAGCCAGGACACGTGACTGGAATCGACGCCTCCCTCAAGTGCCTGAAGCCAGTTGCACTCCTGCAGGCGTTTTGAAACGAAACTCTGAGTATCGGGCACGCGGCAGAATTCATATTGCGGTTCCGGCGGACGCTTCTCGGGCGGACCCATGTATGTGTACAGGACGTGGCCGACTTTGATCAGCGGATAGCCGGTCAGCTTGACCTTCTTCGCGTAACCACTTTCCTCGGGCTCAGAAGGCACTTCAGTGCACTGGCCTGTCACATCGTATTTCCATCCGTGATAGGGACACCGAATGCCACCATCCTCGACACGGCCGAACCAGAGCGATACGCAGCGATGGGCGCAGAACTCGTCAATCAGCCCATAATTGCCATCGCTGTCGCGAACCGCGAGCAGGCGCTCACCAAGAATTTTCAGGCGCACTGGCGGGCAATCGTTTTCTGGCAATTCTTCAGCTAACAGCGCTGGCAGCCAATAGCAGCGAAACCAGTCGCCGCCGGGTGTACCCGGTCCGGTCTGGGTCAGGATGTCATTCTGTTCCTTGCGAAGCATTGTATCTCTCCCTCTCTGGACGCTCCGGATAATTTCTGGCAGCGCATCGCGGACGGTCTGGAACAGGTCATTTCCCGCGCCCCGGGAAAACCTGAACTTGAAATTGAAGAACCGTTGACCAGGTGCCTGAGGCTTGCTATTACCGCATCGGTTCCTGTATGCGGAACGCTGTTCCGTAATTAAGCCATCCCTTAACACCGCTCTGCATATCGCGTCAATGACCGGCGCGCATGCGTCTTCGAAGGAGTAAGTAGACAATGTCAGAGGCAGGCCAAAAAATCGAATTGTGCAAGACCAGCGAGGTCGACGAAGGAACCGCGATCAAGGTGGAAACAGGTGAATACATTCTGGCCGTCTTCAATTTGAACGGCGCATTTTACGTGATGGACGACATCTGCTCGCACGGTCCCGGATCGCTGTCCGAAGGCTTCATTCTGGATGGCGAAAATATCGAATGCGATTTCCACAGCGGGGTGTTCAATATCAAGACGGGGGAAGTGGTTGAGCCACCCTGCATGATTCCGCAAAAGACGTACAAGACACTCGTGGAAAACGACACGGTATTTATCGAGGTGTGACCGGCCGCAGACATTGCAACAAGGCTGAACCATGGCCCAGCGCATCCAGATTCCGGTTTTGATCCTGACGGGGTTTCTCGGCAGTGGAAAGACAACATTGTTGTCGCAATGGCTGCGCGCGCCGGAGTTCGACGGCGCCATGGTTATCGTTAATGAGCTGGGAGAAGTCGGTCTCGACGACCGGCTCGTGCAACACTCGTCGGATGTACCGCTTCTGCTGGAGAACGGGTGCGCCTGTTGCGAGGCCGCCGAGGATCTGAACGCAACACTCGAAAGACTGTTCTGGCAGCGCCTGCACCGGCAGATACCCAAGTACAATTGGGTTTTGATCGAAACAACCGGCGTCGCCGATCCCAATGCCTTGCTAGCTTCACTGCGCAGCCACCAATTGGTCAATGAGCGGTATGTTGTGAGCGCAGTGGTTACCGCATTCGACGCCAAATGTGGCCCAACGCAGTTGAAAGACTTTAGCGAATGCCGCAGCCAGGTCGACAACGCCGATGCCGTAATTCTTACGAAGACCGACCTTGCCGCACCTGATGAAGCGGCCGCGGCCCGCGGTGCGATCGAAGCCCGCCGTCCCGGTACACTCTCGCTGCAATCAGCAAACGCCAGCCTTACTGCGGCGGAATTGCTTGCGGCGATTGATCCACTGGCCGGAACAGGTGCTCTCCGGAGCGCATCCGTGCACAGTCATCACAGCCATGCAGGACACGATCACAGCCATCACACGGATGCTTATTCGACAGCATTCGTCGCGCTTCCCGATCCCTTGGAATGGAGCGCACTTGAAGCCGCCCTCCGATCGGTTCTTGATGCCCACGAGGATACACTGTTACGGCTGAAAGGGACTGCGCGCACGGGCGCCGGCAAGTCGATCGAAGCGATACAAGCTGTGAGCGGCGACAATTTTGAGCGCAGGACGCTCGCGCAGGACGAAGAGGCCAAGCCAATAAAAACGGGGCTGACGATCATCGCGCGCGCGGGTTGCGCGGATGAGATCGCCGCCGGTTTGGTATCCTGGCTCGGCCTTATCCTTGCCCCGCCGCATGCGCATATAGCAGAGAAAGGAGACAGCGCCCATGGCCGCTGACCTCTCCCAAACCAGCGCCGCATTGCCGGTCGTCGATGCGGGCACGAAATCGAAGCGGCCGGAACCGCAGCGCCTGTCGTCCGTAACCACCGCGATGCGCCTGCTGAAGACGTTCTCGGAAGGCGAAGTAGAAATAGGCGTAACAAGCCTGGCGAGACGGCTTGGCGTCGCCAAAAGCACCGTATACCGGCTGGCCTCGACGCTAGTAGCTGAAGGTTTGCTTGAACAAAACAAGGAAAACGACAAATATCGGCTTGGCATTGCGCTATTCGGCCTTGGTGCGCTGGTGCGCCAGCGCATGAATGTTTCGACAGAGGGCCGGCCGCATATTTTCGCATTGCGCGACGCCACCAACGAGACTGTCCATCTGGCGATTCTCGATGGGCAGGACATCATGTACGTCTACGACCTGGAAAGCACCCAGGCGATCCGAATGCGGGCCAACCTTGGCGACCGGAAGCCTGCCTTCTGCTGTTCGGAAGGACGGGCCATGCTGGCCTTCGCCAGCGAAGCGGCAATTTGTGCCGCGATAGACGGGCCATTGGAGCCGCGCACGCCCAAAACCGTGACCGACCCACGCAAACTTCGCAAAGCACTGGCAGACGTGCGCAAGCTCGGATTTGCGTTCGAAGATGAGCAGTGCGAGCTTGGCATGCGCTCGGTCGCGGCGCCGATCCGGGACGCGGAAGGCAATGTCATTGCCGCCGTCGGAATCGCCGGGCCGGTTGAGCGCTTGTCCGATGCAGCACTGGAAAAATTCTCCCCGCTGGTGCTAGACACCGCCAACACCATATCCGCCCGCCTTGGCTTCCGAGCCACGGCACGTTTTTAGTCCAGAACCCAGAAAGAACCATGGCGAAGATTAATGTTCCTGCCGCCGACGTCAGCTTTGACGTTGCTGACGGTGATACCATTTCACGGGCCGCAATCCGCTCCGGCCTTGGATTTCCCTACGAATGCAACGTCGGCGAATGCGGCAATTGCCGTTTCGAATTACTGGAAGGCGAGGTGGAATATTTGCGAGAAAATCCGCCCGCTATTAACGAACGCGACATACAGCGCAATCGCTATCTCGGCTGTCAGGCGTTGCCAAAGGGCGATTGCAAGATCAAGGTCCCGCTCCGCGACAATTACAAGAGCCTGCACGCGCCGGTACGCACCACGGGTAAACTGCGCGAGACGCTGGACATTACCCATGACATTCGCGAGTTCCGTTTCGCGCTGGATAATCCTACCGGCTTCCGTCCGGGCCAATATGCCCTGATTGGCGCTCCCGGCGTCGAGGGAGACCGGGCCTACTCCATGTGCAACGTCACGGACGATGGCGCCGAATGGCATTTCCAGATCAAGAAGGTGCCAGGAGGCGCGGCAACGACAAGCCTGTTCGAGACCGTACAGGTCGGCGACAGCGTGCGGCTCGACGGTCCATTTGGCATGGCCTATCTGCGCGAGGATGCACCCCGGGACATCCTGTTGATCGCCGGCGGTTCGGGCCTGTCGCCAATGGTATCAATCGCGCGGGCTGCCGGCGTCAGCGAAGCGCTGCAGGACCGGCAGATACATTTCTTCTTCGGAGGGCGCACGCCGCGCGACATTTGCGGGGAAAGCATCCTTAGGGACGAACTTCCAGAATTCGGCAACAGGATCCACTATCACTGCGCCATCTCCATGCCGGAAGACGCCACATCGGCGGGCTGGGACGGCAATACCGGATTCATCAACGACCTGGTGAGCGAAACAATGGGCGAGAACCTCAGCAATTACGAATGCTATTTTGCCGGCCCCGCACCGATGGCGAATGCCGTGATGAAAACGCTGATCAAAGGAAAGGTGCCGGCAGCGCAAATGCACTTCGATCAGTTTTATTGAAAAAACCGGCCCCCGAACAACAACAGCGGAACCGGTCCTGAAACACTTACGGGAAGGAAACCCATGTCCAAACTACAACTTACCCTCGGCTGCTGGGACTATGACCGGGTCGTTGCGCTTCAAAACGGTTCCGTCCAACCCGATGGCATCGACCTGAACTTTCTGAACATGGAAGTCGAGGAAACATTCTTTCGCATGGTGCGGCATCAGGAATTCGATGTCGCGGAAATGTCGCTGTCCTCGTACACGGTGTCCCTGTTCAAAGACCCTGCCCCGTTTATTGCAATACCGGTTTTTCCGTCGCGCTTCTTCCGCCATTCGTGCATTTTCGTCAGCGCCAAATCCGGGATCAAGGAACCAAAAGACCTGATCGGCAAGAAAATCGGCGTGCCGGAATACCAGATGACTGCGCCGGTCTGGATACGCGGTATCCTTGATGAGCACTACGGCGTGCCGGTCGACAGCGTAACCTATTATACCGGCGGCGAAGAAGAACCGGGAAGGCCGGAAAAGCAAGGCATCAGCCTGCCGCCCAACATCAAGGTTGAAGCCATCCCGGAGGACAAGACGCTATCGCAAATGCTGAAAGACGGGGAGATCGACGCGCTGCATTCGGCACGGTCGCCGTCAACGCTTGATGGCGTGCACGTCAAGCGGCTGTTTCCGAATTACCGCGATGTTGAACTCGACTACTATCGCAAGACCAAGATATTTCCGACCATGCACACGATCGCGATTCGCCGGGAGGTCTACGAAGCCAATCGCTGGATCGCCATGTCGCTGTTCAAGGCCTTCTGCGAGGCGCAGGCAAAGACCTATCACGATCTCAACCAGACCGCAGCGCTGAAAGCCATGGTGCCGTGGCTGACACAGGACATCGAAGAAGCACGCGCCGAAATGGGCGATGATTTCTGGCCCTATGGGCTGGAAAAGAATTACGACGTTCTGTCCGCGTTTTTGCGCTATCACCATCAAGGTGGATTGTCGCCGCGCCTGCTGAAGCCGGAAGAATTGTTCGCACCGGAAACACTGGAGGCGTTCAAGATTTGATAGTGCAGAGTGTCCCGTAAACGAAAACCCCGGCAATTCCTGTTGCCGGGGTTTTTGATTTTGTTTGAATGGCGGCGCTGGACCAAGCCTATGACACCCGCGCCGCGTTGTGACCGGCGATGAATTCCGCAGCGCGCGGACGCAGACGCTTTACCGGCAGATTGAACACTTTGGCGGCGTTGAGGCCCAGGATGTTCTTCTTGTCCTGTTCGCTCAAGAACGGCAACGTGGTGATCGAAGCCGGAGGATCAAAATCCCAGTGCGGCCAATCGGAAGCATACAGCAGTTGCGTCGGCGCCTTGATCTTTTCAAACGTCGCTTCAGTGAACTTGATGTCCCAGCGCTCCAACGGCTGGCTTGAATAGAACATGTCCTGCATGTATTCACTTGGCATTCGCTTCAGACCGGGCGCCTCGCTGGGGCGCAACAGCACTTCGTGATCGAGCCGCTGCATCAGGAAGGGTATCCACGCCAAGCCGCTCTCGATCCACAGCGTCTTCAGTTTCGGAAACCGTTCCGGCAGGGCGTTGATCACCCAATTAGTCATGTGAATCATGTTGTAATGTACGAACGATATCGCGTGCATCGAAATGAATCGATTGAGCTGCGCCATGGAGGGGTCGTTCCAGTATGGGCCCGCATGGAAACATAACGGCTTTCCCGTTTCTTCGATCATCGAGTAGAGGCGCATATACTGGTTATGATGAACCGGCTTGTGCCGCAGAGCGCAAACGGTAAACCCAACCAGCCGGTCTTCGCCGCCAAACTCCTTGACGAGCTTTTCACACTCGGCCGGATCGTTGAACGGCAGATAAACGAGGCCGATCAAACGTTCGTCGCGCGGCAATACGCATTCCAGCAACCAGCGGCAATAAGCGCGCGAAATATAGATTTCCACGTCCTCCATGGGATGCATGCCCATGCCGAGCAGGGTCGTGGGAAAGATGACCTGGTAGTCGACCCCCATGGAATCGATCGACCGTTTCATGATCTCGGCAAACGCTGCGCCGGGCTCCGTCTCATTGGAGACATCCTCTTTCGGCCCCGCCTGATGCGGTACGCGGCCGGTAAGCGCTTGAAACAACATTCCAGGCTGACCGTTCAGGAGCGGTGTACCGATGCCGCCCTTGTACTGCACTTCGGCGATGTCCTTGAGAACGTCATTCTCGATGAACTGGATAATCTCGCCAAAAAACCGCGACTCCTGGGAATGGGCGTCACAATCGATTATCAGTTCATAATCGTCATATTGCGCCATGGCCTGCTTGGCAGCGGTGAAAAGATAGTCGCGAGAATCGGTCTTGACCGTGATTTCGGCGAGTTCGCGGACGTGGGTGGATTCGGGCTTCAGTTCGTCTGGCATGATCGCCTCCCAATTTTGTCGCCGGATCTTAGAGGCGCGGTTCCCTGATCGACAGATAGATGTCGTCGTTCTCGACGCGCAACGGCACTGAACGCAAGCGTACCGCATTGTTGGTCGGGTGACGGCCGGTGCGGATATTGAACTCCATTCCATGCCAGGGGCACGACACATTCAGTTCGGTTTTGGAAAACTCCCGTCCGCGGCTGGTGCAATCGTCATTCACCGCCTCGGTGGTTTCGGGAATGATCCGCCCCTGACAGGCCGGCCCATCGTAATGCGGGCACTTGTTCTCCCAGGCGTAGAATTCGCCGCCCAGTTTGAACACACCGACTTCGAAGCCCCCGACGTCAAAAACCTTGCGGCCCGGATCATCGAAATCGGAGGTTTTGGCAACCACTATCTCAGGCATTGTCTTCCCCATGTTTTATGGTTGATCAGGATACGCGATCGGGTGCGCGTTGCGCCAGTATGTCTGCCGCGCGCGGGCGCAACCGTTTGACCGGCAGGTTGAAAAGTTTCGCGGCATTGAGGCCGAGTATGTTCTTCTTGGCCTGTTTCGACAGGAACGGCAGGTCGGCAATCGAACCGGGCGGATCGAAATCCCAATGGGGCCAGTCGGAGGCGTAGAGAAGCTGGGTATCGGCCTTCATCTTCTCCATGGTCGCCTCAAGCATTTTCAGGTCCCAGCGTTCCATTGGCTGGCTGGTGTAATACATGTCCTGCATGTATTCGCTCGGCATCCGCTTCAGGCCAGGCGCCTCGCTTGGCCGCAACAACACTTCGTGGTCGAGCCGCTGCATCAGGAACGGAATCCAGGCAAGCCCACTCTCCACCCACAACACTTTCAACTTGGGAAACCGCTCCGGCAGCGCGTTGATGATCCAGTTTGTCATGTGGATGAGATTGTAGTGCACAAAGGACAGCGAGTGCATGGAGATGAAGCGGTTGAGCTGGGCGAACGACGGATCGTCCCAATGCGGACCGGCGTGGAAGACCAGCGGTTTGCCGGTTTCCTCGATCATCGAATAGAGCCGCATGTACTGGTTGTGATGAACCGGTTTGTGCCGCACCGCGCAGATGGTAAAGCCGACGATCTGGGGATTGCCGCCAAACTCGCGCATGATCCGCTCGCACTCGTCAACATTATTGAACGGCAAATAGGCCAGGCCGATAAAGCGCCTGTCTTCCGGCAAGATCATTTCCGTCAGCCAGCGGCAATAGGCGCGCGCCATGTACAATTCGATATCATCCATCGGGTTCATGCCCAGATGCAGCATGGCGGTCGGGAAGATCACCTGGTAGTCGCATCCCATCATATCGATGCTGCGGCGCATGATCTGGGCAAACGGGTGTCCGTGGGTATCAGGGTCGTCGACATCCTCCTTCGGCCCGGATTGATGCGGCACGCGGCCCGACAGTGACTGAAAGCTCATACCCGGCTGCATATTAATGAGCGGCGGGCCGACGCGCCCGGCCAATTGCATCTCGCCAATGTCGCGCAGGACGTCGTTTTCCATGAAACTCAGAAGTTCACCGAAGAAGCGCCCTTCCTGCAAATGAGCATCGACATCAACGATCAACTCGTAGGCTTCATAGCGTTCGGCCTGACGTGCGGCGGCAGCAAGATAGTCGCGCGTATCACTGGCCGCGCTCATCTCTTTCAGTTCGCGGATTTCACCCGTCAAAGGACCAAGTTCGTCAGGCACCCTTTCCTCCTTCGTTGTCCTCGGGCTGTCTCCTGGCTCATCCAGCGGAGACGGGCTGCAAGGCATACGGCTTAAGCGCTAGACTCCACGAATTTTCGGGAACTGGATAAAGCCCCATGGGCTCGGAACCTCCCCGATCGGCACTTCAATAACATTGGGCTCGCCGCTGGCTATGGCCTTTTCCAGAACCGGCCGAAGCTCCTCCGCACTGCGAACGCGATGACCGGCCACTCCGTAACTCTCCGCCATTTTCGGAAAATCAGGATTGAGCAAGTCGCTGGCGATTACCCTGTTGCCATGATCTTCCTTTTGCATGCGCCGCACATTGCCGTAAGCGCCATCATTGAAGACGATGAGCACCGCTCCGATCCGATGGCGGGCGGCGGTGGACAATTCCTGGATATTGTACATGAAACCGCCGTCGCCGGAAACGCAAACCACCGGCCGCTCGCCGACCGCGTCCTTGACGCCCAGCGCGGTAGCGACGCCCCAGCCCAAAGTACCCATGAAACCGGAATTCAGGAACGTGCGCGGCTGGTAGACCGGGTAGGCTATGCGCGAAACATAGCCAATCTGGGTCAGATCATCGAGGAAAACGCCATCGTCCGGCAAAACGTCACGAATGGCGCGGATGTAGGACAATTGCGGCTCCAAACCGGCTATTTCACCCGTAAAACTGTCCTTTCGGGAAGACAATGCCTCGAGCCTGGCCTTTGTGTCGATATCCTTGCCGGCGATGAGATCATTGATCGCCGCAATAGCCTGCGCAGAATCCGCATGCAGGCCAAGCGCGGTGTTGCCGAACTTGTTCAGCTCCTCCGGATCGATATCGATACGGATGAACTGCATTTCGCTGTCGGCGCCCCAGGTCATCTGCGGCAATTGCATATGCGAGGCGATACCGATGACGAGATCGGTGGATTTCCAGAGTTCGTGCGCGGCGGCCTGGGTGATGCTCAGGGGATGGCGGGCCGAGAGAATGCCGCGGCCGTTTCGATGGCCGACCACAGGCGCGCCGATCTTCTCCGCCAGGATCCGAACTTCTTCGGCAGCATGAATGGCGCCGGAGCCAACGAAAATCATCGGCCGCTCGGCTGCGGCGATCATGTCTGCTGCACGCTCTATGTCCGCCGGCAGGGCGAGGGGCGGTGCGTCCGGCTCAAGCGGCGCAACGGGATTCACATCGCCACGGCCGCCCAGCATGTCAACGGGCAGTTCCAGTCCGGCCGGACGGGCCCGGCCGGAATTCATCGCTTGAAATGCGGCAGCCACCCTGGCAGGCGCATCCGCTGCGGACTCGATCCGTTCGGCGTATTTGGTAAATTGGCGCATGATACCGAGCTGGTCGGGGATCTCATGCAGCAGGCCGAAAATCTTGCCGAGCGTGCGCGAGGGGTTCTGCCCGGCGAGCGCCAGCACCTTTGCATTTACGGCCCAGGCTGTGCAGAGCGCAGCCGTGGAATTCAGGAAGCCGGGACCGGGCACGACGGAATAGGCAGCAGGCTTGCCGGTCGCCATCGCCGCACCGAGCGCCATATAACCAGCTGCCTGTTCGTGACGCGTATGCACGGCGCGGATCGCGCCGGAATCGAAAATCGCGTTGAACAGATGATCGCTCTGCACCCCAGGCAGACAATATAACGTGTCGATCCCATGCGCCTCCAGCGCGCCCACGACGGCGTCGCCCCCTGACATTTCGGGCATTCAATTCCTCCTCAAAGGGCGCCGGTTGCGCCACCAATGTGATGCTGTATTAATCGCCAGATTGGACGAGCCACCGGCGTCTGTCCAGCCCCGCGGCTCGTGTCCAATGGACAGCTTCCGCAGCCCGCCGTTCCTCATCGCACCAGGATATTGCATGACCAACCCGCTTACCAAAGATCGCGTCCTGTTACTCGGCACAAAGGGCGGGCCGAACATCAGGCCGAACTCTCCCCTGCCCTCAAGCAATGCGCTGGTGGCCGGTGGCAAGCTATACGTCATTGACGCCGGATATGGCGCAACAATGCGTCTGATCGAGGCCGGTTTTGCGCTGGCAACGATTGAGGCCATTTTCATCACCCATCACCATTCCGACCATACGCTGGAACTGGGCGTTCTGATTTACAACAGCTGGGTCAACGGGCGGCGCACGCCGCTGCACGTTTACGGTCCGCCGCAAACCAGACATCTGGTCAGCCATTTTCTTGAAGCCTACAGGTTCGACATAGAAACGCGCATTGCCGACGAGGGCCGACCGAACCTGTTCGACCTGGTAGAGGTGCATGAATTCGGCGAAGGCGAAGTGATGCGCAGCGAGGATATTCGCGTGAATGCGCTGCGCAACGTCCATCCGCCGATCACGGACAGTTTTGCCCTGAAATTCGAGTGGGATGGAAAGCGCGCGGTGTTCTCCGGCGACACGGCCTATTTCCCGCCGCTGGCCGAATTCGCCAAAGGCGCCGACATTCTAGTGCACGAAGCGATGCACGAAGAAGGCATGGAGCGGCTGGTTAAACGCAACAGCAATGCGGACCGGCTGCGCGAACATCTGGTCGCCTCGCATACGCTGGTCCCCGACGTTGGGAAAATTGCAAGCGCTGCAGGCGTTGCCAAACTGGCGCTCAATCACTTCGTACCGGTTGACGATCCGCTTGTGACAGAAGACAGCTGGTACGAAGGCGCAAGGCAAGAATTTTCTGGCGAGGTAATTGTCGGCCAAGACTTGCTGGAAGTGCATCTCTAGCCGATAGTCGGTATCGATCCAGTCATACGGTATCGCAGAGTGGACAATCCGCAGCGAAATATTTGTGCCGAACTGGGATTGCAATTACGGCGTTCCCGGCCAATGAATGACCCACTCGCCACAGACCGTATCATATTGCTGGGCACGAAGGGAGGCCCGAGCGTTCGCGCGAAGACCTCCCTGCCATCGAGTAACGCGCTGATCCGCAATGGCAAATTGTTCGTGATCGACGCGGGATACGGCGTCAGCCTGCGATTGGTCGAAGCCGGCCTGCCGCTGGCGGCCATAGAGGCGATATTCATTACCCATCATCATTCCGACCATACGCTCGAACTTGGCGTGTTGATCCACAACAGCTGGGTCGGCGGCCGCAAGACACCGGTTCACATTTATGGTCCGCCGGAAACGAAGCACCTGGTGAAACATTTTCTTGAAGCCTACCGTTTCGACATTAAAACCCGGATTGCCGACGAGGGCCGCCCTGACCTGCGGCAACTGGTTTTTGTGCATGAATTTTCGCATGGCGACGTCGCCGCAATCGATGGCATGCGCGTGAGCGCTTTGCGCAATGTACATCCGCCGATCCAGGACAGCTTTTCTCTCAAGTTCGCCTCGGGCGACAGGAAGTTCGTCTTTTCCGGCGATACCACGTTTCATCCGCCGCTCGCCGAATTTGCGCAGGACGCCGATGTTCTGGTGCATGAAGTCATGTGCGGCAAAGCCATCGAGAGCATGATCGCGCGGTATCCGAACGCCGACCGCCTGCTGGAACACCTGAAGGCCTCGCATACGCTGATGGGCGATGTGGGCCGGATTGCAACGCAAGCGCGCGCCCGGAAACTGGTCCTCAATCACTTCGTGCCGGGCGACGATCCGTTCCTGACGGAAAGGCACTGGCGCGAAGGCGTTGCGCAAGAGTTTGGCGGCGAGGTGATTGTCGGGAAGGACTTGATGGAAATCGAGGTGTGACGGGATTAGGGGTTTATTTTGCTTTTCCCGCGTTGATCAGCGTGCACTGAAACAGATTGAATTGAAAATACAACGCGCCTGGCACCGAAGCGCACCGCTACCTTGACATTTTTCCTGCCGTAAATATTGTCAAGTAAGATAAGATAGATACCGCTACTATCAGCCAACCGTTGAATAATATGACGGAAGAGGAAACAGCCCCCCAGGATAACGGTGCGCCTCCACAGGCAGCAAGCACCGCGATAACGGCCGGGCCACGGACAATCAACAAAGTTGTCGAATCCCTCAAGAGGCGCGCCCGGCGACTCGAGTATCTAGGCTGGCTCTTTCTCCTGGCGATTATAGGCGCGCTTGGGACGGGCGGCTGGCTGTTTTATATCCTGCCGAGCGTAATCGCCCAACAGGATGTGCAGATTGCCGAACTGGAGAAAGTTCTTCAGGAAGAAGGCCCAAAAATCGGCATAAGGCGACAACTCGTATCGTCGCTGTTGAGCGGTTCCCGCAATAGGGCGTTGCGTACCGCCAGGAAGCATCAGGTGCATGCCCGACCTGTACGATTTCCAACGCTCGGGGACGCGCAGTTCGTCAGCAAAGATCGCGGGTGGGCAGTAGGATCCCGAGGCGCAATACTTGCAACCGAAGACGGGGGAAAATCCTGGACCACGCAAAACAGTGGCACAACCGCGACTCTCAATGCCATCCGATTTATTGACGCAAAAAATGGTTGGGTGGCCGGTTCAAGAGGTATGATCCTCGCCACGAAAGATGCTGGCAAAACCTGGACCAAACAGACTACCGGCACGACCAATATCCTCTATGGCGTCCATTTCGCCAATGCTGAGAAGGGTTGGGCTGTCGGAAGCGGAGGCACGATCCTGGCCACATCCGATGGCGGCAAAACCTGGGCCAAACAGACAAGCGGCACAA
>CAZTMN010000035.1:0-15147 GCA_964615275.1 uncultured Beijerinckia sp. | reverse complement strand
CGAAAAGGGATGGGCCACAGGAAGCAGAGGCACAATCCTGGCCACATCCGATGGCGGCAAAACCTGGGCCAAACAGACAAGCGGCACAACCAATAGCCTCTACAGTGTCCATTTCACCAGTCACGAAAAGGGATGGGCCACAGGAAGCAGAGGCACAATCCTGGCCACATCCGATGGCGGCAAAACCTGGGCCAAACAGACAAGCGGCACAACCAATCATCTCTTAAGTGTCCATTTCACCAGTTCCGAAAAGGGATGGGCCACAGGAAGCAGAGGCACAATCCTGGCCACAAGAGATGGCGGTAAAACCTGAACCAAGCGGAATAGCGGCACATCCAGAACTCTTTACGACGTCCATTTCGCCAGTCACGAAAAGGGATGGGCCACAGGAAGCGGAGGCACGATCCTGGCCACATCCGATGGCGGCGAGACCTGGACCAAGCAGACTACCGGCACGATCAACAACCTCTATGGCGTCCATTTCACCAGTCCAGAAAAGGGTTGGGCCACAGGAAGCGGAGGCACGATCCTGGCCACATCCGATGGCGGCAAAACCTGGACCGAGCAAACAAGCGGTACAGGCAATAGCCTCTACAGTGTCCATTTCACCAGTCCCGAAAAGGGATGGGCCACAGGAAGCAGAGGCACAATCCTGGCCACATCCGATGGCGGCAAAACCTGGACCACGCGAACAAGCGGTACAGCCAATAGCCTCTTCAGTGTCCATTTCACCAGTCACGAAAAGGGATGGGCGGTAGGACGGGAAGGCACAATCCTAGCCACAAGAGATGGCGGCAAAACCTGGGTCCAACAGACAAGCGGCACAGCCATTAGTCTATTTTCGGTGAAATTTGTTAATGGAAATCAAGGATTCGTCGCAGGCGGAGAAAATACTGTCCTGGCTACCAGCGACGGCGGCAAATCGTGGATCATACAAGCCGCTCGCTTATTGCTTCAACGGGCGGGACTATCTCGAGTTAGGCTGTTATCCAATAATCTGCGAGCCCTTCATTTCACCGATGCCGGACGAGGAATTGCTGTTGGATCTGGGGGCGCATATTGAAATTAACAGTAAACGATTTCAGCAAAATTATCGCAGCCAAAACTCCGGCTGGCTACAAATCGGCACTGGACGACCTAATCGCCAAGAAGTTCGCTTTGCAGAATTTTTCCGACGAAGCCGCAGCGGTAATTGAACAGGTCAAGAAACTGAAACGAGAATTGATCGAACTGGCGGAACGGAAAAAGAAGATCAAATCGGGGAACGAATCTTCAAGTGCATCAGGAAGGGGAGATGAGAAAAACTGGTTGCCACTCATCCGCGCGTCAGTGACCCGCATCGGCGTCGTCGGATTTTTTGTCTACTTCATTGCCCTGTTAACCAACCTCTACCGCTATGTCATGCGTCTATCTGCGTTTTATTATGCACGTGCGGATGTTCTGACCTTGAAAACACCACACGATATCGACTTTGCTTTGTTAACCGACAAAATTGCCCCCGACAGCCTTGCGTTTGGTAAACAACCGCAGCTCCCGGTGGACAAGATGGTCGAATTGACCAGGGATTTGATGAAGATTACCGGCGCGAGGTCCAAATAATTGTCGCTGCCAGCTACACGAAACTATACTCACTGCAAGCGGTTCGTACCACCACAATTTTTCGACATCGTGTAAAGCACCGGCAAATGCTGTTCGATGAGTTTCATGTCAGGCGAGTTGCGCATTCCCGGGGGTTTTTCGCCGCTCCACCGTTCTTTAGCCGCTGTCAGGAGCAGCCGCCTTCCGGCGTCGACAAGTTGCGCGCTTTGCTGCGGGCCGAATGTTTTCACCAATTGCGCCGACAAGCACTCGCAATAGTTCGGCGCAATTGCGCTGCCGAAGCCGGCCGGCTTGTTGATCTTGTAAATGTAAATGCCAACGGTGCAGGCTTGCGCTGTACGCGAGTGAACATTGCCCGGCGTAACAGGTGACATCGCCAACCAGCCTACATACGCCGCGGCCGCGACAACCAGCCCGAACAGACTGCCAATCATTATCTTTAAGATCTGGAACATCCCCGCTCCCGGCGCTGCTGAACCGATCGGCGCCTGCATATCATCGCGCAAATTTACGGCTGATCGATATGAGTTGTTAGAAAATGGCCGGCGCGCGATTGCGTGAAGACACCGGGATGCTCTGAATTTCAGGACACGAACAAAGATCGCGGCACAAAGGTGCCCTATTCTCCTAGCCGGATCGTCACATCGTCAAACAGTTCTTCCACCGCATAATGTTTCTTGACGATTTTCTGCTCATAGGCATAGCGGGCGATCAATTCGATCGACTTGCGGCAGGCCTCGACACCGAAGGGCAGCTGGTCCACCTCGCCGGCTTTCGGCAGGCCTGCCATTTCCTTGCTCTGTTTCAGCATACGGAAAATTTCCTTGACCACGTCCGGACGTTCTTTCGGAAGGGCGCTATGCACGGCGAAGAAATGATTGACGTGACCGCAGCCGTATTTCTCGCCCCATTTGCGCCCGGTCTCGTCCGGATTGGCAATAACGGTGCGCATGTCTTCGTGGGCCAGAAGATCGGCTGCCGGTATGACTGCGTCCGCCTGTCCCGATAGCGCGATGTCGTTGAGCTTGGGACCGTCCGGGTCGGCGCGCGTCACCAGGTCCGGCGGGTCGGAATATTCGGCCAGATGCGCGTCATCCCAGCACAGCCATTTAAGCTTCGACAGATCGACCCCGTATTCATCCTGCAGGATGCCGCGCACCCAAACGCCGGTCGTCTGGGTATAGGAGCGCACCGCGACCATCTTGCCTTCGAGGCTCTTCGGGTCCATCGGAGACTTTTCCTTGCGGCAGACGAAGAACTGGTGCTGGAAACGGCCCACCATGACGGCAGGCAGCAAAACCAGCGGTTTGCCGTAATCGAGCGCCTGCATATAGGTGACGATCGCCAGTTCGCCGGCGTCGAATTTGCCCTCGCGCACCATCGGCTTGAAACCCTGGTTTGCGGTTTTCGGTCCGCTGAAATCAAGGGTCACGACATCCGAGGAGACCTCGCCGGCCTTGACCGCCTTTGAAAGGGCTGAATCGGCAAGATTGGTTTTGAGAGTGACGGGGCCGGAGGAGGGGAAGACGGGCATTTCGATTATTCCGGGAAGTTTCCGCTCTCCCGGACAAGAGCCGAAGGCTCGCGGATCCGGGATCTAGAAAGTTGAATCCGACAAAAAATAGGCTCCGGGTTCGCGCCCAGCTGGCACGCCCCGGAGATGTGGGTTCGGTACTTACATCAAGACCGGCCGGACAATTCCAGGCCCTTGTTCAAAGCGTTGTAGGACCGTTCCGGCGCGGCCATCAGGAAGCGATAGCCCTCGTCCAGAATGCGCTGGACATTGCCTGAATTTACATGCGGATGACCGACCGGAATGTTGAACTCCTTGCCGATCTCCAGAATCTGGCGCATATGATCGAGCACCACCGGGTGCTCGTATTGCCGCGGATAACCCAGTTCCTGGGAAAGGTCGCCTTCACCAATGAGCACTGCGCCGATGCCCGGGACATTCTTGAAGATGTCACGCAGGTTCTGGATACCTTCCAGATCCTCGATCATCAGGATGACGAACAATTCGCCCTCCGGATTGAGCGGCCAAACGTCCGCCTTCTTGTAGTATTCCTGCTGCGACAGGCCCCAGAAGCGAACTGCGCCATGCGGACCATCGCCGCGCTGACCGAAGGGCTCGTGCAACGGATTGTCCTTCATCGTCGGATAGCGTGACGCAGACACCGCGTTATACGCCTGTTCAACGGTACCAACATGGGGCCAGACCAGTCCGTACGCCCCCATGTCAAGCGCCTGTTTGGCGTAAGTCTGATTCATCTCAGCGCCGTTTGGCGGGATGCGCACGATCGGCGTTACCGCCGGAGCCAGGGACCCGGACTTGGCGATTTCTGCACGATTCAGCGTATATTGCAGGGCGTGACGAACATTCATCCCGTCCCAGACGTTGTGTTCGCATTCGAACACTACGCCGTCATATTTCGACCCATGAAGGGCCAGAGCAGCGTCAGCCGTTGGCGGGGAAAAGCAAGTGAATGCAGGTTTGCCTGATTCAAGGGCGCGGATAACGCCATTCAGTCTTTCAGCCATGAGTTCCTCGTGTGAATAATGGAATCCCGGATGCCGCACAGCGATTATCCGGGATTGTTCAATTGCGAATATTGATCCCGCGTGTTTGGGTCCCGGAATGTCTTTGGCTGCTAGGAAAGCAGACCCTTCTTTTTCAGCACGCTGTCAAGACGGCCGAAGACCTTGCGGGCATTCAGCTCGAATACTTTTTTCTTGTCTTCGTCGGACAGCGAGCAAGCATCGATATACCGCTTGGTGTCATCATAGTAATTGCCGGTTTCCGGATCGATCCCCTGAACCGCGCCGATCATCTCGGAGGCGAACAGGATGTTGTCGACCGGAATGACCTTGGTCAGCAGGTCGATGCCGGGCTGATGATAGACGCAGGTGTCGAAGAAGACGTTGTTCATCAGGTGGTCCTTCAGCAGCGGCTTCTTCATCTGCTGGGCAAGGCCGCGATAGCGGCCCCAATGGAACGGCACCGCGCCGCCGCCGTGGGGGATGATGAACTTCAGCGTCGGGAAATCCTTGAACAGGTCGCCCTCGATCAATTGCATGAACGCGGTCGTATCGGCCGCAATGTAATGGCCGCCGGTCGCATGGAAGCAGGGATTGCAGGACGATGACACGTGGATCATCCCCGGAACGTCGAGTTCAACCATTTTTTCGTAAATCGGGTACCAATAGCGATCGGTCAGGGGCGGATCCTGCCAATAGCCGCCGGACGGATCGGGGTTCAGGTTGCAGACGACGAAATCGAGTTCCGTCACGCAGCGTTCCAATTCCTTGACGCAATTGGCCGGGCTGACGCCGGGCGTCTGCGGCAATTGGCATCCGCCAATGAAGTTTTTCGGAAAAATCTGCGTCACCCGATAGATGAGATCGTTGCAGACGGTGGACCAGGCTTCGCTGATCTCCTGGGTGCCGACGTGATGGGCCATGCCGGACGCCTGGGGCGAGAAAATGGTGCAATCACCGCCGCGGTCGAGCAGCATCTTGAGCTGCTTGCCTTCGACGGAATTCTTGATTTCCTCATCGCTGATGTCCGGAGCCGGTCCGGGCAGTTTGCGGTTGCCGTCGGCCAGCCCGGCCAGCTGGCGGTCGCGCCATTGCTGCAGTTTCTGCGGAGCGGTGGTGTAATGCCCGTGGCAATCGATAATCATCAGTGAGAACCCCGTTTTGATTTGAGCTGTTTGCAAACCGGATATTGCCGGAAAAGATATTGGCCGCGGCGCAATCGGTCTACCTGCCTTGGACGGCTGGGCACCCGATGCTGGACTTTTGCGGTCCGCCTCCTCCCGGCGCCAATTTGCGCCGCCGCCACAATGGCCGCTGGCCGGAAAAAATGCAACGGGAACCGCAGGTGCGGCGGTGAAAATTCAGGACCGGACCGAAATCCTTCAAGCCCGCGCCGGATAGAAAGTGGCAAAGCCCAATCCGGTGCCGGTCAGCGCTTCGGTCCGGTATCCGGGGGTATAGGAAATCCAGTCCAGATCAAGATGCGGACAGGCGCCGGCAAGGACCAACCAGTTGCGTATCTCCGAGGAGCCGGCCTGCAGGCGCTTGATGTCAAGATTGGCCAAATAGTCCAGATCGTGCCGGCGCATCGCCTCGATCACCGCCTCGTCCAGATCCTCCTCGGCCTGAAAATGGCTCAGGCCCCCTGACGCCAGAAAACCGACTTTCAGATCTTTTGGATATTTCTTGACCAGACTGCCGATGGCTTTGCCCAGGTCGATACACCGTTGCGGCGTCGGCTGGTTGGGCGGGAAATAGGTATTGAGGAAGATAGGCACGATCGGAACGATCTTGTCACCCATGAAGAACTTGTGGATGTAGGAAAACGCATGACCCTCATATTGGCCGTCGCTCAATCCCGCCAGCGCCGCGATGTCAAACCCGTCATCGACCAGGCCGTGAATGAGATGCAGCGCCAGCGCGCTTTCCACCGGATACTCGACCGGCCCGCCGTCTTCGAGGCGCCGGTTCTGGGCGATCTTGTACCACGCGTCAGGCGGCAACTGCCGCTTTGCCGCGTTGCGGATCGTTTCGCCGTGATAAATTCCCATCGCTGGCTGCAAATTGGCGTTGAACAATTCGTTCTGATCATCGCCGCAAATGATCAATACGTCGATATCCGACGATTGAACTTCCTGCGCCATCCGGCCAATCGCTGCCTGAACGTCGTTAAAGCGTTTCTCGATCGCTTCGTCGGTGACAAGTTCTGCGGCGTTGGCTGGCGCAAGCGCCAATAATTCATCGTAACTGACGCGGTTTCCCTGACGATCAAAAAACGAACCCTTGGGATCAAATGTACGGAATCCGCACTGCCAGTCTTCTAGAGTGCAGACCAGCATGACGGAATGGGATGCGCCGAACGCAGCGGTAATCTCAGCCATGAATTCCTCCTGCGGCAATGATAGGATCGGGCCGTGTCGTGACAAGCAAAATGACCGCGCCCGGGCAATAAACGCCCGCCGATTTGACGACAATCAAGCTCGCCGAACCGCCGCGGCGCAGCGAGCCCGCATCATGTCAAGCAGCGATGCCGTGGCGTTCTCGAGTGAACTGGCTTCCGGTTCCCGCTAAAAGACGCTTCACAATACGAAGCCGGAGTCACCCAGCGCCTCGATACCACGCCTAACCGCTGCAAGCGCGGTCAAGCGTCGTCCCAAACCTCACGTGCTGTTTCGACGATCAATTCCAGTTTGGCCTTCTGTTCCTCCACCGTCATTGCCATTCCCTCAATACCGCTGGCAAAACCGCATTGCGGCGAGAGGCAGAGCTGATCGAGCGGCACGATTCTTGAAGCTTCCTCGATGCGGCGCTTGAGCACATCCTTGCTTTCCAGAGCGCCGCTTTTGGTGGTGACAAGGCCAAGGACGACATTTTTGCCTTTCGGCAGGAACCGCAAGGGCTCAAAGCCACCGGCACGGTCTGAATCGTACTCGAGAAAATATCCGTCAAAGCCAATTTCATTGAACAATACTTCGGCCACAGGCTCGTAACCGCCTTCGGCAACCCAAGCGCCGGCGTAATTGCCGCGGCACAAGTGCACGCATATGCGCATATCCGCCGGCTTGTCTCGCATCGTTTCATTCAGGACACGCGCGTAGGTTCGCAGCAATTGATCGGGATCTTCGCCGATTGAGCGGGCGTGCTCACGCAATTCCGGGTCGCACAAATAGGCCAGATTGGTTTCATCAATCTGCAGGAATTTGCACCCGGCAGCGGCGAGGTCGGTAATCTCTTCGCGATAGACCCCGGCCAGGTCGGCATAAAATTCCTCGATAGTCGGGTAGGTCGCCTTGTCGATCGCTTCCCTGCCGCCGCGAAAATGCAATATCGTCGGCGACGGGATCGATTGCTTGACAACACGCTGGGTGAGCGAACTGGCGTATTTGAAATCGTCAAGAAATATGGGCTTTCCCCGTCCCAACTTGCCGGTCACCTGCATCGTCGGCGGGCTGTTCAGCACCACACCGTCGGCGGTGTGAAATTTCACTTTGACATTGGATTTGGCGAGCGAGACGTTTTCAAGCGACAGGAGAAAATCGTGATGCCAGCTGCCGCGATTGTATTCGCCATCGCTGACAGCGCGAAAGCCGATATCTTCCTGCATGTTGATGACGGCCGGAATTTCCGATTTCTGGATCGCCGTCAATTGCTCCCGCGTGATCTTGCCTTCGGCGAATTCCTTGCGCGCCTGGCGCAGGTTGTCGGGCCGGATAAGCGAGCCGACCTGGTCGGCGCGGAAGGGAGGAAAAGGTTTGGCGGTCAACGGCGTCACTCCAATATTTCAAGACCTACGCGCATTCGTTGCAGGCAGTGGCATTCGCAATATCGTTTTCCAGCTTCAAATATTCACCTGCATCGCGTCATACTCAAACAGCCAGTCGTAGCGGGTGCGCACCTTGTCCGGCGCCCATTCGCGCTGCATGAATGCGACCGCCTGGTCCGGATCGGCT
This sequence comes from uncultured Beijerinckia sp., assembly GCA_964615275.1. Classification (GTDB taxonomy): domain Bacteria; phylum Pseudomonadota; class Alphaproteobacteria; order Rhizobiales; family Beijerinckiaceae; genus Terripilifer. The sequence continues at coordinate 7,063 of CAZTMN010000035.1, read as the reverse complement.
AGGGTGCGGTTGTGGAAACGCCGGCCGGTTTCGGTTGAACCATTAACGATCTTCGTCGTCCGGTCGACGCGGGCCTCCTGATATTTCAACAACGCCTGCTCGACGTCCGGATATTTTTCGAGGCAGCGGGTAAGCACAACGGCATCTTCCAGCGCCATGATCGCGCCCTGGGCCAGGAATGGCACGGTCGGATGGCAGGCATCGCCGAGCAGGGTCGCCCTGCCCTTGCTCCAGGTCTGCAATGGCGAGCGGCTTACCAGCGCCCACTTGTATGGCTGGTCCAGCAGCGAGATCATTTCGTGCACGGACGGATTCCAGTCCACGAAATCCCCGGCGCATTCCTCCTTGCTGCCCTTCTCGTTCCAGCCTTCCAGTCGCCAGTCATCGCGTTCGCCGAAGCCAACGAAATTCAGCCATTCACCGCCATGAATCGGATAGGTGATGACATGACCGCCCGGTCCCACCCAATTGGTGCCAACCATTCTCTGCAGGTCCGATGGGAGCCTGGAGCGCTCGATCAGGCCGCGCCAGGCGATGATGCCGAGAAACTCGGATTCGGAAGGGTCATGCATCTGCTGGCGCAGCGCCGAATGCACGCCGTCGGCCGCGATGAGGATGTCGCCCTCGGCGGTTCTGCCATCGGCGAGCTTCAACACAACACCGCTACCCTTGTCCTCGTAACCGGTACAGCGGGCGCTGGTGTGGATGGCGTCTTTCTTGAGCGCCAGAACCGCATCTTTCAGCGCCGTGTGCAGATCGCCGCGATGAACAAACCAGTAAGGCGCGCCAAAGCGCTTCACCGAATCTTCGCCGAGATCGAAGAGCTTAAATGTCTGGCCGGTATTCCAGATTCGCACTTCCTTGCCGGCCGCCTCGCAGACCCAGGGTTTGAGCGCATCTTCCAGCCCGAGATGGATCAGCACGCGGGTGCCGTTGGCCGCCAATTGCACGCCCGCGCCAAACTCCAGCAATTGCGGGGCCTGCTCGTAGACGTCGACGTCATGGCCGTTTTGCAACAGGGCCAGTGCTGCAGCAAGGCCGCCAATTCCGGCGCCGGCTACAAGTACATGCTGTTTGCCCAAACTTTTTCTCCCGAATGAACCCAAATATCGATCATGGCGCAATCTTCCGAAGGAAGTTCCGGAAGAACATTTGCCAATGGCGCTTCGACCAGGCGCAACGCCCCCAACGGTTGCGCGATTGACAAGTCGCACACGGCGCTGAACATTGCTCGCATCATTCAATAGCACAAGAGCAACGGGAGGCAATTTTGACAGATCAGGCAAAGCCGGTGCGCCGGATTATCGCGGACCATGACGAAAATGGTAAAGCCGTCATTACCATGGATGCACCGGCGCCGCAGGTGATCCACCGCGAGGCGGCAAATCTTTTCACGACGCTGGTGTGGACATCGGACCAGTCTCCGGCCGATGTCGACAGCAAGGAAGACATGGGAACGCGCAAGGTTGCGGTCTCTCCGCCAGACAATGGACATGTATGCCGGGTGGTCGAATTCCCGCCGCTGAAAGACGGCGGAGCCAGCGTCGACAATACCGCCATGCTGAAAGAAATGGGCATCGATCCGGCTTCGGGGGGCAAGCCGCCGCGCAATCCATTCATGCACCGCACGCGCTCTATCGACTATGCCATTGTGCTGGAGGGCGAGATCGACATGCTGCTCGACGATTCAGAAGTACATCTGAATCAGGGGGATATCCTGGTGCAAAAGGCAACCAACCATGCCTGGGTCAACAACGGCGACAAGACATGCCGGATTTGTTTCGTACTGATCGACGCATTGGAACCGGAAGCATGGAAACTCAATCCCCAAGAAGATCACTAATCACATTCCCGGACAGGAGCGCAGGCTCGCCGATCCGGAAACAATTCCGCTACGGTCCATGTACCAATTTGCTCTGGACCCCGGGCCCCCTGTGATCGCCCCGGGGATGTGAGATACGGCTTTGCAAACCAGAATCCGATGGACTGCGACCGCAATGCCCGTGGAGAACGCCATGAATGACGCAAATACCCCGTGGATTGGCAGACCGCTCCCGCGCCTGGAGGACGAACGTCTGCTGACCGGACAGGGAAAATTCACCGACGACATGGCGCCGAAGAAACTCGCCCACATGCTGATCCTGCGGGCCAACCGCGCGCACGCCAATATTCGTTCGATCAATACAAGTGCGGCGGAGACAATGCCCGGCGTGATCTGCGTGCTGACCGGAGCTGACTACAAGGCCGATGGCTTTCAGAGCCTGCCGCTCGAGCCGAATCCGGCGACAATGTTCGACGTCACGGCAAAGGTATTTGATGAGGAAGGCGACAGGCCACTGCTTAAAACACCGCAATGGCCTTTGGCGATTGAGCGCGTGCGCTACCCCGGCGAAGGCGTTGCGATCGTTGTCGCGGAAAACCTGGCGCAAGCGCGCGATGCGCTTGAAGCAATCGACGTCGATTATGAAGACCTGCCGGCTGTCACCGATATCCCCGCCGCCACCGCCGATGGCGCGCCCCTGCTCTACGATGAAGCCCTGGAGAACATAGCTTTTGAAGATATCAAGGGCGACATTGAGGCGGCCGAAGCGGCGCTTGCAACGGCCCATATGGTGGTCGAGCAATCGGTCCTGAGCCAGCGCATTGCCGGCGTCACAATGGAGCCGCGCGGTGGCATTGGCGAATATGATCCCAGGACCGGCGTGTACACGTTGGCCGGATCCAGCCAGGGCGTGCATCGCATCCAGGGCTCGTTGATGGCGGCGCTGGGCGAACCGGCGGAAAAAATTCATTGCGTGACCCATGATACCGGCGGCGGCTTCGGCACGCTGAGTAATACCTATCCCGAACAGGTGCTGATCGTATGGGCAGCGCGGCGGTCAGGACGGATCGTCAAGTGGATCAGTGAACGTACCGAGACCTTTCTTATCGATTATCACGGCCGCGATCTGGTAACCAAGGCGCGGCTCGGCTTTGATGAAGCCGGCCGCATCGTGGCGCAAAGCGTCGACATAACCTGTAACGAGGGCGCGCAGACGGTTTCCTACGTGCAATTGCACAATGCCTACAGGCTGACGCCGACAGTTTATCGCGTTCCCGTTGCGGGACTGACGCTGCGCGGCGTCGTTACCAATACGGTGCCGATCGGCGTGCTGCGTGGCGCAGGCCGGCCAGAGGCCACGCTTGCAATCGAGCGCTGCATCGACATCGCTGCCGACAAGCTGGAGATCGACCGGATAAGGCTGCGCCAGCTCAATCTCGTCACGAAGAAAGAATTGCCCTGGACTAGCGCTGTCGGCCTGACCTATGACAGCGGCGATTTTCCCGCCAACATGAAAAAGGCGTTGGAGGCATCGGACTGGAAGGGTTTCGCGAAACGCAAGCGCGAAGCGGCGAAACGCAACAAGCTGGCAGGAATTGGCCTTGCCAATTTTCTCGAGAGCCCGGGCGGAGCGCCAATCGAACGCGCCGACATATCTGTTTCGCCACGGGATGTGGAGCTGACCGTCGGCACACAATCGACGGGACAAGGCCATGAAACCTCATTTGCGCAGGTGCTGGCCGACATGATTGGCTGCACACCCTATGACGTACGTTTCGTCAGCGGCGATACGAAAACAGTCAAGGAAGGCGGTGGCACCCATTCGGACCGCTCCATGCGGCTGGCGGGGGCGATGATTGTTGAGGCCGGCCAGGAACTCGTTGCCAAGGCGAAAAAGGTTGCAGCGGCTCTCCTGGAAGTTCCGGCAGCGGACGTGGCATTCGAGGATGGTTTGTTCGTCGCCAGCGACCGCAACCGGCGCTTGTCGATTTTCGACATCGCCGAGGCGATCGAAGATGGCAACGTTTCCCTGCCGAAGGAGCTGCGAAGGCGACTTTCCGCATCGGCGCGGATGTTCGGGCGCATCCCCGCCTACCCTACCGGTTGCGCGGTAGCGGAGGTCGAAATCGATCCGGAAACCGGACAGGTCGAGATTACGCGCTATACATCGGTGGACGACGCCGGCCAGCCAATCAATCCGCTGATATTGCACGGACAGGTGCATGGCGGTGTCGCGCTCGGAGTCGGCCAGGCGCTATGCGAGGATGTGCGCTACGATTCCGATGGCCAGGTGTTGAGCGCCAGTTTCATGGACTACGCCATGCCGCGCGCCGACACCATGCCATCGGTAGACGCTCATTGCGTTGAAGACCCCACCATCAACAAGCTCAACCCGCTGAGGGTCAAAGGCGGCGGCGAAGGCGGCACCACACCCGGCCCGGCAGCGCTGCTCAACGCCATCTGCGATGCATTGAAAGATGCCGGCGTGACGCACATTGACATGCCGGCGACTCCGCACCGGGTCTGGCAAACAATCCAGGCGGCCAGGTCCGGGTAGGCGGTAGCGGCGCGGTCCAACGAGTCGCCGGCCAACTACACCTGGTCTACCTTGCGGCCAACCGTGTCCGCCCCTATGGTCGGAGGGATTACTCCGGGGAGGCCCCTTGATGCCCAGCGCGCTTTTCACGCCAATTCAACTGCGTGATCTTGAACTGTCCAATCGAATTGTAATTTCACCGCTTTGCCAATTCAGCGCCGTCGACGGCAATGCCCAGCCTTGGCATTGCATGAACGCCATGCATCACCTTGCCTCTGGTACAGGCCTGTTGATCCTCGAAGCAACGGCCGTGGAAGACATCGGCCGCATTACCGCCGGATGTCTCGGTCTGTACAGCGACGACAACGAGGCCTCGCTTACCAAACTTGTCGCCGACGCCCGTACCATGTCGAACACGCCGATCGGCATTCAACTGTCTCATGCCGGACGTAAGGCTTCCTCGCGCCCAACCTGGGAATTGTGGAAAGGCCCGAACCTTACCGAGGAGGAAGGCGCCTGGACGCCGGTCGGACCAATGGCCGAGGCCTTCAACGATGGCTGGCCGGAGCCGCGCGAACTCGATAGCCAGGGACTGACCCGCACGCTAGACCTGTTTGTCGAAGCAACCCGGCGCGCCCTGCGCTGTGGTTTCGACATGATTGAAGTGCATGTGGCGCACGGGTATCTGCTGCACCAGTTCCTGTCGCCGATGACCAACAGACGCAGCGACGCCTACGGCGGCAGCCGTGAAAACAACATGCGCTTTCCACTGGAGGTCATCGCAGCCATGCGCGAGGCATGGCCGAAGGAAAAGCCGATGGGCGTGCGCACCACCGGGCGCGATTTCAACGAGGGCGGGCTCGAACTCGACGATGCGGTTGTTTTCGCTGCCGAGTTGAAAAAGCTTGGAATCGACTACGTGGTGCCTTCGGCGGGCAATGTCGCACCGGGAATGAAGCTGCCGAAAATCGAGCCGGGCTACATGGTGCATTTCGCCGAGCGTATAAAAAAGGAGGCCGGCATCAACACGATGGCCGTTGGCCTGATCGTCAAGCCGGAGCAGGCCAACGACATTATCGCCAGCGGCAAGGCGGACATGGTGGCGATCGGCCGGGCCTTCATTGACGATCCGCGCTGGGCCTGGCACGCGGCGGTTGCGCTCGGCGAAGAAAAACCGCCCATCCCGCCGCCGTGGGCGCGGGTCGACCCGAATGTCTGGCCGGCGTACAAGATGGCCCGCAACGAGACCGCCGGCCTGGAGGCCGGCATGGGGCACATGCGGCGTGAGTAGTCAGGACATCCTGTATTATCATGAATGACATCATTGACGGCTCTTATACGCCGCGAATCCCCTCGATCACGCGACGGGTTGAAATTCGCGGCCTCGGGTACAACGTCCGCGAGTGGGGAGACCCGTCCGCGCCCCTGCTGGTTCTGGTTCACGGCCATCGCGACGCCTCCAGCACTTTCCAGTTTATTGTCGATCTGTTCAAAAAGGATTGGCGCGTAGTCTCGCCGGATTGGCGCGGATTTGGCCACACGGACTGGGCGCCGCACGGCTATTGGTACCAAGACTATGTCGCCGACCTTGACGCGCTGCTGGAAGTTCTCAGCCCGGATGCTCCGGTCCGCCTGGCGGGTCATTCGCTTGGCGGCAACATTTCCAACGTCTATGCCGGAGTCCGGCCCGAACGGGTAGCGCGGGTCTGTTCGCTCGACGGTTTCGGCCTGCGAACCGGCAAGGCCGAGGACGCGCCGGGACATCTGGAAAAATTTCTCGCTGCCTGGCGTCAGCCGACGCCGACACCGCGGCCTTACCCAGATGTCACAGCCATGGCCGAACGGCTGATGGCCGCGAACGGCAAACTGGACAGGCCGCGGGCGCTGTTCCTGGCGGCGCATCAGCACCGCAAGCTCGACGATGGATCGCTGGTCTGGAGCTTCGATCCGGCCCATTCCCGGCCCTTCGCCACGCTGCACCGGGTCGATGAATGGGGTGCATGCTGGCGGCGCATCGAGGCGCCTGCCCTTTGGATTTCCTCTGACCGGGTGTTTCCGCCCAGCATGCAAAAGGACAGCGAATATACCTTTGAGTGGCGGCTGCAACAGGTACGCGACGTGAGCTTCCATCGCCTTGCCGGCACCGGCCACAATGTTCACCACGATGCACCGGAGCTGGTCGCCGACCTGATCGAAGAGTTCATGGCCAGCTCGCTATAGCGTGATGGATCATGCTGGCGCGGCAGGCAAAAACTGCTATGCTGCGCCATGTTCTTGTCGGCATTTCAGCGAACGATCTTTGGCGCATTTTTCCGTGCATTGATGTTTGCCGCGGTTTTAGCCGCAGGTTGTTTCACATCGGTCGCGGTGCAGGCCCAAAGCTTCGAAGCGGGCCTGGAAGCCTATGAGGCCGGCAAGTACAAGGAAGCATTCGGCAATTGGTGGCCACTGGCAATCAAGGGACATGCAAAATCGCAGGCATCCCTTGGGCTGCTGTATTATTCGGGCCGCGGCGCGCCGCGCGACTATGCAAAGGCCTTGCGCTGGTTCTCAGTCTCAGCGGAGAAAGGCCAGCCCACGGCGCAATTTTTCATGGGTCTGCTGTATTTCTACGGCAAGGGCGTGAAGAAAGACCTCGGCCGCGCTCACGCCTGCCCGACATCAGCGCCTATGGGACAGTTCAGGGTGATTGCGTAAGGGAGGAT
>CAZTMN010000034.1:0-34893 GCA_964615275.1 uncultured Beijerinckia sp. | reverse complement strand
TCCTCTCAAACCAGATACCCGCTCGTGTGCTAAATCATCTGATGACGGACAGCTTTGCCATTGCCGTTCTGTAATCCCCGCGAGCCCCATTCGATTCCGCGTGGCGCGGATATCTACCTGCGTTTGCCCGACAAGGTTCGCTCCGTTCGGGTGCAGCTCACTTATGCCGACGGCGCCAAGTCCGAAGAGAAGGTCTTCAGGCGCCAGCAATAGCCCTGTCCCGTGCCTGTTTTTCATGCAACAAAGGCGCCTCGGCCCGTCTTGATCCGTTCCGGTGATTTGTGCCAATAGTGCCGCCGGGGAACGGCTGTAGCTTTGGCTGCGTTATTCTGGTGCCGGGCAGAACGGAGGAGGGGAGACATGCGTTACGCCAGCCTGGCGATTTCTTTGTTTGCTTTCTGGCTGTTGCTGTCCGGCTTCTTCACTCCCGGTCTCATTACGTTTGGCGTGCTGGTTACGGCCGCTACCGTCTTTCTGGCGTGGCGTATGCACGCGGCCGATGCGGAAGGCCACCCGGCTCAGCTGATCCTAAGCGCCATCATCTACTATCCATGGCTGATCTGGGAAATTGTCAAGGCAGCCTGGGATGTCACCAAGATTATTGTCGACCCGAAACTGCCAATATCGCCGACCGTCATAACGTTGAACGCAAGCCAGAGGACCAGTGCTGGCATAGCCACCTACGGCAATTCCATTACCCTGACCCCGGGGACGATAACAGTCGGCGTGGATGGCAATGAATTGACTGTCCATGCGCTGACGCGGGCTGGCGCCGAGGACCTGAAGGGCGGCGTCATGGATGCCCGGGTAACCCGGTTCGAAGGGGAGCCGGGATGAGCGAAGCGATGTACGTGATCCCGGCGCTGGCGATCCTGACAGCCATGTTCCTGGCGGTCGTGCGGGCGCTGATGGGGCCGACCGTGTTTGACCGGGTCCTGGCGGCGAACGCCATCGGCACATCGGCCATCATGCTGCTTGCCGTGGTTGGTTTTCTGACTGGCCGTCCCGAATGGCTGGATGTCGGTATTACCTACGGTATTCTCAATTTGATTGGAACGTTCGCGGTTCTGAAATTCTTCCGCCACGGCAATCTGGCGCATTCCGGAGAAGTACGCGACGATGGGGAGCAAGACAGATGAACTGGCTCGTCCCCTGGTTGCCTTTGATCCGCGATATTGCCAGCTGGCTGTTGCTTTTGTCCGGCAGTTTCTTTTTCCTTGTTGGCGCGGTGGGCATGGTTCGCATGCCGGACGTTTACACCCGCATGCATGCTGTTAGCGTTACCGAAACTCTGGGCTGCGGCCTGCTGATTGCCGGCATGATGCTGCAGGCCGGTTTTTCGCAAGTCACTGGGAAGCTTTTCGTGATCGGCGCGTTGTTTTTCCTGACCGCGCCGGTTGCAACCCATGCCTTGGCGCAGGCAGCGCTCCACATGGGGGTGGGGCCAAAGCTGCAGGATGAAGGCGATCTTGGCGAAGCCATGCCTGTCGCATTCGATAACGTCGAATCGCGAGAGCAGATCGAGCAACAGGGGAGGCCGTCATAGTTTCCCTGATTACCATGGTTTTGCTGACGCTGATGGCCATTACAGTGATTGGCATCGTGCGTGTGCGCCAATTGTTTGCCGTGGTCATTCTCGGCGGCATCTACAGTTTCTTGCTGGCCAGTGTCTTCATTGCACTCGATGCGATCGATGTCGCCATGACCGAAGCATCGGTTGGGGCAGGCGTCTCGACCGTGCTTATGCTGGCAGCGCTGTATCTTACCAAGACGGAAGAGGCCCCGCCGGTACATTCCTTTGCACTCCCGTTTTTCGTAGCGGTGGTGACGGGTGCGGCGCTGATCTACGGCACGCTGGATTTGCCGGGCTTCGGTCAGGCGGAAACTCCGGTCAATTCGCATCTTGGTGTGAAATTTCTCGCCGATTCGGTGAAGGAGACGACGATCCCGAATGTCGTGACGTCAATTCTGGCGGACTACAGGGGTTTCGATACCCTGGGTGAGGTGGTTGTTGTCTTTACCGCGGGAATTGGCGTGTTGATGCTGTTGAAGGGACGGCAGAGGGCCAGGAGCAAGGCAAGCGGCGGCAATGGCGGCGAAGGAGATGCAGCATGAGGCTTGATCTCATATTGCGTGTCATGAGCAAGTTGCTCCTGCCGTTCATGCTGGTGTTTGCCTTTTATGTGCAATTCCATGGTGATTTCGGACCTGGCGGCGGATTCCAGGCCGGTGTGATCGCGGCAGGCGCAATCATTTTGTATGCGCTGATTTTCGGATTGCCCGCCGCAAAGAAGGTTGTACCGCAGGGGCTTCTGGAATTCATGGTCCCGCTTGGCGTATTGATCTACGCCGGCACGGGGGTCGCCGGCATGATCAAGGGCGGCAAGTATCTGGAATATACATACCTCTCCAAGAACGCGCCCACGGGACACCATCTTGGCGTCTTTATTGTCGAACTGGGCGTATTGGTCACGGTCAGCTCCACCATGCTGGTTATCTTTTATGCGTTTGCGGGGCGCGATCGGTCATGATCGAGGCACTGAAAGAGGGCGTTGCGCATTATAACTACTACATAACCATCTTTTTGATGGTGGCCGGCCTTTATATCGTGATCGCGCGCGGAAATATGGTGAAGAAGCTGGTCGGTCTCGCCCTGTTTCAGACGTCGGTCTATCTGATCTATATCGTTCCGGGAAAAATTCTTGGTGGAACAGCGCCCATCATCGACCCGGCTTACAAAGTTTACTCAAACCCCCTCCCCCATGTCCTGATCCTGACTGCTATCGTGGTCGGCGTAGCGACGTTGGCCCTGGGGCTTGCGATTGTCGTGCGGATCAATGAGGCCTACGGCACCATCGAAGAGGACGAGATCTTCGATAGCGAAACCGGCCTGACACCCGAAACCGAGAAGCAAAGCGAGTGAACGAAGCAGCTGCTTTTGACATAAAGGCGCATCTGCCCGCATTGCAGGTTGTTGTGCCCTTGCTGGGCGCCGTTCTCTGCGCGTTCCTGCGCCGCAGTACGCTCGCCTGGACGTGGTCGCTGCTGATTACGTGGTGCACGGCAATCGTCGCCACCGCGCTGCTTTGGCACGTGTTGGAGGTGGGTACGCTGTCCTACGCTTTGGGCGGATGGAAGCCCCCGTACGGCATTGAGTACCGGGTCGACGTTCTGGCCGCGTTCATCCTGTTTGTAGTGGCCTGGTCCGGCGCCATTATCATGATCTTTGCCAAGGCTAGTGTTGAACGCGAAATCGATCGCAGCAAGCATGCATGGTTTTACTGCATGTACCTGCTGTGCCTGACCGGGCTGCTTGGGATTGCGATAACCGGGGACGCATTCAACGCCTTCGTGTTCATGGAAATTTCGTCGCTGGCGATGTACGCGCTGATCGCCATGGGTCGCCACCGGCGCGCGCTGCTGTCATCCTATCAATATCTGATCATGGGGACGATCGGGGCGACATTCTATGTCATTGGCGTTGGCATGTTGTTCACGATCACCGGGTCGCTGAACTTTGTTGATATTGCCGAGCGCCTGTTGGGATCAGGCATGGCGCGCCCGGCAATTGCGGGTCTTGCTTTTCTGACTGTTGGTATCAGCCTGAAGCTGGCGCTGTTCCCGCTCCACGCCTGGCTGCCGAATGCCTACGCCTATGCGCCATCAGTCGTCACGGCTTTTCTCGCCGGCACGGCGACCAAGGTTGCTATCTACCTGTTGATGCGGATTTTCTTTTCGGTCTATGGCGCCAGTTCGATATTCAAGATTCTGCCGATCAGCGAAATCCTGCTGGTCTTGTCGATTGCGGCGATGATCGGTGCGTCGCTGGTTGCGGTATTCCAGGACAATGTCAAACGGGTCCTGGCTTATTCGTCGGTTGCGCAGGTTGGCTACATCACCCTCGGTATCGCCCTCGCCAACCAGGCGGGCCTGACTGCGGCGACCATGCATATGTTTAACCATGCGGTGATCAAAACGGCGCTGTTCCTGGCGATCGGCGCCGCGGTTTTCCGGATTGGAACCGTGCGCCTGCATGATCTTGACGGGCTTGGTCCGCGTATGCCGATCACGATGATCGCCTTCATCATTGGTGGTTTTGCGCTTATCGGCACACCCGGTACCGCCGGCTTCATTTCAAAATATTATCTCGCCGTGGGTGCGCTCGACAAAGGCTGGTGGTGGCTTGTCTTCATCATCGTGGTCTCGTCCTTCATTGCCGTCGTCTATGTCGGGCGGATGCTGGAAGCAATTTGGTTCCGTGAACCAAGTGAATTTGCCCAGAAGGCTACAGAGGCACCGGTCAGTCTACTCCTGCCGATTGTATTTTTGACGGCGGCGGTAATCTGGTTTGGCTTTGACACGCGACTTACTGCAGAGATTGCTGCCAAGGCTGCGGACGTGTTGCTGGGAGGTGTCAAATGAGCCCGGGCGCATGGATCATAGCAGCCATTTTGATCCCGGCGATTGGCGCGCTGATCATTCCCCTGTTTCGCAAATCGCCGAATGCGCGTGAAACGGTAACTCTGGTCACTGCCGGCCTGCTGTTCCTATGCGTGATGAAAGTGTTGTCGCTGTTTCTTGCCGGCGGGAAACTCGAAGTCACGGTATGGCAGGTAACGCCGGCGCTTGCCCTGGCGTTTCGTATTGAGCCGCTGGGTATGTTGTTCGCCTGCGTGGCCTCGACCTTGTGGATCGTCAACTCGGTCTATTCCATCGGCTACATGCGCGGCCACGACGAACCGCGGCAAACACCGTTTTATGTTTGTTTTGCAGTTGCCCTGTCTGCGACAATCGGGTTGGCCTTTTCCGCCAACCTTTTCTCGCTGTTCATCTTCTACGAATTGCTGACCATATCGACCTATCCGCTTGTGAGTCATAACCGCACGAAAGAGGCCATGCGTGGCGGACGGATTTATCTGTGCATGTTGCTGGGCTCTTCGCTGTTGCTGTTGCTGCCGGCCATCCTGATTACCTTTGCCCTGACCGGAACGCTCGATTTCACGCAAGGCGGAATTCTCGGCGGCAAGGCCAGCAGCATGGTGCTTGGCCTGCTGCTGGCGCTCTATGCTTTCGGTATCGGCAAGGCCGGCATCATGCCGGGCCATTTCTGGCTGCCGGCTGCGATGGTTGCGCCGACGCCGGTTAGTGCCCTGTTGCATGCGGTTGCGGTTGTGAAGGCAGGCGTTTTCTGCGTGCTGAAGATCGTCGTCTACGTGTTCGGCATCGATACATTGCGCCAGTCCGGCCAGACGGACTGGTTGATCTTCATGGCCTCGTTCACGATCCTTGCAGCATCGATTGTAGCCATCCTGCAGGATAATCTGAAGAAAAGACTCGCTTATTCCACGGTCAGCCAGCTTTCGTACATTGTGCTGGCTGCGGCGCTGGCCACGCAGGCGAGCATCATCGGTGGCGGGATGCATATCGTGATGCATGCTGCAGGCAAGATAACGCTCTTCTTTTGTGCGGGGGCGATTTACGTTGCCCACCACAAGACGGAGATCAGCCAGCTCGATGGCCTTGGCCGCAAAATGCCGTTTACATTTGCGGCGTTCCTGATCGGCTCGCTGAGTATTATCGGCCTGCCACCGTTTGGCGGTGTGTGGAGCAAATGGGTCATCTCAGTGGGAGCCCTGGAAGCCGGGTATGTGATGGCCGTCGCGGTGCTGATGATTTCCTCCCTGTTGAATGTCGCCTATCTTCTGCCGATTGTTGCGCGAGGGTTTTTCCGCCCGGCGCCGCCGGACGACCATCATGGCGATGGCCATCACGGGCATCATTCCTCTGGCGACGGGATCGCCGAGGCGCCGCTCGCCTGTGTTGTGCCGCTGTGCATCACTGCGGGATTTTGCCTGCTGTTGTTTTTCTTTCCCAATGAGCTTGAAGCGCTGATCAAGATGGCCTTCGCAAAATCGGGAGGCGCGCAATGACCGGCGACGATGGCACTCCGCAGCGCAACGATGCGCCAGAAGTGGCGCAATGGGCGGTGCACTCTCAAGGCACGAGTAGAATCGTCATCGCACTCCTCGCGGTCTGTGCGATCTTGCTGGTCGCAGACTATTGGATACACAAGCACGGGCCGTTTGCCATAGAATACTGGTGGGGCTTTTACGGCATCTTCGCATTTGTACTGTGCGCAATTGCTTTGGCGATCGTGTGGCTCTTGCGAGCCTTCCTGCTGCGCGGGGAGGATTTTTATGATCGCTAACCTCTCTCCCGCCCTCATCCTGATCATCGGCGCATTTGTCGTGCCGTTCCTGCCGCGAGTGGCGCGCAGTCCTTTGATGTTGGCATTGCCGGTATTGGCCATGCTGCAACTATGGGACCTACCGTTCGGCGCGCACGGCCAGATGGAACTGATGGGTCTCGAGCTGACGACACTGCGACTCGACAAGCTGAGTTTCGTTTTTGCCACGATATTCCTGATCGCCGCATTTCTCGGCGCTATCTACGCGCTGCATGAAGACGATGTGGTGCAGCAGGTCAGCGCGCTTGCCTATGCCGGCAGCGCCATCGGCGCTGTATTGGCTGGTGATTTGCTGACCTTGTTCCTGTATTGGGAAGGCACGGCAATCTTCTCCGTATTCCTGATTTGGGCGAGCCGTACGGAAAGTTCCTATCACGCAGGCATGCGCTATATCATCATCCAGGTCGGTTCCGGCGTGTTGCTGCTTGCAGGCGTGCTGTTGCATTACAACGCCAGCGGGAGTCTGGAATTCAACCTGCTCAACCTTGATGGGAGCCTGTCGCACTGGCTGATTTTTGTTGCCTTCGGCATCAAGTGTGCGTTTCCACTGTTGCACAATTGGGTGGCGGACGCCTATCCAGAAGCCACGCCGGGGGGCACGGTATTCCTTTCTGCGTTTACGACGAAGCTGGCTGTCTATTCTCTGGCGCGGGGATTTGCCGGAACCGAACTGCTGATCCCGATCGGCCTGGCGATGGCAGTCTTCACCATCGTCTATGCGCTGCTGGAGAATGATTTCCGCCGCGTCATCGCCTATGCGCTTATCAATCAGCTGGGTTTCATGGTCGTGGGCGTAGGCATAGGCACGGAAATGGCGCTTAACGGCGCCGCCGCGCACGCATTCGCCGGAATCCTGTACAAAGGCCTGTTGTTCATGGCGATGGGTGCCGTTCTTTACCGAACCGGGACGGCGAAGGGATCTGACCTTGGCGGGCTGGCGGCATCCATGCCGTGGACCGCAACCTTCTGCCTCGTTGGGGCTGCGTCGATTTCGGCATTCCCGTTGTTTGCCGGTTTTGCGTCGAAATCCCTCGTCCTGTCAGCGGCGCTGAAAGGTGAATACTTCTGGACCTGGATTGTACTGCTTGCTTCCAGCGCCAGTGTTATTGTCCACACTGGGCTACGTATTCCCTATTTCACCTTCTTTGGCCGAAAGGCTGGAAAGCGCCATGATGAGGCGCCGGGGAACATGCTTGTAGCGATGGGGCTTGCCGCGGTTTGCTGCGTACTGATCGCTGTGTTTCCGGCACAGTTTTATGCACTGCTGCCGTATAGCGTTGAATATGACCTGTACACGCTGGAGCATGTCGCGACGCAGTTGCAAATGCTGGCCTTTGGCGCGCTGATGTTTTTTGTTGCTTTGCGCATGGGCTATTATCCGCTTCCGGTTCGCGGGCGATTGCTCGACACCGATTGGTTCTACCGCCGCTTCGGCGCCTATGTGGCGGCGGTCTTTGCCGCGGTAGTGCGCTGGGCCTGGAGTGGTGTTGAATACGCCTGGCGCTGGTGCCTGATCATGCTGGAACGTTGGGTCCATCGCCATTACGGACCGGACGGCGCCATGGGCCGCAGTTGGGCTACCGGCCAGATGGCGTTCTGGGCGACCGTCATGATCGGCGCCTATGCGCTGATTGGATATTATTACTTGCGGTAGCCGTTAGCGCTTGCGCGCATCATGTCACCGTGCGCACTATCCCATGAAGCAATTGCTAGTGAAGCAGGGTGCCCATGCCAAAATCCTATCCCCTGCCCGAGCCGGGTATTGCAACTGAAGCGACACGGCGCGCGAACGCTGCGCATGCCGCGGCGCTCCCCCTTGATGATGCCGGTGATTTTGAAAAAGCGCGTCGCGGCCTGATTCAACCCGCGATGAGCCTATCCTGGCGAGCGGTGGACGCGTTCTCTTGCAACCCGGCGCGCAGGCGCCGGCCGGTCAACCCGCACCTGATACGGTGAATCCCTCTCTTTGGCGGCAGGCGCAGCTGAACGCAATCCATGGCCTGTTCGCAGTGGCCGACGGCATCTACCAGGTGCGCGGCTACGACATTGCGCTGATGACGCTGATACGCGGCGAGACCGGATGGATTGTTGTCGATTTCATGAATTCGGCCGAAAGTGCTGCCGCCGCTTTTGAGTTGGCCATGGAACATCTTGAAGCCCGGCCGATAAGCGCGGCGCTGATCACCCATAGCCACGGCGACCATTTCGGCGGCGTTGAAGCGGTTCTGACCGCGGAAAATTGCGGTGGCAAAAAGGTGCCGATTATTGTGCCGGAAGGCTTCGTTAAATATTCGGTCAGCGAAGCGGTCATGGCCGGCAATACGATGACGCGTCGGGCGATGTATCAGTTCGGGGCCCTGCTTCCGGTGAATCCGGCCGGGGTGATCGATGGCGGCATTGGCCCGGCGCTGCCGCGCGGCACACGTGGCTTCCTGTCGCCCACCCATGAGATCGGCAAGGCCGGCGAGACCATGACTATCGACGGGGTCGATTTCGTGTTTCAGATCGCCTCGGGTACGGAAGCGCCGGCGGAGTTCACCTTTTACCTTCCGCAGCACAAGGCCTTGTGCATGGCGGAAGTTACCTGCCGGACCATGCACAACATCCTGGCGCTGCGCGGCGTTCAGGTGCGCGACGCATTGCTCTGGTCCGATTGTATCGATGAAGCGCTGCGATTGTTCGGTGGCGAAGCGGAAGTCTACTTCGCCTGCCATTCCTGGCCGGAATGGGGCAATGCCAATGTGCGCAATTTCCTGGAAGAACAGCGCGACATCTATCGCTTCATTCACGATCAGACATTGCGCCTTGCCAATCACGGTTTGACGCCAAACGAAATTGCCGATCAGACCGTAGAGCCGGATTTCATGAAGCGTTCGTTCTCTGTGCGCGGTTACTACGGGACCCTCAATCACAACATGAAGGCGACGTACCAGCGATACTTCGGCTATTTTGACGGAAATCCCGCCAATCTAAATCCGCTGCCGCCGGTCGAGGCAGGCAAGCGCTATGTCGCCGCCATGGGAGGGCAGGAGCGTGTGCTTGAGCTGGCCTGGGATTCGTTTTCTGCCGGCGACTACCGATGGGCTGCAAGCTTGCTCGGCCATGTCGTCTTTGCCGACCCGGCCTGCGTTGCAGCGCGCAACATGCTTGCCGCAAGCTATGAGCAAATGGGCTACCGGGCTGAATCGATCGTGTGGCGAAACATCTATCTATCGGGCGCACTGGAATTGCGCAATGGCGTACAGGCGCGGCCGGGAGGAGGCTCGGTGAATGAGAAAATCATTAACGCCATGCCGGTAGGTGATCTATTTAACTTGCTGGCGGCCAGGTTGAATCCTGACAGCGCGCGCGGCAGAGATATCGCTATCAATTTCGAAATTGCCGAAACCCGCGAACAGGTTTTCGTGTCCATCGGCAACCAGGTCGAAAACCATCGGCTTGATTACTGCAATGAGAATGCTGACGTGTCGGTTCGGCTGACGAGGCTTTCCTTGAACGCACTTGCCGGCGGCCGCGCTTCACTGCCGGATGAAATTGCTGCCGGGTCGATCACCATCAATGGCGACGTTACGCTTGTGCAGGATTACCTGGATCTGCACGACCGTTTCGAACTGTGGTTCAATATCGCCGAACCGTAAGGCCAGAGCCTGTCAGCGTTTCGTGGAAGCGCTGACAGGCTCTATATTCATTCTTTGATCACTGTCACCTGTCGCCTCAGGACGAAAATTCTTTTTCGTGCACCCAGGCTGAGATCTTCGGCGGCTTGCGCGTTTTCGCCCATTCCTCGATCATCGCCGGACCTTCGGCCTTCAAGCGATCAAGCTCGTCTTTGGTTGCGGTCCAGGTCGACAATTCAAGCCGATGGCCGTTCGGATCATGGAAATAGATCGACTTGAAGATCGTGTGGTCGGTGACGCCGACAACGTCGATGCCGAGGCCTTCGAGCTTTTCCTTCGTTTTCTCCAGCGCCTCCACGTTGGCGACCTGCATGGCGATGTGCTGCACCCATTCAAGGGTATTGTGGTCGCGGTCCATGGGCGGTAAATTCGGCAGTTCGAAAAACGCCAGAATATTACCCATTCCGGCATCAAGAAAGACGTGCATGTAGGGATCGGGCTCGTGTGTTGACGGGACGCGGTCCTCAGCCATGCAGCCGACCAAGTCCATTCCCAGGACCTCCCGGTAAAAATCAACGGTTTCCTTGGCGTCGTTACAGCGGAACGCAACGTGATGAAATTTCTGGATCAGGCCGGACATGGGCTCCTCCCAATTAGTTTCATTTGAAACTAATTGCCTGAACGCTCCTGCCACTGTATGATCTGGATCAATTCTGCTGGCGTTTCGCAAACAAAAAACGGCGGCCGCGCAGGACCGCCGTTTTTCCAGGTCCGGATTTGCCCGCGTTATTCGGCGGCGATTTTCATGACCGGAGCCGCGTCGCGCACGGACTTGTCGACGTGGGTCTCGAAGGCGACGAAGTTCTTGGCGAACATTTCCACCAGGTGCTTGGCGGTCTTGGCGAATTCCGCCTTGTCCTTCCAGGTTTTGACCGGCTCCAGGATGTGCGGCTCGACGCCCGGCACCGAGGTCGGCACCGCGAGCCCGAAATACGGGTCGGTGCGGAACGTTGCCTTCGACAGCGAACCATCGAGCGCCGCGGCCAGCAGCCGGCGCGTCACTTTGATCGGCATGCGCCGGCCCACGCCCTCCTTGCCGCCGGTCCAGCCGGTGTTGACCAGCCAGCAATCGACGGAATGCTTGGCGATCAGGTCGCGCAACATGTTGCCGTAAACGCTCGGATGCAGCGGCAGGAATGGATGTCCGAAACAGGTCGAGAAAGTTGCCTCGGGACCGGTGACGCCCTTTTCCGTACCGGCGACCTTCGCGGTATAGCCGGACAGGAAGTGATACATCGCCTGCGCCGGATCAAGCTTGGCGATCGGCGGCAGTACGCCAAAGGCATCGCAGGTCAGCATGACGATATTTTTCGGTTGTCCCGCACGGCCCGTGGCCGAGGCGTTTGATATGAAGTCGAGCGGATAAGCGATCCGGGTGTTTTCCGTCTTTTCCTCGCTGTCGAAATCCGGCGCCCGTGTGACCGGATCGAAGACAACGTTTTCCAGCACCGTGCCGAAGCGCTCGGTCGTGGCGTAGATCTCCGGCTCCGCCTCGCGCGAAAGACGGATTGCCTTGGCGTAGCAGCCGCCTTCGAAGTTGAAGACGCCTTCCTTGCCCCAGCCGTGTTCGTCATCGCCGATCAGCGTACGGTCGGGCACCTGGGACAGGGTGGTCTTGCCGGTTCCCGAAAGGCCAAAGAAAATCGCCACATCGCCGTCCTCGCCGTGGTTGGCCGAAGCGTGCATGGGCAGGACGCCCTGGGCCGGCAAAGTCCAGTTGAGCCAGGTGAATACCGACTTTTTCATTTCGCCGGCGTAATTGGTGCCACCGATGAGCACGATCTTGCGTGTGAAATCGAGCGCAATCACCGTTTCGGACTTGCATCCGTGGCGCGCCGGGTCGGCCTTGAACGACGGCAGATCGACGATGGTCATGTCCGACGTGTACGAAGCCAGCTCCGACATGTCCGGGCGGATCAGCAGGTTGCGGATAAACAGGGAATGCCAGGCGAATTCGGTAATGACCCGGGCCTTCACCCGGAAGGCAGGATCGGCGCCGCCGTACAGGTCCTGCACGAACAGGTCCATGCCCTCCATGTGTTTCTTAAAGTCGCCGAGCAGTGTTTCAAATTGTTCCGGCGTGATGGAATTGTTGTTGCCCCACCAGACCTTGTCCTCGGTCGTCGCGTCACGAACCGTATGCTTGTCCTTCGGCGACCGGCCGGTGTGGATCCCGGTTTCGGCGTTGATCGGCCCGCCGGGCATGACCACCGCTTCGTTTCTGCGGATCGATTCTTCGTACAACGAGGCAGGCGTGAGATTGTAGGCAACCGAATTGACGCCGGTCAGGCCAAAAGTATCGATCCCGAATGACTTGTTCCATACCCCGGATTCTTGCATCGCTGCCTCCAGATTTTAGCAGATTGTTGTCGAGCGCCGTTTGGGTCCTGTGTGGACTGAAATTCACATCGCCGCGCGTTCAAGCAGCGAGAATCTAACGCGTATGGGTGCGTGTTTAGACCCCGCCGCTACTCAGGGCAAGCTTGGAACACGGGTTTTTCATAATCATATTAACAGCTCTGTAATGGAATCTGCGCTCGATCAGATATCCGGTAATATTGCCGGCCTGGAACCTTCAACCGCTTCATATTGTATGGACCGAATGCGGTTCCGGCTGGGGCCTATTCTTCCGGTCCCTGCATGCGCGCGAGACGGGCGAGCATTTGCCGTAGCTCAACAGCTGTATGCACACGCCCGGGAAACATGAGCCGGGCGGAAAGACTGCCGAGCGCCAGATCGACGCCTTCAGGGTCAAGGCCCGTGGCCCGCCAGCGACCCTTCCGCTGGCCGAGGAGAGCAGTGGCGAAGTGTGCGACCGCTTCCCGATGGCGGGAATTCATGTGTTCCACCGCCTCGGATTCAGCAGTTTCAAGCTCCGCTGCCCCTTCAAGCGGCGTCAGCAGCGCCTCCGGTGTCAATTGCGCTGCGCGGGCAAAGCCACCGTTGAGGTGTCCGTAACGCGGCTCCAGCCGCCAAAAACCGAAATCGCCGAAACCGGCATAAAGAGCCGACTTGGGATGGCGGGCGAGAAAGCGCGTCCTGGCCAGCTCGCGGGCCACTGAACTTTCGATCGGTTTCGCTTCCCCGATGACCGTCAACCGTGGATGGGCAAGCGGGTCCCCCTTTCCGGTGGCGGCGAGAAGAATCGAAACCCGGCGGTCGGCCAACAGGTTTTGCGTGTGTGCCGACAGTCCCGACAACAACAGCAGCGGTGCGCCGTCCATGGCCGTGGCGACGTTGACCAGTGTGGCGAACGGGAAGCCATCTGTTCCGATCGTGGCCAGGGTTCCGGCACGGATGGTACGCAGCAATGTTTGCGCTTCCCTGCGGGCATCATACCCCTGTGGCAGTCCGGGGCTGGCTACGCCCGGCTGCCCGCTGACGCCGGTCCCGGTGGTTTGTTCCTTGCCCATCGATCAACCGGGCCCTGGTCCAGACCAGACCCAGGCGCCGCTCCTGTTTCCGCAGATTAAATTGGTTCCAGACCTGCCGCGTAGCCGGGAAAGCCATTACCGACTGCGCACCTTGGGCAGATTCAGACCGCAGTGTGCGATATAGCACATTTGTCGATGTTGAAACTTGCTCGATTCTACCGGGAATCGGCGTCCGCGAAACGCTCCGTAACGCCGGAAACCGGTGTGATTGCCTTGTTATTGCAACCAAGAGGACATAATTAGGCCTTGAAAGCGGCCTTTGTAATTGTGGCGTCTTGGGCCTTGCCGTAGATTGGCGGGTGTGTGGGCGTAAAGACGCACCGCTTTGCGGTTGCGACGAAAGTGGATCCGGGCCGCAGACTGTCTCGCGGTTCGGCCGTTCGCAAAGACAGGAAAACGAATGCCGACAATTGCTCTGGTTGACGATGATCGCAACATTCTCACGTCCGTATCAATCGCGCTCGAGGGCGAGGGTTACCGGGTCCAGACATACAACGATGGTTCGAGTGCGCTTGACGGTTTGCGCACAAGTCCACCTGATCTGGCGATTTTCGATATCAAGATGCCGCGCATGGACGGGATGGAATTGCTGCGCCGGCTGCGGCAAAAGTCCGATCTGCCGGTAATTTTCCTGACGTCGAAGGACGACGAGATCGATGAATTGTTCGGCCTCAAGATGGGCGCCGACGATTTTATCCGCAAGCCGTTTTCCCAGCGCCTTCTGGTTGAGCGGGTCAAGGCGATATTGCGGCGGGCCAACCCCAAGGACGCCGCGTCACAGAAGGAAAGTGAAGCCCGGCAATTGGAGCGTGGCCATCTCAGGATGGACCCCGAGCGTCACACATGCACCTGGAAAGGCGCGCCGGTTGTGCTGACGGTTACCGAATTCCTGATCCTGCAATCGCTGGCTCAGCGGCCTGGTGTCGTGAAGAGCCGCAATGCCTTGATGGACGCAGCCTACGACGATCAGGTCTATGTGGACGACCGTACCATCGACAGCCACATCAAGCGTCTGCGCAAGAAGTTCAAGGCCGTCGATGATGATTTTGAAATGATCGAGACACTGTATGGCGTAGGATATCGGTTCAAGGAGAGCTAACCGGCGAATTTGCGCGTCGCACCGGTAATGGTGCGCCGCCGGGACGCCAGGGCGTTACCGCCCGGCGCCAAAGCAAACACGCTGCTGGGTGGGTATGAACGTCGACGTAAAGATTGCCGATCCGGTTGCAGGGCCTGCCGCTGGCGCGAGCTTTGGGGCCGATGCCAGCGGGTCCGCTGCGTCTGTCGCCGCAGCGGACCTGCCGCCACTGCAGTCAGCGCGAACCACAGCGCGGGACGAAACGGCGGAACACCAAGCCGGGCGCGCGAGCCCCGGGCGCCGGCTGCGCCTGTTTTCGTGGTTTTCCCGCTCGCTTACGCACCGCATCGTTGCGCTTAACCTCGTCGGGCTCGTGCTGCTTGCACTGGGCTTTATGTACCTCAACCAGTTTCGCCAGGGTTTGATCGACGCGCGCGAACAAAGCCTGAAGACACAAGGGGAAATCATCGCCGCGGCGATCGCCGCATCGGCCACGGTCGAAACCGATGCGATTACCCTTGACCCCGAAAAACTGCTGCAATTATTGCCCGGCCAGAAATACGATGGCTACAGGGGCGGAGATTCGTCGCTGGATTTCTCGATCAATCCGGAGCGTATTGGCCCGGTGTTGCGGCGTATCGTTTCGCCGACCAAGACGCGCGCGCGCGTCTACGACCGGGATGGATACCTGCTCGTCGATTCCCGCTCACTGGCCGACCGGTCGACAATCCTGCGCTTTGATTTGCCCGGCCCCGGGGAAGCCAAGTCCCGGTTCGAATGGCTGCACACATTCTGGGGCTGGTTGAAGAACTGGATGGGGCCGCATTTGCCGCTATACAAGGACATCGGCCTTGGCAACGGCCGAGCCTACAAGGAAATCCGGTCAGCGCTGGCTGGAAATGCGCAATCGGTTGCGCGCGCCAACGCCCGTGGCGAGACGATTATTTCGGTTGCGATTCCTATCCAGCGATTCAGGGCCGTACGCGGTGCGCTGCTGCTTTCGACGCGCGGCGGCGACATTGACAAGATTATCGCCTCCGAGCGCTGGGCGATGGTGCGCATTTTCGCCGTCGCGCTCCTGGTGATGTTTATCCTCTCCCTTGCCATGGCCGGACAGATTGCGGGCCCTATGCGGCGTCTGGCCGAGGCGGCGGATCGGGTCCGCCGGGGCACCAAGTCGCGCCAGGAGATCCCGGACTTCACCAGCCGTACCGATGAAATCGGGCATTTGTCCGGCTCGCTGCGGGACATGACCCGGGCGCTTTACAATCGAATCGAGGCAATCGAACGGTTTGCCGCCGATGTTGCCCACGAGCTCAAGAATCCGCTCACATCCCTGCGCAGCGCAGTCGAGACGCTGCCGATAGCCAAGACCGACGAATCCCGCGCCCGCCTGCTCGAAGTCATTCAGCACGATGTTAAACGTCTTGACCGGCTGATCAGCGATATTTCCGACGCTTCGCGTCTGGATGCGGAGCTTGCGCGCGAGGACATGGACCCTGTCGACGTGATGGAATTGCTGAAGGCGGTCGGCGAATTCGCCAATAATGCCCAGCGCAAGGACGGCGTACTGGTTACCGTGGATGTTGCGCCGGCGCCCGGCATGCGCAAGCCGTACTGGGTCATGGGACATGACTCCCGGCTCGGGCAAGTGATTACCAATCTGGTGGAGAATGCCCGTTCCTTCTCGCCGGAGAATGGCAATGTGCGGATTGCCCTGCGCCGCGCCTGGCATATCCTGTCCGGTCCGGGTCCGGAAGCGTGCATTGAGATAATCGTCGATGACGACGGGCCCGGCATTCCCGATCACGCGCTGGAGCGGATATTCGAACGCTTTTACACGGATCGGCCGGAACAGGGCTTCGGTCAGAATTCGGGGCTTGGCCTGTCGATATCCCGTCAGATCATTGAGGCGCACGGTGGCCTGCTTGAGGCGCGCAACCGGCTGAGCAGCGACGGAGTCAGCGTGGCGGGCGCGCGGTTCGTTATCTGGCTCCCGGCGCCACCGGCAAAGAAACAAGTGTAACAAGCAAGCGATGACCACGCGCGACGGAACAGCCCCAGCAATACATGCGTGCGCCGTCATCCTCGCCGAAACCGGGGTGCTGATCTGCGGTGCGCCGGGAACGGGAAAATCCAGTCTCGTCATTCATTTGCTCGATATCGGGCAACGTGTGGGAGTTTTTGCCCGGCTGGTCGGTGACGACCGGATCATGCTGTCCGCGTCCAGCGGTCGGCTGATTGCCCGTCCCCATCCTGCCATTCCGGGGCTGTTGGAATGCCGCTGGGAGGGCATTGTCCGCACCGGTTACGAGCCGGCTGCAATTTTGCACCATGTCGTTGAGCTTATTCCGGCCGGAGACGATCCGCCGCCGCGAATGCCCGAGGCCGGCCAAACACGCTTCGCCTGGGGCGATATCGCGCTCCCGATGCTGAAATTGCCGGCCGCGCTGGGCCCGGCAGCTCAGGCGCTGCGGGTGTGGCAAATCGCCGTGCGCAGAAATAGCGCCGATTCTGCGAAAATCTAGGGATTCACCCTTGCCAATTGGCCGGTGATACTCAATATGACCCTCCGGTTCTTGCACCGGGCCGGGCCGCCGGCAGGGAGTTGGCCGGACCTATATACTGCGGATCTGAGAACGGAAGACGGCAGGTATTTATGATCGGCGTGGTCTTATGATCGGCATGGTCCTTGTTACCCACGGTCAACTGGCGGCGGAATTCCGGCACGCGCTGGAGCACGTCGTTGGCCCCCAAAAACAATTCGAGACTGTTACCATCGGCCCGGATGACGATATGGAATCGCGCCGTGGCGAGATCGTCGAGGCTGTCGGCGCGGTGGATAGCGGCGATGGCGTTGTCGTTCTGACGGACATGTTCGGCGGCACGCCGTCCAATCTAGCCATCTCCTGCATGAACGGAACCAAGATCGACGTCGTAGCCGGCATCAACCTGCCGCTCCTCATCAAGCTTGCCTCCGTGCGCGAATGCGCCGATCTCGACAAGGCGGTTGCCCAGGCGCAGGATGCCGGACGCAAATATATCTCGGTCGCCAGCCGTATCCTGTGCGGCCGCTAAATATTCGTTAACCATAACGGCCCAGACTTGGCTTCTTCCGTCACGCGATCCTGGATACCGAACCGATGACCGGTGAAGAAGCGCCGCCAGCAAATCTCGAAGGTTGCGAAACCAGGGCGATGGAAATCGTCAATCGCAAGGGCCTGCACGCAAGGGCGACCGCCAAGCTGGTTCAATGCATCGAAAAATTCGACGCGGAAATTTTCATTTCCCGCTGCGGTGAGGTCGTCAACGGACTTTCGATCATGGGCATCCTGACCCTCGGCGCGGGTATCGGCAGCACGATAACAGTTGGCGCACGCGGCAATGAAACGCAGGCCGCACTCGATGCCATCGAAGCCCTCGTCGCCGGCAAGTTCGGCGAGGACGAGTAGGCGGCATAGACGGGCTGTACTTCGAAACACGCTATTTCGTGCCGCGCTGATCCACCTTGACTAACGCCCCCCGGCGCTGAAAATACCCTTCACAACACGCATCCAAAAACGTGGAGGAAGCCCGGGATGAGCGAACCACAAATGCGCCGCTGGCGCGAACAGCGTTGGCTGCTGGACACGGTTGTCCGCACCATCGGGATTGAGTGGGATCAGGCGCGCATTGGTTCGAAGTCGCGCCCGCTCGGCGCTGAAGGCGCGGCGGTGTTTCAGGCGGTCGCACGGCGCATCCGCAAATACGACGACATTTTCCGCGAATTCCAGAACGAGGCGACCAAGCGCTTCAAACGCGCCCAGGAATTTGAGGCGGACGGCCGCGAGATAGCTGCGCGCGAAGGCTATTTGCTGGCGGCGATCCTGCAATCGACCGGCACCTGGGCCATTCACGAGGATTGTCCGCTGCTGCGCGAATCGGAAGAAAAGATCAATCGTTATTTTGCCGACTACATCCGCTTTGCGCCCTATCCGGTGGAGCGTGTCGACGTGCCCTTCGGCGACAAGGCCATGCCTTCCTATCTGCACATGCCGCGCAAGCTTGCCGATGGCGAAAAGATCCCGCTGTGCATCCAGATCGGCGGCATGGATTCTAGCAAGGAAAACATGGTCCAGCTCTATGGCGACCGGATGCTGGAGCGCGGGTTCGCGGTGCTGGCGCTCGACGGGCCGGGCCAGGCCGAGGCGATCACCCGCGGCATCTTTTTTACGGAAAGCAATTTTGGCGATGCCGCCGAGGCGGTGTGGGACTGGGCGGTAAAGCGCGGCGAATTCGACATGGACAAGGTGGTCATCCGCGCCACGTCCTTCGGCTCCTATTTCGGTACGGTAGCGGCCGCCGCCATCGGCGACCGGATCAAGGGCTTTGCGGCCCAGGGCGTCTGCCAGGAGCCGGGCTGCGACACGATCTTCAACACTGCATCGCCGACCTTCAAGATGCGTTTCATGTTGATGTCGAATTATACCGACGAGGCCAAATTCGACGAGTTCTGCAAGAAGATCGATCTGCGCCCCGTCGCGCCGAAGATCAAATGTCCATACATGATCGTCGCCGGCGAGAACGATCAGCTCTCGCCGGTTGAACACACCGAGCATTTGTTCACGCTGCTGAACGTGCCCAAGAAGCTGGTGATCTACGAAGGCGCCAATCACGGCGTTGGTGATGCGTCCAGCGTCGCCAATGGCGAGGACAAGACGACGATGATCGCCGACTGGCTGCTTGATCGCATTAACGGCAAGCCGGCGCCGACCGAGCGGGTCTGGATCGATTCCGCCGGTCGGGCTCATGTCGGAGGGTTTGAGGGCTGACGCAAATGAATTGATGTGCGCTGGCGCACATCAATCCCTGGCGGCTGGCATGCTACACAGACCGCCAGAGTATGCTATTAATTCATGGGCTGGCTGGCGGCATATTCGGGCGCTGACCGGGTCAAAGATCAATTGATGTGGTATTGGAGGAACCAATGCGATTGTCAGGTGTGATTGCGGGAGCGGCTCTGGTCGCGGCAACAATATTCGGTACCGCCGCCCAAGCAGCGGGTCCGTTCGATCCATTTCGGGTTGGTAACTGGAAAGGCGGCGCCTACACCAGCAACAAGACCGGTGAGTTCAGCCATTGCGCGGCTTCCGTTCGCTACAAGAGCGGCATCATCGTTTCGATACATGTGACGCGCAAGGCCAAGTGGCGCATGGGCCTTGGCCATCGTAACTGGAATCTGACCAAGGGCCGTATTATCCGCTTTGGTCTGACATTCGATGGCGTAGGTCCGATCCGGGTCCGCGGTTTGGCAATTTCTTCCAAAGTTGCGATCATACCGATGCCGAACAATTCACGGGTTATCCGCTTGTTCCGCAATGCCACCCGCATGAACATGTTTGTTGACGGGCACTTGTTTAATTTCCGCCTGGACGGCACCCAGAGATTGTTGCCGGCACTGGTGCGTTGCGTGCGCCGCAATCGTTGACGCAATTCAAGGCGTAAAGAAAGCCAGGATGCGCGCTTCCATGCTTTTGCGCGGTGGCGCGTCAGCCGGCGTATTGGGATCGGCGAAAGATCCGTGGGCTGTGAAACGCGACACGTCTGTCCGTGAATCGTAGCATTTGAAAACCAGCGCCTCATCCCGCATCATGCGTGGAACATAGCCCCAACTTTGCTTCGGATTGTGGGCGATGTGATAGATTTCCCCGATACGGTCAGGGTGACGCCGCTCGGCGCGGACAAAGTCTTCCGGTGACATGGTGCGTGCATCGCAGATCGCCAGCGGGTTCGACAGAATCGGGGTCTCGATCGCCCGCCAGACCTGAATCACTTGGACGCGGTGCTTCAATAATTCTTCGGCTTCGTCCGGCAGGACATCGCGCACCCGCTGCGGACCGGACCAGTCCGTGTAATCGTTGTGCACGGTGCTCACGGGCCCGCGAATCTTGTGTTTTTCGCGGGTTTCCTCGTCGCCGGCCCGGCGGGTGTGATCGAAAACGAAGGCGCGGCTGCAGCCGGTTTCCTGCTTAACAAGTTCGACCAGCTCCGGGTAGTAGACGTTACGGACTTCGTCCTCGTCGAAGAAATCCTTCACTTTGGTTTTGTGTTCGACCAGGCGGAACCCCTCGGCATCGAGGGAAAATTCCGCTGCCTCGGCACGCAGATTGCGGATAGTGACCGGCTTATCCTCATAGGACCCGTGGTAATTGTGGACCGTGCTGTCGCCGCCATATGTTTCAGAGACCGGCTTGATGCCGGTGTCGACAACGAAGGCCATGCTCGCTTCGACGGATTCTGGTATTGTGGCCGCGGTGGTCATTTCAGTCTCTCCTGCGAAATCCCGTCAATTCTACATGCCGGGCGTACCCAGCGAAACAGTGGAGGCCGGATTTTTGCGCGCGTCGTTGCACAACTACGGTGCATCGATCAACTTGGCTGCGGCGTGATGGTTCCATCGGCGGGCGAAGTGGCGGGTGTGGTGGCAGGCGTGGTGGCAGGCGTGGTGGATTGTCGCCATCCAACGGTGATCAGGGGGCGAGGCCCGCTCTTGTGCCGAAATTTGCGGATTTGCCTGCCGATTTCCGTTAGACTGCGTGTTTAATCGCGGAATATGCGGTTGGCAGGACGGATCGTACCGGGCGAAGGGCAGCGCATGGAAGTCTCATTCTCCAAGGAAATCGAATCCCTCAAGCTGGGAGACGGCGACACGTTTCACGGCGAGGGCATTCTGGCGGTCACAAAGGCGCTGCTGCAATCGGGCGTGAGCTACGTCGGCGGCTACCAGGGTGCGCCGGTGTCCCACCTGCTGGATGTCATGGTGCAGGCCAGGGAATTGATGGGCGAGCTTGGCGTACATGTCGAGCCGTGCACGAACGAGGCTTCGGCGGCTGCCATGCTGGGTGCTTCGATCATGTACCCCGTGCGCGGTGCGGTAACCTGGAAATCCATCGTCGGAACCAACGTTGCGTCCGATGCACTGTCGAACCTGTCATCGCCTGGCGTTATGGGTGGGGCGCTGATCGTCGTTGGCGAGGATTACGGCGAAGGCGCCAGCGTCATTCAGGAGCGGACCCACGCCTTCGCCATGAAATCGGCGATGTGGCTTGTCGATCCCCGGCCCAACCTCACGACAATTACCCAAATGGTGGAAAAGTCGTTTGAACTGTCGGAGGCTTCCAACGCGCCAGTGATCATGGAATTGCGTATCCGCGCCTGCCATGTAAGCGGTTCCTTCAAGGCCAAGGACAATGTTGCGCCGAACATTTCGGCACGCCAGTTGCAGGAAGAGCCGGCCGGGTTCCTGTACCAGCGTCTCGCTCATCCGCCCGTGACATACGGGCAGGAAAAACTGAAATACGACGTGCGCATGCCTGCGGCGCGGAAATTCATAGTAGAAAACAAGTTGAATGAAGTGTTCGACGGCGAGCACGCCGATATCGGTATTGTCGTCCAGGGCGGTCTATACAACGGCTTGATCCGGGCGCTTCAGGAACTCGATCTGGCGGACGCCTTTGGCAATACGGATATTCCGGTCCTTGCCCTGAACGTGGTATATCCGCTGGTGCCGGAGCAGATCTCCGGCTTTGCCGCCGGCAAGAAGGCGATCCTCGTACTTGAGGAAGGCCAGCCGGAATTCATCGAACACGAGATCGGTACGATACTTCGACGCGCCGACGTCAATACGCGCATTGTTGGCAAGGATGTCCTGCCGATGAGCGGCGAATACAACAGCGAGGTCATTCTTGGCGGGTTGACAAGATTTGCCGAAACCTGGTTGCCGGCTGCTGCCGGAAAGGGCGATGTCTACGGCCGGGAAATCGCCGGTTTGCGCGAACAGGCGGTGAAGAAACTCGCTGGCCCGCTGCCTCCGCGCCCGCCGGGGTTTTGCATTGGCTGCCCCGAACGGCCGGTGTTTGCCGCGCTGAAGCTGGCGCAAAAGGAAGTTGGCAAGGTCCATATTTCCACCGACATCGGTTGCCATGCGTTGGCGACCTTCGAGCCGTTTTCGTTTGGCAATTCCATTCTCGGGTACGGCATGAGCATGGCGTCCGGCGCCGGGGTGGCGGGATTTTCCGCGCGGCGGCCGATTGCCATCATGGGAGACGGTGGTTTCTGGCACAATGGCCTGTTGTCGGGCGTGACCTCGTCCCTGTTGAACGAACGCGACCGCGTGTTGGTCATTATGAAAAATGGCTATACCTCCGCCACCGGCACGCAGGAGGTGATCTCCTCGCCGGAAGAGGATCGCAAGCGCATCGCCGAGGAAACCAGCGCCACCGGCAGCGAATTGACGATCGAAAAGACGCTGAAAGGCCTGGGCGTGCCCTGGCTTCGTACGGTGCATACCTACCGCGTCAAGGAAATGAAAGCCGCGCTGAAGGAAGCGATAACCACCAAGCAGGACGGCCTGAAAGTTATTGTGGCGGAAGGTGAGTGCCAGCTTGAACGGCAGCGCCGTATCCGGCCAATTCGCGCAAAGCGTCTGGCGGCAGGGGAAAAGGTTGTTCGAATACGTTACGGCGTCGATGAGGACACGTGTACGGGCGATCATTCCTGTGTCCGGCTGTCCGGCTGTCCGACCCTGACGGTTAAGACAGCGACGGACCCGCTTAAGTCAGATCCGGTCGCGTACGTCTTGAACGGTTGCGTCGGTTGCGGCCTGTGCGGCGAGAACGCCCATGCCGCCACGTTGTGCCCGTCGTTTTACCGCGCGGAAGTGATTTCCAATCCAGGCTGGTTTGATCGCACGATCGCAAGATTGCGCGCTGCCTTTACCGGAGCGGCCTGATGGAAAGCGCGCGTATAAGTCCCAAGACAATTTTGGTTGCTGCGCTCGGCGGTGAGGGCGGCAGCGTACTTGCCAATTGGATCGTGGCTGCGGCGCATGCCGAGGGCTTGCCGGCGCAGTCGACGTCCGTTCCCGGCGTTGCCCAGCGCACGGGCGCCACCAGCTATTACATCGAGCTGTTGGAACAGCCTGCGCCGCCGGGCGCGGAGCCTGTGTTCGCCCTGGTGCCGATCGCGGGGCGTGTCGATGTTGTCGCTTCGAGTGAGCTGCTGGAATCCGGACGGTTGCTGGAACGGGGCTTCGTCTCGCCGGAGCGAACGTTATTCGTGTCGTCTTCCAGCCGGGCGCTGACGACCATGGAAAAAATGCAAATGGGCGATGGCCGCTTCGATAGCGCCCGCATTCACGAGACTGCCGGCACCCTGGCGCGCCAGTATTGCCACGCCGATCTCGATAGGCTGGCGCAAGAACACGGCACCATTATCAGCGCGACATTGTTTGGTGCAATGGCTGGCGCGGGGGCCTTTCCCTGGGCCCGGGAACGATGTGAAGAGGTGATCCGTGCAGGCGGCCGGGGTATCGAGGCGAGCCTGGCCGGGTTTGCCGCCGCCCATGATGCGATCCGGCAGGCGGACGATGAAGTCTCAGCAAGCGCGCCGGTTGCCACCGCGACTGCGGACAAAGGTGAATCAAGCCCGGAACGGTTTGCATCGTTGCCAGCGGAGGTACGCGAACTTGTATCACTTGGTCTTGCGCGCGTGATCGACTACCAGGATGAAGCTTATGGCGATCTGTACCTGGAGCGAATGCGGACCCTTGTTGGCGCCCTGTTGGCCTCCACTGATCCGCAGACCCATCACGCGATCGGTGAAGCGGCGCGCCGGCTCGCGCTATGGATGGCTTACGAGGATATTCCGCGCGTTGCAGACCTCAAAACGCGCGGCGCCCGTTTCGCCCGCATCCGCAGGGAGGCCGAGATGCAGCCGGACCAGCTCCTGCGGGTTTATGAATATCTCAAGCCAGGCGCTGAAGAGATTGCCGACATGCTACCCAGGTCCCTCGGCGAACGGATCATGAAACGAGTTGAAGCCGGCAAAGGACTTCCGTTTGCAGGCCGTGGCATGGCGCTTTCGACAACCAACATTACCGGTTTTTTCATGATGCGGATGATGGCCTGGATGTCCCGGCTCCGGCGCAAATCCCTGCGATATGCGCAGGAGCAGGCCGCCATCGATATATGGCTCGAGGCCCTGTCCAAAGCTCTGCCGCGTTCGCCCGCGTTTGCCGGCGCGCTGGCGGAATTACCGCGTCTGCGCAAAGGCTATGGTGAGACCCAGATGCGCGGCAGAACAAATTATCACGCCGTGCTCGATGCGATTGTTCTGCCGGCCGTTGCCAGTGGAGCCGAGGAGCAAAATGCGCCCCGGCTGCGCAAGGCGATTAGTGCAGCACTTGCCGATCCGGAATCTGACAAGCTCGCCGGAGTGCTGGCCGAAACGGCCGATCCGCCACAGGCAATCGCAGCGCAATAACGGGCGCTTCAGTTTGTTGCTGCCGCGCCGTTTGAATAGAGATGGCACTCGACCACGGAACCGTCCACCGTTATCTTTTCCGGTGCGCTTTCCGAGCAGACCTCCGTGGCCTTTGGACAGCGTGGATGAAACCGGCAGCCGGCCGGCGGATTGAGGGGATCGGGGAAACCGCTGCCGAGGTCGATATGCGGCAATCCGGATTCCGGTTCCGGCGTCAATACCGACGACAGCAATACCTGTGTGTACGGATGCTTGGGCTTGGTGAGAACTTCACGCGCCGGCCCGACCTCGACGAAGCGTCCGAGATACATGACCGCGACATAATCGGCCATGTATTCAACCACCGACAAATCGTGGCTGATGAAAATGTAGGTCAGGTTCAATTCGTCGCGCAATTGCTGCAGCAGGTTGAGAATCTGCGCCTGGACCGATACGTCCAGCGCCGACGTCGGTTCGTCGCAAATCAGAACCTCCGGCCGCATCACCAACGCCCGCGCGATCGCAACCCGCTGGCGCTGGCCGCCTGACATCTGGCTCGGATAGGAATGGATCATGCGGTGCGGAAGGCCGACCTTCTCCATCGTTTCTTCGACGCGCGCCTGCCGTTCCTGCGGCGTGCCGATGTTGTGGATCAGTAGCGGGTCCATGATGATCTCGCCGATCGTGCGGCGCGGGTTCAAAGACGAATAGGGGTCTTGAAACACAGGTTGCACACGCCGCGCAAAAGCCTTGCGGTCAACGTCGACGAGCGGCTCCCCGTTTACAAGGATCTTGCCGGATGTGGGCGATTGCAATCCCAGCATCAGCCTCGATAGGGTTGTCTTGCCGCAACCGGATTCACCGACGATCGCGAGCACTTCGCCATTGCGTACTTGCAGCGATACGTCATCGACCGCCCGTAACGGTTTACCTGCCTTGAGCCACCCCTTGCCGATGTGAAAGACCTGGGTAAGGTGTTGTATGTCGAGTGCAAGCGGTTCGTTGTCTGCGCTGCTGGATGATTGATGATCTTGCCGGTCGCTCATGATGCGTCACACCGTCTCTTGCGCGGCTGCAGCGATTGTCTCTGCCGGCAGCAGGCAGCGATAGATGTGATCTTGCTGCAAATCGCGCAGTTCGATTTTGCCGGAGCTGCAGGCATCATGGGCGAACGCGCAGCGGTTTCGGAAACTGCAGCCATTGATATCGCCAACCAGCGAGGGCACGATACCTGGAATCGAACCCAGCTTGTTCCGCGCCGACGATTGCCCGGGCCGGGGAATGCAATCCAGCAAACCTCGCGTGTAGGGATGGGTCGGCCTCCGGAATACGTCGGTGGATGAGCCGGCCTCGACAATCTGTCCCGCATACATGACGGCGACCTGATCTGCCATGCGCGCAACCACGCCAAGGTTGTGCGTGATCAGAATGAGAGCCATGCGGAACTCTTCCTGCAGCGAACGCAGGAGCTGCAGAATTTGTACCTGCACGGTAACATCAAGGGCGGTTGTCGGCTCGTCGGCGATAATAAGTTTAGGGTCACACATCAGCATCATCGCGATCATCATGCGCTGGCGCAGCCCGCCGGAGAGTTGATGCGGATATTGCGTCAGACGCTGGCCGGGATTGATGATGCCGATTTTTTCGAGGAGATAGGCAGCGCGTTCGCGCGCTTCCTTGCGGCCAGCACGTTTGTGGCGGATATAGATTTCCTCAAGCTGATCCCCGATCCGGTAGACCGGGTTAAGCGATGTCATGGGGTCCTGAAAAATCATCCCCATGCGGTTGCCACGCAAACGCGACATTTCCTTTTCGCTCAGCTGCGTCAGTTCCTGCCCTTCGAACAGGACCTTGTTGGCGCTTAACCGCGCTGCCTTTGGCAACAGGCGCATGATCGCCAGCGATGTGATGGATTTTCCGCAACCCGATTCGCCGACGAGGCTCAATGTCTCCGCCGGACGCACGGAAAAACTGACGTTGCTGACCGCGTGCAGCGTTCCTGCCGGCACACGAATGTCGACGCTGAGATTTTCAACTTCGAGTACCGGCGCGTCTTGCGGGTTGATCACCGAACCGCCGCTCATCCTCTGCCCTCCGGCGCCGTGACGTCGCGTATACCGTCACCAGCCATGTTGATGGCCATCACCAGTATGAAGATTGCTATGCCGGGGATCATGATCAGGTGGGGTTTGAAGAACATCACCGCGCGCGCTTCCGATACCATCAGCCCCCATGATGGCGTCGGCGGACGAATGCCCAGGCCGAGGAACGACAGCGCCGCCTCGATCAGGATAATCACGGCCATGTCGAGGCTGACAATGATGATGATGTGGTTCATCAGATTGGGTAGAATATCGCGGAAGATGATGCGCAGGTGCGATGCGCCTGCTGCAAGCGATGACAATATGAATTCCTGGTCGCGCATCTGCTGGGTCAGGGACCGGGTAACAATCGCGTAGCGGTCCCAGGTCAGGAATCCGAGTAACAGGATAAGAACCGTCACCGTACCTCCGGTAATCGCCGCGATCGATAGCGCGACGAGAAACACCGGCAGCGCCAGTTTGACATTGATGATGTAAACCACAAACGCATCAGTCTTGCCGCCGAAATAACCGCCGGTGACGCCAAGCGTGACGCCGATCACCGCTGCAATTACAGCGGCGGTGAAACTTATGTAGAGAGACAGCCGCGCTCCGTACATCAACCGACTCAACACGTCGCGTCCGAGCGCATCTGTCCCGAGGATATGCTGCCAGTTTCCTTTCGGCCCCCATATTGGATCTGCAAGCCGGTTGCTCAGGGTCTGTGCGTATGGGTCGTGCGGCGCAAGCACGCCGGCGAATATCGCCACAATCAGGAAGAGTGCGATAATCGTCATACCGATGATCAGACCGGCATGACTGCGCGCGCGCCGGCGCATCAATTCCCGAGGCGAAGGCGCCAGCGTGTCCAGTTCGGCGCTGGTTACGATTTTCGGCTCCGGCATGTGGTGCGTTACGTCGGTCATTCCAGCCTCACGCGCGGATCGAGTTTTGCATTGATCATGTCTGCGAAGAGCGTAAGCAAAATATAGCTGCAGGCCAGGATGACCAGGATCGATTGTACAACCGGAAAATCGATTCGAATGATCGACTGGAATGCAAGATAGCCAACCCCGTTGAGCGCGAAGATCGATTCCACGATAACCGATCCGCTCATCAAAAATCCAAGCTGCACCGCTGCAAGGGATACAACCGGCAGGATTGCATTGCGCAGCGAGTGTTTGAACAGCACCTTGGTGGGGCTCAACCCCTTGGCCCGCGCAGTGCGAACATAGTCTGAGCTCAGGACTTCCATCATGCCCGTACGCGTAATGCGCATCACCGCCGGCATGACGAATGTGGCAAGCGTGATGACAGGCATGACGAAATGCAGCCAGCTGTCGCCGCCCGATATCGGCAGGCCCGATAGCTGGACGCCAAAAATCTTGATTTCCGCCAGTCGTACACCCAGAACGGTTGCGCCGCGCCACCACACGCCGAATACATAAATCAGGATCAGCGCCAGCCAGAAATTTGGCGTTGCTTGTCCCATCACGGCGACAAACAACGATCCGCGGTCAACCCAGGTGTTGGCCCGGACGGCAGCGAGTACGCCAAGGGGTATCGCAATCAGCAGGCCAAAGAACAGCGATGCGAAAGCCAGCGTGACTGTCACCCCCAGGCGCGAGGTGATCATCTCCCAGACAGACTCGTGCGTGAACAGCGAGTTACCCAGGTCGCCGCGCAAGGCATTGAAGAGCCAGTCGAAATACTGCACATAAAACGGCCGGTCGAGACCGTATTGCCTGGCGATGCGTGCAATATCCTCAGCCGAGGCGTCTTCCCCGGCCAGGACAGCCGCCAGGTCGCCGGACAGGCGCAGCAGCGCAAAGCCGACGATCGAAACCGTGAATGCCACCAGCAGCGCGATCAGCAGGCGCCGTGTCAGGAAGTGGGTCATGAACGATCTTTGGTTGTTGCAGCCGCCGCCGCCGGCCAGGGCCGGCGGTGCGTACCGTGCGTTATTTCTTCCAGCTGATATTGTAGAATTCTACGCCTGCAAAAAGGCTGGAAGAATTCGGCATGGTAACACTTGCGGAATGCACCAATACCGCGGGTTTTGTCATCAGCGGCAACAGGTAGGCGTTCTTGTTAAGATGGCTGAAGGCGGCATCGTAAATAGCTTCCCGCTTCTTGGGATCCATTTCTGCGGCGCCCTTGTTACGATAGGTCTTCATCTCCTTTGATCGCCAATAGTCGCGCGGTCCGGCCTGATAGAAGGCCATTACCGAACTGACATCCGGCAAGCCGCCGGAACTGAAATTGGCTGCCAGCATTTGCAGTTTCCCGGCGCCCTGCTTTTTCCGGTATGCGCCAAAGGTCAACCGGCTGACACTGGCCCTGACGCCGATTGCCCGCAGCTGTCCCGCGATTGCCGCCGCGGTTTCGTGCGAGCCGGGAATGGACGTGATGTCCAGCGCAAATCCGTTTGGATATCCCGCCTTGGCCAGCAAGGCCTTGGCAGCCTTCTTGTCGAACTTGACCGGCTTGACGCTCGCCTTGCAGCCGAATTGCGATTGCGTGCAGGGCGCATCGATGAGCTTTACCAGCTTGCCGCCCGCCAGCACGTTCTCTGCGAGTGACTTGCGGTTGATCGCCATGAACAGTGCCCGGCGGACGTCCGGATTCTTGAGAGCCTTGAGATCTGAACGGCCGGCAGCATCCAGATTGACATACTGGTAGACCGTGTTGGCGATTGCGGTTGACGAAACTGTCGGTGACTGGGCCAGTTGCTCCGTCTGGTCCTTTGGCGCTGCGAGGATTACGTCAATACCACCGGTTATCAGTTGCGCAATCTGGGTTTGCAATTCCGGTATCGGCTTGATGATGATGGTCTTGATGCCCGGCTTTGGCCGCCAGGGACCGGGCGACTTGTAGGCCTCGTTGCGCACCAGTTTTATGCCTTTGGACGCATCGACGTATTCAACCTTGTAAGGACCGGAGCCGACGGCGGATTTGCGGCCAAATTCTCCCCGGTTCTTGAACGTGCTGTGCAGATGCTTGGGAAAAATCCCGGTTCCGGTCGCCAGGCGGGCCATGGCGAAAGGCGTCGGCCGTTTCGAAGTTATTCGCACGGAATATTTGCCGGTCTTTTCGGTTGATTTGATCCACGCCCAATTGCGGCCGAACCGGAGCTTTGATTTCTTGTCGGTCAGGTAGTTGAATGTATAGACCACGTCGTCGGCGGTCAGTTCCTTGCCGTCGTGAAACGTGACGCCTTCGCGGATCTGGACTTCCAGAACTGTCGGCGAGACCTGCTTCCACGATTTTGCCAGCACCGGTTTGAACTCCCGCGTCGCCGACAGGTACATGAACAATTTGTCGTAGATCGCATCGGAGGTGAGGCTGGTTTCCGGTTTTGGGTCGATGTAGGGATCGGTGGTTGAAATGGGATCGCCGAACGCAATCCGCAATGTGTCCTGCGCCTTTTGGGCCGCCGCCGGCCCTGCAAGCAGGGCGACGGCCAGCGTCGCTGCAGCCAATACATTCTTCGCCATGGTGTCCTCCCTCCATATTTGCTCAGACAAGCCATTCGCCGTCTGCGTGGGCTTGCCCCGATGCTATTTGCTTTGAGACTAACCGGTCTGCGAAAAGTTGCAAGACCGCCGGCAATGCTGAAATGGGTGGTGCTGGCCGCCATCCCGGCTTGAGAATTATCCCGGCCTCGGCGCGGTGGCCTGCGGTTCCCGCTTGCTGCATAGCCCCTGCCCGCCGCCAGCTCTTGCGCTGCCCAAGCGAACGAATTAGCTTTTATGCACCGATCTGCCCGCGCGGACGGCAGTATTGAGCCGCGTTCGGAGAGAATTCGATGCTGACCGAAGACAAGAACCGGTTGTTGACGCAAATCGGGCCAGGCACACCGATGGGCGATTATTTGCGCCGCTACTGGATGCCGATCGCGGGTATCGCCGAATTCGACGACAAGCAGGCCAAGCCGATCCGGCTCATGGGCGAGGATCTTGTCCTGTACAAGGACCTGTCCGGGACCTTTGGACTTGTGGAGCGCCATTGTTCACATCGCCGCGCGGACCTGTCCTACGGCTTTGTCGAAGAAAAAGGCATTCGCTGCAATTATCATGGCTGGCTGTTCGATGAGACCGGGGCCTGCATCGGTCAGCCTTACGAAGATACGATCAATCCGAAAAATCCGCTCAAGGCCAAATGCGGCCTCCAGGCCTACCCGGTAAAGCCCCTGTCCGGCCTGCTCTGGGCCTATATGGGACCGTTGCCAGCGCCGGAATTGCCGGTCTATGAGGCTTTCACCTGGACCAACGGCTTCGTCGAGGTCATTACCTCGGACATTCCCTGCAACTGGTTGCAATGCCAGGAGAACTCCATCGATCCGGTGCATTTCGAATGGATGCACGACAATTGGAGCATCCGGCAGAAGGGCGATCTGGCCCCATATGCGCCCAAACACCTCAAGGTTGCATTCGACGAATTTGACGAGGGGTTCGTGTACAAGCGTGTCCGCGAAGGTCAGGCCCCCGACAGCGCCATGTGGGGGATTGGCCGCGTGTTCCTGTGGCCGCTCGGCTTCTACCTCGGCGAACATTTCGAGTGGCGCATTCCCGTCGACGATGAAAACACATTGAGCGTCACCTGGTTCTATTGCCGTGTTCCGCGTGAAGCAGAGCCATATAGCCAGGATCACATTCCGCACTGGCATGCACCGATCTACAAGCCCGACGGGCGCTGGATCGAAAGTCACATCATCAATCAGGATATAATCGCGTGGGTCGGACAGGGCGTCATCGCCGACCGGTCCAGGGAAACTCTCGGCGCCAGCGACCGTGGTATTTCGATGATCCGCAACCGCTTTTTCGAAGAATTGGAGGCAGTTGCCGCAGGCAATGATCCAAAAGGCATTATCCGCGATCGAGAAAAGGCCGGCTTCGTCAAACTGCCGATTGCCGAGCGCAAGGCATTTCTGGATGGAAAGCCGCTGGCGGACTATTACACCCATCCATACTATCGCAAGCGGCTGAAGGATTTCCCCTGGAATGCAGGACAGCCTGCTCATGTACGTGCAGCGTTTTGCAAGGCAATGGGCGTCGACGGAGATGGCCGTCCTTTGGACGATAAACTGAAAGCGGCTATCAGCGAGCCCGCAGAATGAATGGAGCACAGTCATGTTGACCGCTGAACGCAACAAACTGGTCACGGAAGTCGGTCCCGGGACGCCGATGGGCGAATATCTGCGGCGCTATTGGTTTCCGATTGGCGGTGCATCGGAGTTTGACGACAAGGACGTCAAGGCCGTGCGCTTCTATGGTGAGGACCTGACGCTCTACAAGGACCTGTCGGGCAATTTCGGCCTGGTGGATCGCAATTGTCCGCATCGCCGGGCCGACCTGTCGTACGGATTTGTCGAAGAAAAAGGCATTCGCTGCAATTACCACGGCTGGCTGTTCGACCAGGACGGCGCTTGTATCGAACAGCCGTACGAGGACACCGCCAACCCGAAAAACCCGCTGCGGGAAAAATGCGCCGTCAAGGCCTATCCCGTAAAGCAACTCGGCGGACTGCTTTGGGCCTATATGGGGCCGCTGCCGGCTCCCGAACTGCCGGTGCACGAGCCGTTCACGCGGACCAATTGTTTCAAGGAAATTGCGATTTGCGACATCCCCTGCAACTGGTTCCAGTGCCAGGAGAATTCCATTGACCCGGTGCATTTCGAATGGATGCACGACAATTGGAGCGTGCGGTTGCGTGGTGAGGGCGAGCCTTATTCAACCAAGCACCTGAAAGTCGACTTCGAGGAATTCGAATACGGTTTTGTCTACAAGCGCGTTCGTGAAGGCCAACCCGATGACAGTGCGCTGTGGACGGTCGGCCGGGTTTTCCTCTGGCCGCTCGGATTTTATCTTGGCGGTCATTACGAATGGCGCGTTCCGGTTGATGATGAAAACACGCTCAGCGTTGCCTGGTTCTCCTATCATGTTCCAAAGGAGCAGGAGCCATACGAGCAGGAAAAAGTCCCGACCTGGTTTGCGCCGATCAAGAAGGAAGACGGCCGCTGGATCGACAGCCACATTATCAACCAGGATATTATCGCCTGGGTCGGACAAGGCATCATTGCCGACCGGACCAAGGAAACCCTGGGCGCAAGCGATCGCGGCATTTCGATGATCCGCAACCGGTTTTTCGAAGAACTGGAAGCAGT
Organism: uncultured Beijerinckia sp.; assembly: GCA_964615275.1. Lineage (GTDB taxonomy): Bacteria > Pseudomonadota > Alphaproteobacteria > Rhizobiales > Beijerinckiaceae > Terripilifer. The sequence continues at coordinate 1,929 of CAZTMN010000034.1, read as the reverse complement.
CAAGCAGGGTAAGGAGGCCAAGGGGATTATCCGCGATCCCGAGAAGGCGAAATTCGTCGATTTGCCTAATGCAAACGCGAACATCTACCGGGACAGCCAGCCGCGCGAGGCCTACCTGAAGGATCGGCAACTGGCATCGCGCCTCAAGCGTTTCCCGTTCCTGATTGGCCAGCCCGATCACGTGCGCGAAGAATTTTGCCGCGCGGTCGGCATTGACCGGGACGGAAACTTTCTTGACGAGCCGGCCCGTGAGCCCGCCGAATAGCGGACACGACCGGTTTAATCGGCTCCGTTCCCGGTGGCGGGGGGCCGGCGCGCCGATACACTGCCGATACGCAGATCCTGCATCGACAGGATTTCGAAACGCCAGTCATCGGTCTCTACGATGTCGCCGGTCTCGGGTATCCGTCCCAACAAGGTGATCAGATAGCCGCCGAGGGTTGCAAAGCCGCGGTGCTCCGGCAGGCGGATACCAAGCAATTCGGCGGCTTCATCCACCGGCATTTGTCCCGCCAATCGCCAGCTGCCGTCAACGTGTTGTTGCGCCGTTTGTTCACGCGGCAGCGTATCTGAACGAAATGCGCCGGCGATCGCATCAAGGATGTCGGCCGGGGTGATGATGCCTTCGAAATTGCCGTATTCATCCCTGACGATCGCCACGGGCACGCTTGAATTTCGCAACAGGTGCAAAGCCTGGAGTGCGGAGGCTGAATCCGGTACCGCCGGCGCCCTGAACATGTGTTTGCGCAAAAATTCCTGGCCTGCCGCCGCGGCGCCGTCCGTCGGCCCGCCTGCAAGCACGTCGCGCGCCCGGATGGCGCCAATGATGCGGTCGGGGTTTCCGTCGGCGACAAGAACAATTGAGTGTGTCGACGACCGGATTTGCTGCAATACGGTGTCGCGATCTGCTTGAATATCGATTGGACTGATGTCGACGCGGGGCGTCATGACCGAACGCGCGTTGCGGTCGCCGAAACGCAGGACCGCCGCGATCATCTCCCGTTCATCGTCCGCGATAACGCCCGTGCGGGCCGCCTCGGCAATCAGTGCGCGAATTTCCTCGTCGGTGACACGGACTTCACCTTCCGGTGTTGCGCCAAGCATGCGAATGACCAGCCGTGCCGAGCTGTCGAGGAGCCAGACCATTGGCGCTGCGGCCTTTGACAGGAGCGTCATCGGACGGGCCATCGCACATGCGAACGGTTCAGGATTTCGCAATGCCAGATGTTTGGGCACCAGTTCGCCAATCACCACGGAAAAATAGGTAATCAGGCCAAGGACACTGGCATAACCGGCCGGTTCCGCCAGCCAGCGTTTCAAGCCCAGCTGGTGCAGCCAGGCTGCGACATCGGCCCCGAGTGCAGCGCCAGAGAAAGCGCCTGCAAGAATGCCGACCAGCGTTATGCCGATTTGAACCGTCGACAGGAACCGTCCCGGTTGCTCGAGCAGGCGCAAGGCTGCCTGCGCGCCCCGGTTGCCGGTTTCCGCAAGTGCGTCAAGCCGGGCCTTGCGCGAGGACACGATGGCGAGTTCCGACAACGCAAACAATCCGTTGCAGATGATGAGAATTGCGGCGATGGCAAGTTGGAGCACGATTAATCTTTAACTCCCCTGGGTCAGCGCGCGCAATAGTGGACATCTTGAAGCGCACAATTCTGGCCGCTTCCAATGAGTGGGGCATGCTTGCCGTCAAGCCCTGATTCGACTGATTGCGAACGGACCATGATTGCCGGCAGCACCGCGCAGGAACGCCTGTCGCCGGTCGCTTGCTGCCGGCTGGCAACCGTGTTTGCCCGGTGGACCCATGCCCGCACCGCGGGGTCTGCGTAAGGCAGGCAGTTTACTTGATAGGCACATCGGCGGGCCGCAGTAAACTGGAAATACATTGCAGCGGGCTTTTCCTACCGCCCTGTTGGCGTGGCCCGCCTG